>NZ_VJYK02000366.1 GCF_007097205.2 Streptomyces alkaliterrae
GTCCGGGGCGGAGCCCCGGTTTCGGGAAGGGGCGGGGAGGGGAATGATCCCCGTCCCGGCATACGGGACGAAGATCGTCCGCATCGCGGAATCTCCCCCCTCGACGGCCGTACTCGGCGGAAGCCGACTTATCGTTGCGTCCATGCTGACCATCACCCGCGAGCTGCACGACAAGATCGTCGCCCACGCCAGGGCCGACCACCCGGACGAGGCGTGCGGCGTGGTCGCCGGGCCGGTCGGGCAGGGCCGGCCCGAGCGCTTCATCCCGATGCTCAACGCGGCCCGCTCGCCCACCTTCTACGAGTTCGACTCCACCGACCTGCTGCGTCTCTACCGCGACATGGACGACCGGGACGAGGAGCCCGTGGTCATCTACCACTCGCACACCGCCACCGAGGCGTATCCGTCGCGCACCGACGTCTCCTACGCCAACGAGCCCGGCGCCCACTACGTGCTGGTCTCCACGGCCGAGTGCGGCAACGGAGAGGGCCCGTTTTCCTTCCGTTCGTTCCGTATCGTGGATGGTCAGATCACCGAGGAGGACGTCCGTATTGTCGATTCGTACGCTTCCTGAGACGGAAACGTCCGGATGCTGACACCGGGGGCCTGTTCGAGCCCCGGGAATCGATACGATGAGCCCATGGTTATGCACGACGTGAGCCACGCGAGCACAGTCGGTGAGGGGGCCCCGGGGGGCGCTCTCCTCGTCGCGCGCCTGCACGTCGACCTGTGCCGCCTCTCCAGCGCCATGTGTTGAGCCGCGTTCGACGGGCGCACCCGCCCCACCGCGCTGTACCCATCCGCCGCCACACCCGGGCCGCGTCCATCCGCCGGCCGCCCCGCGCCACCACCACAGACAACCAGGAGCACACCCATGGCCATCGAGGTCCGCATCCCGACCATCCTCCGCACCTACACCGACGGCGAGAAGGCCGTCCAGGGCAGCGGGGGCACGCTCGCCGAGCTGTTCACCGACCTCGAGAGCCGGCACGGTGGCATCCACGAGCGCCTGGTCGACGGCGGTGAGCTGCGACGCTTCGTCAACGTGTACCTCAACGACGAGGACGTGCGGTTCCTCGACGGCATCAACACCAAGCTGACCGCCGGCGACAGCGTGACCATCCTCCCGGCCGTCGCCGGGGGCGCGCGCTGATGCGCTACGACTCCCCGCTGGCCGCCGTCGGCAACACGCCGCTGGTCCGCCTCCCCCGGCTCTCGCCCGCCGAGAACGTCCGCGTCTGGGCGAAGCTGGAGGACCGCAACCCGACCGGCTCGATCAAGGACCGGCCCGCCCTGCACATGATCGAGCAGGCGGAGAAGGACGGCCGGCTCACCCCCGGCTGCACGATCCTGGAGCCCACCAGCGGCAACACCGGCATCTCCCTGGCCATGGCGGCGCGGCTCAAGGGCTACCGCATCGTCTGCGTGATGCCGGAGAACACCAGCCAGGAGCGGCGCGACCTGCTCGCCATGTGGGGCGCGGAGATCATCTCCTCGCCGGCGGCGGGCGGCTCCAACACGGCCGTGCGCGTGGCCAAGGAGCTGGCCGCCGAGCAGCCGGACTGGGTGATGCTCTACCAGTACGGGAACGAGGCCAACGCCGGCGCGCACTACGCCACCACCGGCCCGGAGATCCTGGCCGACCTGCCCTCGGTCACCCACTTCGTCGCCGGGCTCGGCACCACCGGCACGCTGATGGGCGCCGGCCGCTATCTGCGCGAGCACCGCCCCGACGTGCGGATCGTCGCCGCCGAACCCCGCTACGACGACCTCGTCTACGGGCTGCGCAACCTCGACGAGGGCTTCGTGCCCGAGCTGTACGACGAGACCGTGCTCAGCTCCCGCTTCTCCGTGGGCTCCGAGGACGCCGTCCGGCGCACCCGCGAGCTGCTGTCCGAGGAGGGCATCTTCGCCGGTGTCTCCACCGGGGCGGCGCTGCACGCGGCGATCGGCGTGGGCCGCAGGGCGCTCGCGGCCGGGGAGGACGCCGACATCGTCTTTGTCGTCGCCGACGGCGGCTGGAAGTACATGTCGACCGGCATCTACACGGCCGAGTCCACCGAGGCCGCCGTCGAACGCCTCCAGGGCCAGCTCTGGGCCTGACCGGCCGACTCCGTCGGGGCCCGGACCGCGCGGCGGCCGGGCCCCGACGCGTCACCGCCGCCCGGCGTCAGCCGGCGACCTTGCGGATCGTCCGCCACATCCCCTCGGAGACCCGGCCGCAGCGGCGGCGGAAGTCCCACACCGGCAGCTCCACCAGCGCGTCCGTCTCCAGATAGAGCGGCATGCCGCGGCTGTCGTCCACCGTGCCCTGCGGCAGCAGCACCACCTCCGGGCGCGGCGGCTCCGGGCGGCGGGCGGAGATCTCGGCGACCACCACGGTCTCCTCCCGGGCGCTCAGCACGACACAGCGCCGAACGGTCGTACCCGGCCGGTCGCGGTAGGGGGTCCGCGCCCACCAGACCTCACCGGGCCTGGGCTGCGGCAGGGGCCCCGGTGGCGCGGGTCCGAGCCGTCCGTGGGGCACCGGGCGGCGACGCGCCGGCCTGCGGCCGCGGTGGTCCGCCAGGGCGGCCACCGCGATCAGCACCACGGCCGCGGCGACGGCGAGCCACCAGGACGTATCCACCAGGTTCCTCCGAACGACCGCTGCACAACCGCTGCGACCCCGTGCCACGACGGTACCCCGCACTGGTGATTCCGCCCACACAAGCGCGACGGAAGCAGTCACGGCGCCCGACGGCCCTTACTCTCAGGAAACCCTCTCCTTTGCCGGGCTGTGCGGAGGTTCCCACCCCAATGAAGCTCACCGTCGTCGGCTGCTCGGGCTCGTTCCCGTCCCCGGACTCGGCCTGCTCGAGTTACCTCGTGGAGGCCGACGGCTACCGGCTGCTGCTGGACATGGGCAACGGCGCGCTCGGCGAGCTGCAGCGCCACATCGGGCTGTACGACCTGGACGCCATCGTGCTGAGCCATCTGCACGCGGACCACTGCATCGACATGTGCGCCTACTTCGTGGCGCGCTACTACCGCTTCGACGGCGGGCGCTGCGAGCCGATCCCGGTCTACGGCCCGACCGGCACCGAGCAGCGGCTGACCACCGCGTACGCCGACACGCCCAGCGAGCGCTCGATGAGCGAGGTCTTCGACTTCCGCACGCTGCGGTCGGGGCAGGAGTTCGACGCCGGCCCGTTCCGGGTGCTCGCCGAGGCGGTGGACCACCCGGTCGAGGCGTACGGCTTCCGTGTCGAGCACGAGGGCTCGGTGCTCACCTACTCCGGGGACACCGGCCCGTGCGCGGGCCTGGACCGGCTGGCCGCCGGCGCCGACCTCTTCCTGTGCGAGGCGTCGTTCGTGCACGGCAAGGAGGACATCCCCGGGCTGCACCTCAACGGGCTCCAGGCGGGGGAGGCGGCCAAGGCCGCCGGGGTGGGCCGGCTGGTGCTCACCCACGTACCGCCGTGGACGGACCCGCAGGTCAACCTGCGGGACGCCCGGGCGGCGTACGCGGGCCCGGTGGAGCTGGCGCACGCCGGCGCGGTCTACGAGTTCTGACAGGGCTCCGGCAGCGAACACACCGGTGGCCCGGAGCGTCCGACGCTCCGGGCCACCGGTGTGTTCGGTCGGTCAGGCCTTGTAGTTCTCCTTCTCCATCTCCGCGGCCTCCTCCTCGGGCTCCCGGCCCGGGGTCGGCAGGTTGAACTTGGTGATCGCGAAGCGGAACAGGGCGTAGTAGACCACCGCGAAGCACAGGCCGACCAGGACGATGCCCAGTGGCTTGGACGCGATGCCGAAGTTCAGCAGGTAGTCGATGGCGCCGGCGGAGAAGCCGAAGCCGTCGCGCATGCCGAGCGCCCAGGTCAGCGCCATGGACACACCGGTCAGGATGGCGTGGATCGCGTACAGGACCGGGGCGATGAACATGAAGGTGAACTCGATCGGCTCGGTGACGCCGGTGACGAACGAGGTCAGCGCGAGCGAGAACATCATGCCGCCGACGACCGCGCGGCGCTCCGGGCGGGCGCAGTGGTAGATCGCCAGGCAGGCGGCCGGCAGCGCGAACATCATGATCGGGAAGAAGCCGGTCATGAACTGGCCGGCGGTCGGGTCGCCCTCCAGGAAGCGGGCGATGTCGCCGCTCTTGCCGTTGTACTCGCCGGCCTGGAACCACGGGAAGGAGTTCAGCAGGTGGTGCATGCCGACCGGGATGAGCGCCCGGTTGGCGACGCCGAAGACGCCCGCGCCCACCGCGCCGGAGCCGACCAGCCAGGTGCCGAAGTTGTGCAGACCGGTGCCGAGGACGGGCCAGATGTAGCCGAAGACGATACCGATGCCCAGACCGGCGAAGGCCGAGAGGATCGGGACCAGGCGGCGGCCGCCGAAGAAGCCCAGCCAGTCCGGCAGCTTCTTGCGGTGGTACCGCTGGTAGAGCAGCGCGACGACGATGCCCATCACGACACCGCCGAGCACACCGGCGTTGACCGGCGGCGCGACGTGCACGATCTCACCGTCGACGACGGTGGCGACCTTCGGCAGGCTTTCGTCCTTGAACGCCTTGAGGACGTTGGCGAAGGCCAGGTAGCCGACGACGGCCGCGAGGCCGGTCGAGCCGTCGGCCTTCTTGGCGAAGCCGACGGCGATGCCGACCGCGAACAGCAGCGGCATGTTGTCGAGCAGGGCGCCACCGGCGGCGGCCATGAACTCGGCCAGGCGCTGGAGGAAGGCGGGGAAGTTCTCCCGGCCCAGCATGTCGGTGTGGCCCAGCCGCACCATGAGGGCGGCGGCGGGGAGCGTCGCGATCGGGAGCATGAGGCTGCGCCCGATGCGCTGGGCGACAGCCATGACCTTAGATCCGGTGCTCGGCTTGTCGGATGTGGCCGTACTCGGCGTGCTCATAGGACTTTCCTTTGCGGGAAGCGCCGCCGGGGAGAACAGGCCGGGGGACGGGTGTCACCGGGGG
>NZ_VJYK02000367.1 GCF_007097205.2 Streptomyces alkaliterrae
CGTCGGGGTACGGCGCGTCGGGCGGCGGTGCGTCCGGTGGTGCGTCCGGCGGTGCGCCTGGAGGTGCGGTGCCGGGCGGTGGCGGCGCGCCCGGTGGGGCGTCGGCGTACGGCGGTGGGGATTCGGCGTACGGCGCCCCGGGTGGCGGTCCGCGGGGCGCGGCTTCCGGGCCGGTCGGCGGCGGGGCCGGTGCGGTCGGTGGCCACGGTGGGACGGGTGGTGGCGCCGCCGTGGGCGGTGCCGGGGAGGTGGCGGCGTCCAGGCCGGAGAGGGAAGCGGAGTTCGCGCCTCGACCGGTGGTGTCGGTCGAGGACGACATCCCGGAGGAGGACGACCCCGACCTGGACGAGTCCGCGCTGTCCGGACACGACCTGATCATCCGCGAGCTGGGCGCCACGGTCATCGAGGAGATCAACCACGAGTGAGCGCCCGAGGGCGTCGCGAACCACGTAGGCTCGGGTTCGGTGGCTCCCTCGGGGCGCGCCCCGCCGGGGTGCTCGGCGGGTGTGTGGGTCGCGCCGGGTCGGGCCGCCGTGGACGATGATCCCGAGTTCAGGAGCGAGCGAGCCGTGTTTCCCGGTGGTGGGCAGCCCGACATGCAGCAGTTGCTGCAGCAGGCGCAGAAGATGCAGCAGGACCTCGCGGCGGCTCAGCAGGAGCTCGCCGAGACGCCGGTGGAGGGCTCGTCGGGCGGTGGCCTGGTGAAGGCCACGGTGACGGGTTCCGGTGAGCTGAAGGGCCTGGAGATCGACCCGAAGGCGGTCGACCCGGAGGACACCGAGACGCTGGCGGATCTTGTCCTGGCCGCCGTCCGGGACGCGAACGCGGCGGCGCAGCGGCTTCAGCAGGAGAAGCTGGGTCCGTTGGCGCAGGGTCTGAGCGGCAGCATGCCGGGGCTGCCCTTCTGAGGGCCGCCCGGGTCGCCCGTCCCCGTTCGGCGGGCCGGGGCCGTCCGCCGGGTGCGGCGGCCCGCCGCCGGGCGGGCGTGGGTGACGTCCGGCGTTTTGGGTACGGCAGGAGAAGGAGTCGGCGGTCATGTACGAGGGTGTGGTCCAGGACCTCATCGACGAGTTGGGCAGGCTGCCGGGCATCGGCCCGAAGAGCGCGCAGCGCATCGCCTTCCACGTCCTCCAGGCCGATCCGACGGACGTGCGGCGCCTCGCGCACGTGCTGACAGAGGTGAAGGCGAAGGTCAGGTTCTGCTCGGTCTGCGGCAACGTGGCGCAGGAGGAGCAGTGCCGGGTGTGCCTGGACCCGAGGCGCGACGCGACGGTGATCTGCGTGGTGGAGGAGTCGAAGGACGTCGTCGCGATCGAGCGGACGCGTGAGTTCCGGGGGCGCTACCACGTGCTCGGCGGCGCGATCAGCCCGATCGAGGGCGTGGGGCCGGAGGATCTGCGGATACGGGAGCTGCTGTCGCGGCTGGCGGACGGCGCGGTCACCGAGCTGATCCTGGCCACCGACCCGAATCTGGAGGGTGAGGCGACGGCCACGTACCTGGCCCGCATGGTGTCCGCGATGGGTTTGAAGGTCACACGGCTGGCCAGTGGTCTCCCTGTCGGGGGAGACTTGGAGTACGCCGATGAGGTCACGCTGGGCCGTGCCTTCGAGGGGAGAAGGTTGCTTGATGTCTGAGACCGACACCGGGACCGCCATCGAGGACGCGGGCGTGCTCGCCGAGCAGGGCGGTGTCCGCCACGTGAGCACGGCCAGTCCTGACGACTTCGCCGTGCAGATCGCGGATCAGGTCGAGAGCTTCATCCTCGCCGTGACCGAGGTCGCCAAGGGCGACGAACCGGACAGCGCCGTCCCGTACCTGCTGCTTGAGGTGTCCCAACTCCTTTTGGCCGGAGGCAGGTTGGGCGCGCACGAGGACATCGTGCCGGAGGAGCGCTACGAGCCGGACATCGGTCCGGAGGCGGACGTCGACGAGCTGCGGGAGCGGCTCGGGCGGCTGCTCGAACCGGTGGACGTCTACTCCGAGGTCTTCGACCCGTACGTGCCGCGCAGTACGCCGGTGGCCTGCCGTATCTCCGACGACCTCGCCGACGTGCTGACCGACCTGCGCCACGGCATGGCGCACTACCGGGCCGGCCGGGTGTCGGAGGCGCTGTGGTGGTGGCAGTTCTCCTACCTCTCCAACTGGGGTCCGACGGCGTCGGCGGCGCTGCGCGCGCTGCAGTCGCTGGTGGCGCACGTGCGGCTGAACACGCCGCTGGCGGAGCTGGACGGCCTGGACACGGACAGCGACGCCGTCACCGACGACGGTGAGCTGGAGCGGGAGGCCGGCGAGGTGATGGCGGCCGAGATCGCCGCGCCGCTGGGGCTGCACAAGGGCCGCGAGTAGCCGTGCCGGAGACCGGCGCCGCCGCCGTCGACGGCCCTTGACCCGCCGTCGACGGCCCGGCTTGACCCTGACGTCGGTGTCAGGGTCGGACGCTCGTCGGCATGGAGAAGACGGACGACTTCAGGCGTACGGTGCTGGTGACCGGCGGTGGTTCGGGGATCGGTCGGGCGACGGCGCGGGCGTTCGCCCGTGAGGGTGCCCGGGTGGTCGTGACGGGCCGCCGCCCGGAGCCGCTGCACGACACGGCCGGCGAGCCCGGCATCGACGTGCTGGTGGCGGATCTCACCGGCGACGGTGAGCCGGAACGTGTCGTGCGGGCAGTGCTGGAGCGCCACGGCCGACTCGACGTGCTGGTGAACAACGCCGGGATCGTCGTACGGGAAGGGCTCGGCACGCTGACGGCGGCCGGGCTCGGGAACCAGTTCCGGACGAACCTGGTTGCCCCCGCGCTGTTGACGCAGGCCGCGCTGCCGGCGCTGGAGGCGGCCGGCGGTGTGGTCGTCAACATCACGACGTCGGTGGGCCGGCGGGCCTGGCCGGGGAACGCCGCCTACGCCGCCTCCAAGAGCGCGCTGGAGGTGCTGACACGGAGCTGGGCGGTCGAGTTGGCGCCGCGCGGGGTGCGCGTGGTGGCGGTGGCGCCTGGGGCGGTGGAGACGCCGATCGGGGAGCATTCGGGGATGTCGCCGGCGGAGCTTGCGGCGGTGCGCCGGTGGCAGCTCGCGCACACTCCGCTCGGGCGGATCGGTGACGCCGAGGAGGTCGCCTGGGCGGTGACCCGGCTGTGTGAGCCGGGGGCCGGCTTTGTGACCGGGGTGGTCCTGCCGGTGGACGGTGGCGCGGTGATCGCCTGAGCGGCGCCACCGCGGAGCACGCGTGGGCGCGTGGTGCCCGCCGCGCGCCCCTGTCGCGCGCGGACACGACCGGAAGTGGGGACGGACCGTGCGGATCGGTCAGCTGGCTGCGGAGACGGGCGCGTCGGTGCGTGCGCTTCGGCACTACGAGGCGGCCGGGCTGCTCGGCAGCGAGCGGGCGGCCAACGGCTACCGGGTGTACAACGGTGGCGCGGTGGTCCGTGTGCGCAACATCCGCCGTCTGCTCGCGGCCGGGCTCACGTTGGAGGACGTACGCGAGTTCCTGCCGTGCCTCGACGGGGACGTCGCGGCGGCGCCGCCGGCACCGGCGGGCCTCGAGGTCGCCCGGCGGCGGCTGGCGGTGCTCGACGCGCGCATCGCGGAGCAACTGGCGGCCCGCGAGCGGCTGGTGGCGGCCCTGCGGGCGGCCGGTGAGCAACCACCCCCGCCGCCTGGGCCCTCCGACCCTCTTGTCGCCGAGCGGTATGCGCGGGGCAAGTGCCCCGTGGATGTGCGCGGCGAAGCGTAGTACTTCCACCGGCTGTTCGCGGTGAAACCCCCGAACTCACCCACATCGGCGCCACGTTGCGTAACTTCTTGCTCACCGGCGCCGAGGTGGGGCCGGTGAGGGAGGAGATCTGGCGTGCCCGGAATCGACGAGTGCCTGCTCGAGGCCATGGTCCTGCCCGGTGCGCGCGGCGCCGCCGTGGTCGACTGGACGAGTGGTCTCGCGCTGGGCACCGTCGGCGAGTCGCCGGCCGGGGACCACGAGGCATCGGCGGCGGAGACCGCCGAACTGGCCAGGATGGCGGCCGAGCAGCCGTCGTTCGGCGAGGGCGGTCCGGACGACGACCCGGGTGTCGAGGACGTGATCGTCAGCGCCCGCAACGGCTACCACCTGCTGCGGTTCGTCGAGACCGGCATCGACAGCACGGTCTTCATCCACCTCTGGCTGGATCGGGACGAAGGCAACCTCGCGCTGGCCCGGCTGCGACTGCGGGCCATGGCCGAACGGCTGGTGTTGGCATGACAACGCTCACGGACGGGGACACGACAACCGAGGGGATGCCCAGCCTGCGCCGGCTCGCGGCGGACCGGGCGACGGGTGTGCTCTACAGCGACGTCGGCGCGGTCTACCTGGCCGACGGCGAGGTGGTGCACGCGGAGTCCACGGCCGCCCCCGGGCTGGACGAACTGCTCGCCCGCGACGGCCGGTTGGCGGCGGACTGCTGGCAGCAGGCGGTACGGGACGGCGGCGCGCGCGGCGGCCTCGCCCGCCGGCTCGTCGACAGCGGCCGGCTCTCCCGCGGCGAACTGGAGATCTGCCACCTCTGCGCGCTCTTCGACGCGGCGTTCTTCGTGCTCGACGCCTCGCCGGGGAAGGTCAGGAAGGTCAGGTTCCGGCCTGGCGCCGGGCACTGGCTGGGGCCGATCCGGGCGGTGTCGGCGGGCCTCGTGGAGCGGGAGGTGCGGCGTCGGCGGCGGCTGCTGGACCGGCTGTGGCCGCACCCGGCGGTCGACACCTCGCCGGTGCGGCGGCTTCCCGAGCCGCCGAACGGGCCGGGGCGGGTCCGGGTGCCGCGCCGTCAGCGGGACGTGCTCGAACTCGCGGACGGGACGCGCACGCCGTACGCGATCGCCCGCCAGCTGGGCCGACCCGCCTTCCACACCCTGGTGGACGTGCGGCGGCTGGCCGCCGCCGGCCGGGTGGCGACCCCGCCGCCCGCCACGGCTCCTCCGCCCACCTGTCTCTTAT
>NZ_VJYK02000368.1 GCF_007097205.2 Streptomyces alkaliterrae
CTCCCCGACCCCGAACCCCCCGCCCAGATCAGGGTGTTGACCGCCAACCTGCGGCAGGGGCAGGCGCTCGACGCGCTGCTCGCGGCGCTGCGTCAGGAGCGCCCGCATCTGGTCTCCGTGCAGGAGTGCGACGCGGAGTGCGCGCGGCGGCTGCGCGGCTCGGCCGTCCGTGACGGCCACCCCTACCAGGTGTTCGCGGGCGACGGGGCCGCCGAAGGGTCGGCGATCCTCAGCACGTACCCGCTCAGCGCCCGCCCCCGGGTACCCGGGACGCTCTCGATGCCCGGCGCGGTCGCCGACGTGCGCGGGCTGCCCGTGCGCTTCCAGGTCGCCCATCCGATGCCGCCCGAGCCGTTGCGGCTGGAGGTCTGGCGGCGGGAGCTGGCGGCGCTGCGGACGTTCGCCGCCCGCCGCGGCGGGGAGCGGACGATCATCGCCGGCGACTTCAACGCCACCCAGGACCACGCCGCCTTCCGAGCGATCGTCGACACCGGGATGCGGGACGCCGCCCGTCTGGCCGGCCGCTCCCGTACCGCCACCTGGCCGGTACCGCTCGCACCCCGGGTGGGGGCACAGATCGACCACGTGCTGGTCAGCGAGCGTCTGGTGCCGGTACGGGCGCGCTTCCTGCCGTTGGCGGGCAGCGACCACCTGGCGGTGCTCGTGGAGCTGAGGGTGTACGAGTGAGGCCGGGGGCGTACGGCACGGCACTCGTGGGCGCTCACCTTTCGACAAGGGGGCATGAGACATCGCACAGCCGGGAACCGGACATGGTCGACCCGCGTTCTTGTTGACCAACACCCGCCTCGCGGGGCTTCGGGGGAATGTCTGCGGAAAGGGACCACAAAGGTGAACCTGCTCGACGTCGTGCTCCTCCTCGCCGCCGCGTCGTTCGCGGTGTCCGGCTACCGCCGCGGCCTGGTCGCCGGGGCGGTGTCGCTCGCGGGTTTTGTGGGCGGCGCGGTCATCGGCGTGTGGCTGCTGCCGTTCACCCTGGGGCTGGTCGAGCGCGGCACCACGATGGCCTTCCTGGTGGCGTTGCTGACCGTGCTGGTACCGGCGGGCGCCGGGCAGGCGCTGGCCGCCCGGCTCGGCTGGCGGCTGCGGCAGTCGCTGCACTGGGCGCCCCCGGTGCGCTGGCTGGACGGCGTGGGCGGGGCACTGGCCAACGTCCTGGCGGTGCTGCTGGTCGCATGGGTGGCGGCGAGCGCGCTGGTCTCCTCGCCCTCTCCGGAGGTGAGCCAGGCGATCCGGGGCTCGTCGGTGCTGCGCGCGGTCGACGACCGGCTGCCCGAGCAGGCGCCGACCTGGTTCAGCCGGGCCACCAACGCGTTGACGACGGCCGGGTTCCCGCAGGTGTTCAACCCGTTCGAGCGGGAGTCGGTCGCGGAGGTCGCCGAGCCGTCCGGCGACTCGGTGACCGCGGCGGCGGTCACGGCGGCGCAGCGCAGCACCGTCAAGGTGGAGGGGGTGGCGGCCGTGGACGGCCGGCGCCAGGGCCAGGAGGGCAGCGGCTTCGTCTACGCCGAGCGCCGGGTGATGACCAACGCGCACGTCGTCGCGGGGGTGAGCGAGCCGACCGTGCGGGTGGGCGGCGTCGGGCCGCGCTACCGGGCGACGGTGGTCTACTTCGACGCGAACATCGACGTGGCGGTACTGCGGGTGCCGGACCTGGACGCGCCCACGCTGCCGTTCGCCGGTCCGGCGAGCCGCGGCGACGCGGCGGTGGTGGCGGGCTATCCGCAGAACGGCGGTCTTGACCTACGGGCCGCCACGGTGGCCGGCCGCACCACGGCGCGAGGGCAGGACATCTACGGGTCGAGCGTGGTCACGCGTGACATCCACCCGCTGCGCGGTCTGGTGCGCCCCGGCAACAGCGGCGGCCCGCTGCTGACCACCGGTGGCGAGGTGTACGGGGTGATCTTCGCCCGTTCGGTGAGCGACCCGGACACCGGCTACGCGCTGACCGCCGAGCAGGTGCGGACGGCCGCCGAGCGCGGCAACACGGCGACCGAGCCGGTGAGCACCGGCAACCGCAACGCGCTCTAGCCAGGGTCTGTCCGCCGGGCACCCCGGGGCCGGTCAGTCGCCGGGCATCCGGGCCGCGGGGCGGTCGCGATGGATGGGCGCGCGCGTGCCGCTGAGCGGTCGGCCGCTGCCGCCGTGCCGGTCGGCGACGATCTCGGCGGCGATGGACAGCGCCGTCTCCTCCGGGGAGCGCGCCCCCAGGTCGAGGCCGATGGGTGAGCGCAGCCGGGCGAGTTCGTCTTCGGTGAGTCCCGCCGTGCGCAGTCGGTGCAGCCGGTCCTCGTGGGTGCGGCGGGAACCCATCGCGCCGACATAGGCCACCGGCAGTCGCAGCGCCCGCTCCAGCAGCGGCAGGTCGAACTTGTGGTCGTGGGTGAGCACGCAGAGTACGGCGCGCTCGTCGAGGCGTTGGCCGTCGAGGTAGTGGTGCGGCCAGTCCACCACGATCTCGTCGGCGTCGGGGAAGCGGGTGGCGGTGGCGAACACCGGGCGGGCGTCGCAGACCGTGACGTGGTAGCCGAGGAACTTGCCGACCCGCACGAGGGCGGAGGCGAAGTCGATGGCGCCGAAGACGAGCATGCGGGCCGGCGGCACGCTGGTCTCCACCAGCAGCCGTACCGGCTCGCCGCACCGGCCGCCGTCCGCGCCGAGTTCGACGACGGCGCTGCGACCGGTGGCCAGAAGTGAGCGTGCCTGGTCGGCGGCGGCCAGGTCGAGGCCGGTGGCGCCGCCGAGGGTACCGCCGAGGGTGCCGTCCCCTCGGACGTGCAGTGCGCGGCGGCGCAGTTCGGCGGGACCGTTGACGACGCGTACGACGGCGGTGGCGGTCCCGTCGGCGGCCGCGGCCAGCGCCTGGACGAGGGTGCGGGCGGCCGACACCGACGAGGCCGGCGGGGGGTCGGCCGCCTCGTCGCCCGCCGCCTCCCGCAGGGCACCGGCACGGACCGGGGTGACGAGGACGTCGATGATGCCGCCGCAGGTCAGACCGACCGCGAACGCGTCGTCGTCGCCGTAGCCGAAGCGCTGTGTGGCGGGCTCGCAGGTGGCGAGCGCCTGCTGACAGAGTTCGTAGACCGCGCCCTCCACGCAGCCGCCGGAGACCGAGCCGATGGCCGTGCCCTCGCTGTCTACGGCCAGGGCGGCGCCCACCTCCCGGGGGGCGCTGCCGCTGGTGGACGTCACGGTGGCCACGGCGAAGTCACGTCCCTGCACGCACCACCGGTGGAGTTCCGCGGCGATGTCCAGCATGGCGTTCCTCCCTGGGTCCCTGGGTCCTTGGGTTCTGCTGTTCCTCGGACTCCCGGATTCCAGGCCGCCCCGGCGCGGGGCCGGGGCGGGCCGGTCAGTGTCCGACGTCGTTGAACGCGAAGTTGAAGACGAACATGGCCGTGAGCAGCCACATGAACAGGCCGGGCTCGCGCCACTTGCCCTGGGCGAGCTTAATGGCCGAGTAGGCGATGACGCCGGCGGCGACACCGTTGACGATGGAGAAGGTGAACGGCATCAGGACGACGGTGAGGAAGACCGGGATCGCCACCGCGCGGTCCTTCCAGTCCACGTGCCGGGCGTTCTGCATCATCATCGCGCCGATGACCACCAGCGCGGCGGCGGCGACCTGGCCGGGCACGATCTGGGCGAGCGGGGTGAACAGCAGCATCGCGGTGAAGATGAGGCCGGTCACGGTGGCCGACAGGCCGGTTCGCGCGCCCTCGCCGACGCCGCTGGCGGACTCGATGAACACCGTCTGCCCGGAGGCGCTGGAGACGCCGCCGATGGCGCCGCCGGCTCCGTCGATGAGCAGGGCCTTGTTCAGCCCGGGCATGCGTCCCTTGGCGTCGGCGAGCTTGGCCTCCTGGCCGACGGCGATGATCGTCGCCATGGCGTCGAAGAAGCCGGCCAGCACCAGCGTGAACACGATCATGGTCACGGTGGTGGCGCCCAGCGCCGCGTAGCCGCCGAACTCGACGTTGCCGAAGATGCTGAAGTCGGGCGTGGAGACCGGGCTGGTGGGGATCTGCGGGGTGGCCAGTCCCCAGTGCTCCTGGTTCAGGCCCTTGACCTGGGTGACGACCAGCGAGAAGACGGTGCCTATTCCGATGCCGATGAGGATGGCGCCGGGGATGTTGCGGGCCAGCAGCATGAAGATGGCCAGCAGGGTGATGCAGAAGGCGAAGACCGGCCAGCCGGTGAGTTGGCCGTCGACGCCGAGGGTGACGGGTGGGCCGACCTCGGAGCGGCCGACGAAGCCGGCCTTCTCCAGTCCGATCATCGCGACGAACGCGCCGATGCCCATGGTGATGGCGTGCTTGAGGCCCATCGGGATCGCGTTCATGATCTTCTCGCGGAGCCCGGTGATGACCAGCAGCATGATGATCACGCCGTAGATCACGCACATGCCCATGGCCTGGCCCCAGGTCATGCTGGGGACGACCTGCGTCGCCAGTACGCCCGAGACGCTCAGGCCCGCCGCCAGGGCGAGCGGCACCTTGCCGATGATGCCCATCAGCAGGGTGGTGAGTCCGGCCGCGAACGCGGTGGCGGTGACCACCGCCGAGGCCGGGAGGGTGTTGCCGTTGACGTCCTCGACGCTGAGCAACAGGGGGTTGAGCAGCAGGATGTACGCCATGGCCATGAAGGTGGTGACGCCGCCACGCACTTCACGACCGACCGTGGACCCACGCTTGGAGATGTGGAAGTAACGGTCGAGCCATCCACTGTCGGCAGGGGGGCGCGTGCCGTCGCCCGGTTCCTCCGCGGAGATCATCGGCTCTACCTTCGACTGTGCCATTGTGCTAGCTCCCAAGGTTCATAGGGACACCCGCTGCCGAGTTGCTGTGCGGGATTTGGGATTGCACGACGCGGGGGACGGCCCGAGAACGTGGGATGGGGGTGGCGCTGTGGTGGGG
>NZ_VJYK02000369.1 GCF_007097205.2 Streptomyces alkaliterrae
GCCCGGGTAGGGGGCGGGGTCCTCGGCGGCCGGTTCGTCGCCGGGCTGCGGATCGCGCAGCAGGTCGCGCAGTTGGGCTGCGGTCTCCTCGAAGGCTGCGGTGGCCTCGTCGGCGGCGCGGTGGGCGCGCAGCGCCTCCTCGTGCCGGGTGCGGGCGGTCTCCAGGGCGTCGGCGCGGGCGGCGAGTTCGGCGTTGGCGGCGCGCAGGAGGCGCTGGGCCTCCTCGGCGTCGGCGGGCACCTGCTCCTCGGGTAGTTGGGTGTGAGCCTGCCCGTCGGCGGGGGCGAGGCGTTCCACCTCGCCCCGGAGCCGGCCGAGTTGTTCGCTGGCCGCCGAGGCGCGGGTCTCCAGGAGCTGGACGAGTTCCTCGGCGCGGGCGGCAGCGGCCTGCCGGGAGGGGCCGTCGGCGCCCTCCGCGGATTCCAGCAGCTGTCCGGCGCGGGTGCGGACCTTGTTGGTGAGACGGTCGAGTTCGGCGCGGGCGGCGGACTCGTCGCCTTCGGCGCGGGCCTGTTCGGCGCGCAGGTCGGCGCCGACGCCGACCTTCTCGTAGAGCCGGGAGGCGGATCGGTAGGCCTCGCGCAGCGCCGGCAGGGAGGAGGGGGGCGGGGTGTGCTCGGCGGCCTCCTCCGGGATGTCGTCGTCGGAGGCGCCGGCGATCTCGGCGCGCTCGGCGCGCAGGGCGCGGGCGGTGCGGCGGTTGTCGTCGGCGGAACGCTGGGCGGTGCGGCGGTCCTCGTCGGCGGCGCGGGCCCGGTCCAGCAGGGTCGCGGCGCGCTGCTGCGCCTCGGCGGCCTCCTCGGTCAGCTCCCGCACCCGGGTCTGCCAGCGGGCGCGTTCGCGCAGCCGGCCGGCGAGTCCGGCGAGCGCGTCGGAGCGACGGCGGGCCAGCTCGGCCTCCTCCTGACGGCGGTCGCGGAGCGCCGCGGCCTCGTTCGCGGCCTCCTGGGCCTCGGCGCGGCGGACGGCGGCCTCGTGCTGCTGGTCGACGGCGAGGTCGGCGGCCTCGGCGGCGGCGGTGGCGGCGGCGGCGAGTTCGGCGAGGCGGCCGGCGGGGCAGCCGGTCCGCCAGGCGGTGAGCCGGGCCGCCAGGGTGCGGTCGGCGGTGAGCCGGGCGGCGAGGGCGCGGATCTCCTCGTCGCGGCGGGCGGCGCGTTCGCGCAGCGCCCGCCGCTCGCCGTCGGCGGCCTGCTCGTCGTGCATCGCCGGGTTGGGCGGCACGAGGAAGACGCCGGTGCCGCTTCGGCCGGTCGGTGGTGCCAGCAGGGCGGCGGCGGTGCCGACGGCGACGGCGGAGCGCGGCAGCAGCGCGGCCTCGGCCAGCGCCTCGCGGGCCCGGGCGTGGCTGGACTCGTCGGTGATGACCACGCCGTCGACGAGTTCGGGGCGGGCGGCGAGCACGGCGGCGTGGTCGGCGGGGTCGACGGCCTGTGCGAGGTAGCGCCAGCCGGGCAGGGCGGGGATGCCGTGCTCGCCGAGGTACTCGACGGTGTCGAGCACGTCGCGGCTGGGCGGCAGCAGTCCGCCGTCGCCGAGCGCGCCGAGAATGCGGTTGTCGTCGGCGGCCTCGGTGCGCAGGTCGAACATCTGGCGTTCGGCGCCGCCGACCCGCTGCTCCAGCAGCGCGATCAGTTCCTCCGCGGCGCCGTCGACCTCGTCGGCGGTCAGCGGGCCGTCGGCGCCGAGCAGTTCGACCAGGCGGGGTTCGGCGCCGAGCAGGGCGGCGGCGTCGGCCTCGGCGGTGTGTGCCGCCTTGGCGGCCCGGGCGGCGTCGGCGGCGCGGGCGGCGGCCAGTTCGCGGCGGGCGAGCTCGGCGGCGGTCTCCCGGTCCCGTTCGGCGGTGGCGGCGGCCGCCTGGCGGGCCTGCTCACTGGCGGCGGCCGCGCTCGCGGCGGCGTCACCGGCGGCCAGTGCGGCGCGCGCGGGGTCGCCTTCGGCGTCGGCGGGCAACCAGCCGGCGAGTACGGCCTGTTCGGTCTCCTCGGCCAGCTCGGTGAGCCGCTGCCGCAGGTGCTCGCTCTCGCTGCGGGCGCGTTGGGCGGCGGTCGCGGCGGCGGTGGCGTCGCGGTGCGCGGTCTCGGCGACGTCCTGGAGCGCGGTGGAACGGTCCTCGCCCTCGGTGGCGGCGCGTTCGCTCTCGGTCGCCGCGGCGTCCAGTGCCCGTACGAGGTCGGCGGCGGCCCGGGCGCGGGCGGCGAGGGCCGGCGCGGCGTCCCGCTCGGCCTCGCGGATGGCGGCGGCGACCCGGGTGACCCGGTCCGCCGCGGCGCGGTGCCGCAGCACGGTCTCGGCGGCCTGCCAGGCGGCGTGCAGGGTGCGGGCGTCGACGAGTTCGCGGCGCTGTGCCGCGGCCGCCCTCTCGGCGGCGGTCAGGGCGAGGCTGGCGTGCCGGTGGGCTAGTTCGGCGGCGATGAGGGAGGCGGTCTCGCGGCCGCGTTCGGTATCGGTGACGGCGTGCGCGGCGTGGGCGACCTCGGTGGCGTGTTCGGCGGCCCGGGCGCGCTCGACGGCGGCGCGGGCGCCGAGGCGGCCGGCGAGAGTGCGGGTGCGTTCCTCGGCGGCGGTGTGCACGGCCCGGGCCCGGTCGCGTCGTTCGGCGGCCTCGGTGATGTTGATCAGGTGTTCGAGGGAGCCCGCGGTGAACTCGCGTTCGGCGGTCAACTCGGCGCGGCGGCCCAGTTTGTGGGCGAATCCGTGGACGAGGTCGGCCAGTCCGTCGGTGTCCCGGGTGTCGGTGACGGCGCGCAGCAGAAGGTCGGTGAAGTCGGCGTCGTTCTTCACCGCGAACAGGCCGGCGGCCTCGCCCTCGTCGGCGTTCATCTCGCGCTGGTAGCGGAAGAGTTCGGGGTCCAGGCCGAGCCGGGTCAGATGCTCCTTCCAGCGGTCGTGGCCCTCCTCCCAGACGACGTCGAGGCCGGGGTACGCCTTGCCGGTCTCGCTGAGGACGTCCCGGAAGCCCTTCATGGTGCGGCGGCGGCCCCGGGCTCCGGAGGCGCCCTCGGCAGCCGGGCGCAGCGCGCTGGCCTCGGCGACCGGGAGGGAGTCCAGGCTCATGCCGGGCCCGGGGCGGAAGCTGTACCAGGCCTCGGCGAACTTGCGCGGATCGCCTGAGACCTGACGACCGCGCCACTCGCTGACCTTGCCCACGACGACGGTCTCGCCGGTGACCGTGTGCTGCCACTCCAGCGCGACGTGGCCGCAGTCCTCGGCGAGCAGGAACTTGCGCAGCACTCCGGAGCTGGCGCCGCCCAGGGTGTTGCGGTGACCAGGCAGCATGACGGAGAAGATCAGTTTGAGCAGTACCGACTTGCCGCCGCCGTTCTCCAGGAAGAGCACGCCGGCGGGCGCGGGCCGCCGCGGCGGGCCGACCGGTTCGTCCTCGAAGAAGTCCGCCTGGGTGGGGGCCGGCTGGGGAACGGGGGCGCCGACTCCGCGCAGGTCGAGGACGGTGTCGGCGTAGCGGGCACCCGCGGGTCCGATGGAGTAGAGGCGGATGCGGGACAGCTCGTACATGTGGGCGGACTCTCGTTGCGGGCGGGGTCGGACGGAACGGGACGACGGACGACAGACGACGGCCTGCGGGGGCGGTCAGCGGTTGCGCTGGGCGGGCAGCGGGCCGGGGTCGGCGTGGAAGGGCAGGCCCTCGCCCTCGACGAGCCCGAGCGCGTCACCGTCGGCCGGCAGCAGGGTGGCGGTGCCGTCGCCGACCGGGACGACGCCCAGTTCGAGCAGTTCGGTGAGGGCGGCGTTGCCCGCCATGTCCCGGACCTGGAGCTGATAGCGGGCGGTGGTGCGGTAGGTGCCGCCGGACTCGTCCCCGGTGCGCTGGAGGAAGCCGGAGTCGGCGAGGAAGGCGACGGCCTTGCCGATGATGCCGGTGGTGGAGCCGGCGAGTCGGCGGGCGTCCTTGGTGGCGCCGGTGGCGTTGCGCCGGGCGTAGACGCGCCAGGCGGCCTCCAGGCCGGGCGCGTCGGTGGCCGGGTCGGTGTTCTCGCCTTCCTCGGCGGCGCGCTCCTCCAGTCGGCGGCAGGTCTGGCGGACGAAGGACTCGACGCCGGCGACGGTGACCCGTCCGATGTAGCCGTCGTCGGCCAGGTCCTCGGGGCGGGGAAAGGCCATGACCGCCACGGCCAGGTGCGCCAGACCGTGCAGGAAGCGGTCGGCGGAGTCGGCGGTGGCGCGGCGGGCGTAGTCGCCCATCCGTACGGCGAAGACGGAGTCCTCGCCGGCGGCGACGGCCATGCCGGCCCGGGGGGAGACCTCCAGTACGACAAGTCCGAGGCCGGTGGCGACGGCGTCGGTCACCCGGGCGAAGGCGGGTTCGTCGCGGTAGCGGCGCAGCAGTTCGGCGTAGGCGGCGTCGCGGGCGGGCAGCAGCTTGGGCTGGAGGCCGCAGGCGACCAGGCGGGCGGCGTCGGCGGCGTCCGCCGGGTTGAGGGCGGCGGGGCGTTCGGCGGTCTCGCTCGGCGCGGTGTCGACGTCGTACTCGCTCACAGGTCGTGCTCCTTGGTGCCGCGCGCCGCTCGGGCGGGCGCCTCGCTTCGTTCGGCGGCCATGCCGGCCGCGTCGAGCAGGGCGGTGCCGACGATCAGGTCGGCGCCGCCGAACTCGGGGTCGTCCAGTTCGGTGCCGTCGTCGACGGCGAACAGCAGGCGCTGCTCGCCCTGCCGGTAGGCGGTGCCGACCGGGGGGCTGGCGGCGTGTACGGCGATCAGCGCCACCAGGTAGGGCAGCTCCGGGTCGCGGCGCCTGGCTTCGGCGAGCAGCCCGGAGAGTCGGCGCGGGGCTTCGGGGGCCAGTTCGAGGAGTTCGGCGGCGGCGGCGTGGTGCTCCTCGCTGAACCGGCTGTCGTCGGGGGTGGCGATCAGGTCCGGTTCGGGCATCTCGGCGCCCAGGTGCTCGCGTGGGGCGGGCGGGGTGA
>NZ_VJYK02000037.1 GCF_007097205.2 Streptomyces alkaliterrae
CCCTGCCGCCCGTACCCACCGCCCGTTCCTGCCGTCGGGTTCCGGCACTATCCTCACGGCGATGGCTGAAGAGGCTGGCACGGCGACGGGCCGCGCTCCCGAACGGACAGACCCCAGCGGGCCCACCCGCGCCGCGACCCGACGGCGTGGGCCGCTCGCCGCGCTGCTCGCGTTCCTCGTCCTCGCCGCGCTGGTGCTGCTCGTGCCCGGCGGCGAACCACCCGAGGAGGACTGCCGACCGCTCCGGGTCTCCGACTGGCGGCCGGAGAACGCGCTCACCGAGGAGTTCGCCCGCTACGGCGACGACAACAGCCGACTGGACGACTGGACGGGCGGCGACGGCAGCCGCTCGCTGCCGCTGCCCGACGGCCGCACCCTGTGGCTGTCCGCGGACACCTTCCTCGACGAGGTCCAGGAAGGCCGCAGCAGGGACCCGGAGTCAGTGTGGGTGCGCAACGCCGGTCTGGTCATGTCGCGCGACGGCCGGCTGGAACGCACCCTGCTCGGCGACGGGCCCAGGGCGTGGTTTCCCGGTCTGGCCACCGCCGACGGCCGCGAGGTCTGGCGCTGGCCGCTGGCGGGCGTCGTGGAGCCGCGCACGCCCGGCAGCGCCGAACAGGTCGTACGGGTGCTGCTCTGGCAGCGCGAGGCCGGTCAGGAGCCGTGGACCTTCGGCGTCCCCCGGGCCACCGAGGTGGCCACCGTCAGCCTGCCGGACCTGCGGGTGGAGAGCATCGAGCCGATTCTCGACCCCGCCGACGCCGACCCGGCGGCGCGGGTCCTCTACGGCACCGCCGCCGTCCCCGAGGGACGCTGGACGTACGTCTTCGGAGCCGACGAGCGCACGGCCCACGGCCGGGCCTCCACCGCCCACGTGGCCCGCGTCCCCGCCGGAGCCCTCGCCGACCCGGCGGCCTGGCGCTACTGGGACGGCGAGCGCTGGCAGACCTCGGCCGCGCGCTCGGCGCCCATGGCGCTCGGGCGCACCGCCGAACGCGGCGCCACCAACACCTACACGGTCGCCCGGCACGGCGGCACCTGGCTGCTGCTCACCACCGACGCCGGCGGCCCGGACGGCCGCGGCCTGACCACCGTCACCTCCTACTGGGCCTGCGGCCCGCAGGGCCCCTGGCACGGCCCGCACGACGTGCTCGTCCCGCCGCTGCCGCCGGGCTCGGACGGGCGCGCCCTCGCCTACAACCCACAAGCCCACCCCTCGTTCGGCGACGGGGGTGGGCTTGTGCTGGGTTACGACGTGAACGTGCCGCAGGAGGTCGCGGCCGTGCACCGGGACGTCGCCCTGTACCGGCCGCGGTTCGTCCGACTGGACCTCAGCGTCCGCTGACCCCTCGGCGTCCGCTGACCTCGGCGCGCGGGCTCAGTGTCCGCCGCCGGAGGCCGGGCCACCGGCCTCGCGGGTGGTGGAACCGGCGCGCTTCGGGTCCTCCTCGTGGTCGATGTCGGGGATGCCGTCGCCGTCGGAGTCGACGTTCTCGGCCTCCCACATCGCCTGGTACTTCTTGTCGCGGATCTTCAGCAGCACACAGGCGGCGAGCGCGGAGATCAGCGAGCCGATCAGCACGGCGGCCTTCACGTGCTCCATGGTCGTCACGTCCGTCAGGAACGCCCGCTCGGTGATGAGCAGGGAGACGGTGAAGCCGATTCCGGCCAACATCGACACACCGATGACGTCCGCCCACGCCAGGTCCGAGCTGAGCCGGGCCTTCGTGAACTTCACCGTCAGGTACGTGCCGCCGAAGATGCCGATGATCTTTCCGGCCACCAGGCCGAGCACCACGCCGATCGCCTCCGGCTGGCTGGCCGCCTCCGCCAGGTCCGACGCGGAGACGCTGATGCCCGCGGCGAAGAGCGCGAACACCGGCACCGCGAAGCCCGCCGAGATCGGCCGCACCTGGTGCTCGATGTGTTCGGCCGGGGAGTCCTTCTCGCCCTCCCGCGCGGTCGCCCGCAGCAGCATGCCCATCGCCACACCGGCGATCGTGGCGTGCACGCCGCTGTTGTACATCAGCGCCCAGATGACCACGGCCAGCGGGACGTAGACGTACCAGCCGCGGACCTCCATCCGCTTGTGCAGCACGTGGAAGACGCCGAGGCCGACCACGGCGCCGGCGAGCGCCCACAGGTTCAGCGAGGTGGTGTAGAAGACGGCGATGACGATGATCGCGCCGAGGTCGTCGACGATCGCCAGGGTCAGCAGGAAGGCGCGCAGACCGGACGGCAGGTTGGTGCCGACCACGGCCAGCACACCGAGCGCGAACGCGATGTCGGTCGCCATCGGGATGGCCCAGCCGTTGGTCTGGCCGCCCGCCGGAACGTTCACCGCGAAGTAGAACAGCGCGGGCACCAGCATGCCGCAGATCGCCGCGACCACCGGCAGCGCCGCCGCCCTGGGATCGCGCAGGTCACCGGCGACGAACTCACGCTTGAGTTCGATACCGGCGACGAAGAAGAAGATCGTCAGCAGGCCGTCGGAGGCCCAGTGGCCCACCGACAGGTCGAGGCCCAGGGCCTCGATGCCGAAGTGGAAGTCGCGCACCGTGTCGTAGAAACCGGTGAAGGCGTTGGCCAGGATCAGGGCGACGACGGCTGCCCCGAGCAGGACCATGCCGCCCACCGTCTCCATGCGCAGCAGATCGGCCAGAAATCGCCGTTCGTGTGCGCGTGGCGAGGAGAATGCGTCGCGGGGCTCGGCGCGGTCAGGACTCAGCGGCATGGGGCGGGGCCTCCAGGAGTGGGGACAGGGGTGAAATGCGCTTCGCTGCGCTGCCGACCAGACTTCCCGGCACACCTCGCTCGATCATGCCGAGCGCTCCGTCACCGTACCCATAGGCTGGTGCGCATATGCAAGGCAGGTCTCCCACCAGTACCCTCCGCACCGGTCGGCACCTGCGTACCGATGGGTAGATCGTGGCGTGAGACAACAGGTCAAGGGGTCTGCCGGCTTTTCTTCCTTGTTTTCAGTGACGATCCTCACGTGGTCCAGGGGCTGGTACCGGGCCTGACGACCCGGGGGTCTGGCGCTGTCCGGCCGCTCGCATAGGCTGTTCCCGTTATACGAGCCCCGGCGCCGGCAGGCGACCCGGGGCGTCTTCCGGGGGATGAGCACAGGTGAAACGCTCCGCCATACCCAGCAGCTTCCTGGGCGACTATCCGAGCTTCCTGGCCGAGGTGTCGGCCACCGGGCGGCTACCCCGCAGAGCGGAACTGGAGCAGCTCAGCGAGATCGGCGAGCGGGCCGCCGAGGCCGGATACGGCCTGCGGCAGCTCATCGGACTCTACCTGGGCGAGACCCGCAAGCAGTGGGCCGCGCTGCCCGGCATCGCCCGCGCCGCCGGCGCCACCGAGCGCGGCCGCACCGGTACCGCCCTGTTCGCCGCCGTCGAGGCCGCGATCACCGCGCTCGGCGAGGGGCACGAACGCGCCCAGCGGATGGCCGTCCGCCAGGAAGAGGCCGAACGCCGCGAGTTCGTCGACGACCTGCTCTACGGCCGCAGCGACGTCGGCACCCTCGCCGAACGCGCCCAGCGGTTCGGACTGCGGCTCGCCTACGCGCACGTCGTCGCCGTGGTCGTCGGCCCGGAGAAGTTCGACGACGTGCACCCGACCGTGCGGCGGGTGGAGCGCGAGGTGCTCGGCCGCTTCGGCGACGCCCGCGACGTGCTGCTCGCCACCAAGGACGGCCGGCTGGTGTGTGTCGCCGCGAGCCGCGAGACCGCCGTGCTGGAGGCCTTCGCGCGCGTCGCCGAGAACCCGGGTGCCGGCTACCACCCGGCGGTCAGGGTGGCGATCGGCCGCCCGCACCGGGGCGCCGGCGGAGTCGTCCGCAGCTACGAGGAGGCGCTGAGCACCCTGGAGATCGCCGACCGGCTGGAGCTCGCGCCGGTACGGCTGTCCGCGGCGGAACTCCTCGTCTTCCCCGTGCTCATGCGCGACCGGCCCGCCATGGCCGACCTCGTACGCAGCGTGCTCCAACCGCTGGAGGAGGCCAGAGGCGGCGCCGAACCGCTGCTGCGGACACTGGCCGAGTGCGCCGCGGCCGGCTACGTCAACGCCGAGGCCGCCCGCCGACTGGGCATCAGCGTGCGCACCCTCTCCTACCGGCTGGGCCGTATCCGCGCGCTCACCGGATACGACCCCGCCGACGCCATCCAGCGCTACACGTTGGAGACCGCCGTCCTCGGCGCCCGGCTGCTCGGCTGGCCGGGACGCGACCTGTGACCGGGGGAGTCGGGCCGGAAACGGCCGTCCGCGGCGCAACCGGGGCCGAGGCTCCCGCGTCTGTAGGACGTAAGAACACCGTAAAGATTGCCGACCTCTGGCAATGTGCGCCGATCGGCAGCGGTGCCACGATGTGGGCACACCGCAACCGGGTGCGAGGAGAAGGACGATGAGCGGATTCCTGGACGCATGCCTGGCATTCCCCGCCGTCCTGTTCAGCTTCGCCCTGCTCGTGGTGGTCGCCTACTGGCTGATCGTGCTGGTGGGCGCGGCGGAGGTCGACGCCCTCGACGGGGGTGAGGGCGTCACCTCCGGCGGTTCCGCGGGAGGGATCGCCGGGGCGTTCGCCGCCTTCGGGCTCGGCGGGGTGCCGGTCACCGTGGTGCTCTCGCTACTCGTCCTCGTTGCCTGGTTCGTGTCATGGTGCGGGGTCGTGCTCTTCGAGAACGGCCTGGTACGCGCGCTGCTGCTGCCGCTCGCGCTGGTCACCGCGTGGGCCGCGACCAGAGTCCTGGTGCGGCCCCTGCGACGGCTCGCACCGGGAGCGGAGGAGGGCATCTCGCGGAACGACTTCGTCGGGCGCGTCTGCGTCGTCCGCACCAACCGGGTCGACGAGGTCTTCGGGCAGGCGGAGGTCACCAGCGACGACGGCTCCTCGGCCCTCGTACAGGTACGCGCCGACGAGTCGGTGCCGCCCGGTAGCCTCACCACCGGCAGCAGCGCCCTGATCTTCGACTACGACGTCGAAGGCGAGTTCTTCCGGGTCGCGCCCTACGACGCGGCCCTCGACCCACGTCAGACGCCGGGCTGATCCTGCCGGGCCGCACGCGCGACACGGGTCGCCACACACCATCAGAAGCAACGGGGGAGACATGGCAGAAGGCAGCACGCCGCCCACCCGGCCCCGCCGCGCGTTAGCCGGCTGACCGCCGCCGGCTCCTTCCGCGGCTCCTTCCCGGCACGTTCTCCCGGCGCGCTTCCCGGCAGGTCTCCACGGCCCCGCCGGGAGCCCCCGCGCGCCCGCATCCAGTCCTCAGGCAATCCACAAGCCATCCAAGGAAGTTCACCCCATGGCCGACATCTCGACGGGCATCGGCGTGCTGATCGCCGTCTGCCTCCTCATCGCGCTGACGCTCCTGTTGGTCGTCAGCAGACTGTTCCGCAAGGTCCCGCAGGGCAAGGCGCTGATCGTCTCCAAGATGCGCAAGGTCGACGTGACCTTCACCGGCATGGTCGTCCTGCCCGTGCTGCACAAGGCCGAGGTCATGGACATCTCGGTGAAGACGATCGACATCGCGCGCACCGGCCACGACGGCCTCATCTGCAAGGACAACATCCGCGCCGACATCCGGATCTCGTTCTTCGTCCGCGTCAACAAGACCCGTGAGGACGTCGTCAAGGTCGCCCAGGCCATCGGCACCGAGCGCGCCAGCAACCAGGACACCCTCCAGGCCCTCTTCAACGCGAAGTTCTCCGAGGCGCTGAAGACCGTCGGCAAGCAGCTGGACTTCTCCGACCTCTACACCCACCGCGAGGAGTTCCGGAACCAGATCATCGCCGTCATCGGCACCGACCTCAACGGCTACAGCCTCGAGGACGCCGCCATCGACTACCTCGAGCAGACCCCCCTGTCCCACCTGGACAAGGACAACATCCTCGACGCCCAGGGCATCCGGAAGATCACCGAGCTGACCGCGATCGAGCACATCGCGACCAACGAGTTCCAGCGCAACGAGGAGAAGGAGATCACCCGGCAGAACGTCGACGCCCGGGAAGCCGTCCTCGAACTCGAACGCCGCCAGGCCGACGCCGAGATCAAGCAGAAGCGGGAGATCGACACCGTCCGCGCCCGCGAGGAGGCCGAGACCGCCCGCGTCCAGGCCGAGGAGCGACTGCGCTCGCACACCGCGCACATCAAGACCGAGGAGCAGCTCGGCATCCAGAACGAGAACCGCGAACGCGAGGTCGCCGTCGCCAAGCTCAACCGCGAGCGGGTCGAGGCCATCGAGCGCGAGCGCATCGAGAAGGACCGCCTGCTTGAGGTCATCGCCCGCGAGCGGGAGACCGAACTGCGCCGCATCGCCGCCGACAAGGAGGTCGAGGCCGAGAAGCGGGACATCGCCGACGTCGTCCGCGAGCGCATCGCCGTCGAGAAGACCGTCGCCCAGCAGGAGGAGGAGATCAAGAAGCTCCGCACGGTCGAGGAGGCCGAGCGCGAGCGCCAGGCTCTGATCATCGCCGCCGAGGCCCAGGCCCAGGAGCGTCTGGTCAAGGACATCAAGGCCGCCGAGGCCGCCGAGCAGGCCGCCGAACACCGCGCCGCCGAGGAACTCACCATGGCCGAGGCGCGCCGCAAGGCCGCCGAACTCGACGCCCAGGCCGCCATCCGGCTCGCCGAGGGCAGGAAGGCCGAAGTCGCCGCCGACGGACTCGCCGAGGCCGAGGTCAAGGAGCGGATGGCCGACGCCATCAGCCGCACCCGCCAGGTCGAGGCCGCGGCAGCCAAGGACATGGGCCTCGCCGAGGCCGAGGCGATGCGCGAGAAGCTGAAGGCCGAGGCCGACGGTCTGACCGAGAAGGCCGCCGCGATGGCCGCTCTCGACGAGGCCAGCCGCGAGCACGAGGAGTACCGCCTGCGGCTGGACGCCGAGAAGGAGGTCCGCATCGCACAGATCGACGTGCACCGGCAGATCGCCGAGTCGCAGGCCACCCTCGTCGGTGCCGGCCTGGAGAACGCCAACATCGACATCGTCGGCGGCGACTCCGTCTTCTTCGACCGCCTCGTCGGCTCCATCACCGCGGGCAAGAGCGTGGACGCCTTCGTCTCCGGCAGCGACACCGTGCAGGCCATGGCCGGGCCGTGGCTGGACCCGAAGGACTCGACGTTCACCCGCGACCTGGGCGCGATGGTCGCAGGGCTCGGCGCCTCGGGGCTGCGCGACCTGACGCTGAGCGGGCTCCTCACCCGGCTCATCGCCGCCGAGGGCCCCAACACCGGGCAGCTCACGGCCCTGTTGGACGCCGTGCGCGGCACCCCGGCGGCCGACCTGCCGCTGACCGCCCTGGTGCCGACGGCGCCGGCCGCCCTCAACGGGCTGCCCGCCCAGAAGTAACACCCGACCGGGCCCCCGGCCGGAGCGGGACCTCCCGCCCCGGCCGGGCCCGGCCCGGGGGCCGTGGCCGCGCAGGGGCGCGGTTCCATGCACGAAGTCGAAGCGAGGAGTGGGGAAGACGTGAGCACCGAGGCGCAGGCCACCGACGCGCGGGGCGGGGCGGCAGCAACCCGACAGGCCGACGGCGGCACCGCGAACCGGCTCGACGCCGGCACCTACGACATCCTGCGCGACCGCATGTCGACCGCCGCCGGTGAACTGGCCCGCCGGGCCCAGGCGCTCAACGCCCGCCGCACGGAGGTGTTCGGCGGCAGCGAGCTGGAACTCGCCGGCAACGACCGGATCCGCACCGAGCACAACTGCGTGCCCCGCGACATCGTGCAGGTCGGCGGGCTGATGCTGGTCGGCTACAACGTCCACTTCGGACTCAAGCAGACCACTGACGTGGGCGACGTCTTCGCCCTGCACCGGTACGTCGACGGCCGCTTCGAGCACGCCCCCTCCGACAGCCTGCCCGGGCTGCTCGACGACCCCTCCTTCGTCCGCGACTTCACCGACCTCTACCGCTACTACCGGGAAGCCGAACTCCTCCAACTGCGCCGCACCGGGCCGCTGCTGCTCGCCGTCTTCCAGACCGGTGAGCGGCTGACCGACATCCGGGTGCTGCGCTGGCGGATCAGCCCTGCCGGCACGCCCGAGTACGTCGACGCCAAGGGCGAGCGCGACCACGTCTTCCCACCCGCCCACGACTTCGAATGGACCCCGGCCGGCCGCGAGTCCCACGTCCTCGGGCGCCACCCGCACATCTCCATCGAGGGCACCCTCTTCGTGGAGACCGTGGGCGGCAGCCTCACCGTCAAGATCGAGAACAACACCGAGACAGGCGAGGGCATCTACTCCGAGCCCGTCGACGAACCGCTGCAGTCGCTCGCCGACGCGGACGTGGCGTACGCGCGTGTCGGACCCCTCATCCTGCTGCGGGTCCTGCCGTACAACGAGACCGAATACCGCTACCTGGTGTTCAACGAGCGGTCGAAGGAGGTCGTCCGACTCGACGGCATCGGGCTGTCCTGCCAGCGCCTCCCCGAGGACCAGGGCCTCATCTTCCCCGGCGGCTACTACCTGACCACCGCCCCCGCCGGCGCCGCCGCCCGCACCTTCGACACCGACACCACGGACCTGGAGTTCGAGTCCGTGATCCGCTCGCCCAACGGCGAGGACGTGCTGTACGCCTTCCACGCCCGCGCCGAGGGCCGCACCCTGCTGCTGCCGTACAACCTCATCCGCAAGGAGGTCGCCACCCCGATCCCCTCGCACGGCTACTCGCTCTTCGAGGACGGCACCATGGTCGTCTTCCGCGCGCAGAGCGACGAACCGACCCGGGTGCACCCGATGCAGGTCTGGCGCACCCCCTACCTGTCCGAGACCTACGCCGCCGCCCAGCCCGAGGTCGACGGGCCGCTGACCCGCGTCGGCAACGCCGAACTCGTCCGGGGCATCTCCGACTCCCTCTCGCTCGCCCGCATGGCCGACGAGATGGCGCCCGGTACAGCCGTCTTCGAGGCGATCGTCGCCGCCTGCTCCCGCGTCGCCGACACCTACTACTGGCTGGACACCGAAGGGCTCGAAGCGCTGCACGAGCCGCTGGAGTCGCTGCGGACCACCGCCGAGCAGGTCATCGACGAGTTCGAGCGGGTGGAGGCGCTGCGCGAGCAGGCCCGGGCGGCCGTCGCCGACGCCGCCACCCGGGTGACCACGCTGGTGCGGCGGGCCCGAGGCGAGGCGCCGGGCGGCGCCACGGCCTGGGTCACCCTGCTGACCGAGCTGCGCCGCGCTCACGGCTCGGTGGAGTCCCTGCGGGAGCTGCGCCACGTCGACCTCGACCGCATCGACACGCTCTCCGCCGAGGTCGCCGAGTCGCTGGCGGCCACCGGGCGCCGCGCAGTGGCCCACCTCTCCCGCGAGGACGCCTTCGACGACACCCGCGCCGCCGTCGAGGAACTGGCCACCCGCGCCGCCGAGGCCGGCACCGTCGCCGACACCCAGCCGCTCGGCGAGCAGGTCGACGAGCACGCCGAGGGGCTGCGCGTCGTCACCGACGTCGTCGGCGGCCTCGACATCAGCGACGCCACCGTGCGCACCGAACTGCTCGAGCGCATCGGCGAGGTCATGGGCCGGGTCAACCGGGCGCGCGCGGTGCTCGACGGGCGCCGTCGCGAGCTGCTGGAGAGGGAGGGCCGGGCCGAGTTCGCCGCCGAGTTCGCCCTGCTCGGCCAGGCCGTCGCCGGCGCCCTCGCCGCCTCCGGCACACCCGAGGAGTGCGACGAACAACTCGGGCGGCTCCTCCTCCAGCTGGAGAATCTGGAATCCCGCTTCGGTGCGTTCGACGACTTCCTCGCCCAGCTCGGTGAACAGCGCGAGGAAATCTACGAGACGTTCTCCGCCCGCAAGCAGGCCCAGCTCGACGAGCGCGCCCGCCACGCGGAACGCCTCGTCGAGTCCGCCGAACGCATCCTCGGCACCGTCTCCCGACGCTCCGCGACCCTGACCTCCCTCGACGAGGTCAACGCCTACTTCGCCACCGACCCGCTCGTGTCGAAGATCCGCGAGACCGCCGCCGAACTGCGCACGCTCGGCGACTCCGTACGCGGAGAGGAGCTGGAGGGACGGGTCAAGGCCGCCCGCCAGGAGGCCGCCCGCAGCCTGCGCGACCGTGCCGATCTCTACGACGCGGAAGGCACCGTCCGCCTCGGCCGCCACCGCTTCGGCGTCAACAGCCAGCCCATCGACCTCACACTCGTCCCGCAGGACGGCGCGCTCGCCTTCGCCATCACCGGCACCGACTACCGCGCGCCGGTCAGGGACGAGGCGTTCGACGGCACCCGCGACTTCTGGGACCAGCCGCTGGTCTCCGAGTCGCCGCGGATGTACCGGGCGGAACACCTCGCGGCCACCGTGCTCGCCGCCGTCGACCCCGCCGCCCTGCGGACCGCCGCCGCCGACGACGGCGGGCTGACCGCCCTCGTCCGGCAGCACGCCGAAGCCGCCTACGACGAGGGCTACGACCGAGGCGTCCACGACCACGACGCGGCTGCCATCCTCACCGCCGTGCTCGGCCTGCGGGAGGAGGCCGACCTGCTGTGCTTCACCCCCGAGGTACGCGCCGCCGCCCAACTCTTCTGGGCCTACGGCACCCAGGAGGTGCGCCGCACCGCCTGGCTCACCAGGGCCCAGTCCCTGGCACGGGCCCGCCGCGCCTTCGGCCCCGGCCCGGCCGTCGCCGAACTCGCCGCCGAACTCTCGACCCACGCCGGCGACTTCCTCCAGCAGTCAGGCCTGCCCGCCGTGGACACCGGCGCCGTCGGCCGCTATCTCTTCGAGGAACTGGCCATGGGACGGCCGGCCTTCGCCACCTCGCGGGCCGCCCGCGAACTCCTCGCGGACTTCCGCGCCGCCCTCGGCGGCGACCACTCGGCCGAGGCCAAGGAGTTCAGCGAGGACCTGCGGGCGCTCGGCGACGACCTCACCGCGCGCCACCAGCTCGCCTTGGCCTGGCTCAGCGCCTACGCCGAGGCCAGGTCCGCGCCGACCACCGACCTCGCCGAGGCCGCCGCCGTCGAACTGTGCGGCGACGCCGTCGAGCGCCGGGACGTCGCCGCCCCCACCAGCACGACGGTGACCGGCCTGCTGGGCAGCCACCCGCGCGTCTCCGGCGGCGAACTCCCCCTGCGGTTGGACGAGTTCCTGGCCCGTACCGAGGACTTCCGGACCCACAGAGTGCCCGCCCACCGGGCCTACACCCGGGCGCGCAACTCCCTGCTCGCCGCCGAGCGTGAGCGGCTGCGGCTGGACTCCTTCAAGCCGCGGGTCATGTCGGCCTTCGTCCGCAACCGGCTGATCGACGAGGTGTACCTTCCGCTCATCGGCGACAACCTCGCCAAGCAGCTCGGTACCGCCGGTGACGACCGTCGTACGGACAGCCAGGGTCTGCTGCTGCTCCTCTCACCTCCCGGGTACGGCAAGACCACGCTCATGGAGTATGTGGCCGCCCGGCTCGGCCTTGTCCTCGTCAAGGTCGACGGGCCCGCCCTCGGCCACCGCACCACCTCCCTCGACCCGGCCGCGGCCCCGGACGCCGCCGCCCGCCGCGAGGTGGAGAAGGTCAACCTCGCCCTGGAGATGGGCAACAACGTCTTCCTCTACCTGGACGACATCCAGCACACCTCACCCGAGTTCCTCCAGAAGTTCATTCCTCTCTGCGACGCCCAGCGCCGCGTGGACGGCGTCGCCACGACCGACGGTCTGCCGCGCACCTTCGACCTGCGCGGCAAGCGGTTCGCCGTGTGTATGGCCGGCAATCCCTTCACCGAGTCCGGAGCCCGCTTCCGCATTCCCGACATGCTCGCCAACCGGGCCGACGTCTGGAACCTCGGCGACGTGCTCTCCGGGAAGGAAGAGGTCTTCGCACTCAGCCACATCGAGAACGCGCTCACCTCCAATCCCGTACTCGCGCCTCTCGCGGCCCGCGAACGGGCCGACATCGATCTGCTCGTCCGGCTGGCCAGGGGCGACGAGTCGGCCCAGGCCGACCGCCTCGCGCACCCCTACACCCCGGCGGACCTCGAACAGGTCCTGTCCGTGCTGCGCAAGCTGCTGCACGTGCAGCAGACCTCGCTCAAGGTCAACGCCGCCTACATCGCGTCGGCCACGATGGACGACACCGACCGGACAGAGCCGCCCTTCCGGCTCCAGGGCTCGTACCGGAACACCAACAAGCTCGCCGAGCGGATCGTGCCCGTCATGAACGACGAGGAGCTGGAAGCGCTCATCGACGACCACTACCTGGGCGAGGCGCAGACCCTCACCACCGGAGCAGAGGCCAACCTGCTCAAGCTTGCCGAACTCCGGGGCCGCCTGAGCTCGGAACAAGCCGCCCGATGGCAGGAGATCAAGCGCACCTACCGGGCCGGCGCGACTGCCTGACCACCCTGTGGTGCCGTTCTCTGCCTCGCGCGGCGACGGCACCACAGGCGCTCCGGGACGGGACGAACAACACGGGTGCACGCCGTGCGGCGGAGGGATACGCTCACAGATCCCGGTATCAGCGTTCCCCCGCCCTGTTTGGAGCCCGAAGCGTGACCTCCGAGACCGAAGGACGGGCCGCGTTGCGCGCGGACTGCGCACAGTGCTTCGGACTGTGCTGTGTGGCCCTTCCCTTCAGCTCCGGGGCCGGGTTCGCGGTCGACAAACCCGCCGGGAAGCCGTGTGGGAACCTGCGCGCGGACTTCGGCTGCGGAATCCACGTGAGGTTGAGAGAGAACGGCTACCCGGGCTGCACCACCTTCGACTGCTTCGGCGCCGGACAGCAGGTGTCCCAGTCCACCTTCGGCGGCCGGGACTGGCGCGAATCGCCCGCCGAGGCCTCCGCCATGTTCGACGCCTTCGGCGTGATGCGGCAGCTGCACGAGATGCTCTGGTACCTGGACGAGGCGCTCGCCCACCCTGCGGTCCACTCCCTCCACACCGAACTGGCGCGACTCCGAACCGAGATCACCGCCCTCACCTGGTCCGAGCTGGAAACCCTCACCTCCTGTGATCTGCCGGCCCTCCGGGACCGGGCCAACGGGTTGCTGACGGACGTCGGCGCCCTCGTACGAAGCCGGACGGCCTCGGGCGGGGCCCTGGCCGCCGGGCCCGACCGACGTCACGCCGACCTGATCGGCGCGAGACTGCGCGGAGCCGATCTTCGGGGCGCCAACCTGCGTGGCGCCTACCTCATCGCCGCCGACCTGCGCGGTGCCGATCTGCGGGACGCGGAACTCCTCGGGGCTGATCTGCGGGACGCGAGGCTGGACGGCGCGGACCTCAGCACCGCGTTGTTCCTCACCCAGCCCCAGGCAGGCGCCGCCCTCGGAGACCGGGCCACTCTTCTCCCCGCCTCCCTGCTGCGCCCCGCCCACTGGGACGCCGCCGAGAACAGAGGAGATTCTGATGACCAAGGTCAACGTCAGCCTCGACGCGGAGCTCGTCGTCGAAGTGATGGTGCTCGCCGGAGTGAACAATCCACAGGACGCCATCGAGGCCGTCGTTCGTGACTACATCGAGCGCGGGCACCGTACCGAGGCCCGCACCGGCCGGGTTGACCGTCACCTCCAGGAGACCGCCGCCGAGCCGAAGGAAGAACAGGCCTGACGAGGTCGGTTGACTGATCTGGCTACGACTCCGAGCGTAGAGAGGTCGAGCGCAACCCGGCATCAACCATTGGATTGAAGCGCTTCTCCACCCTTTGAATGATCCTCTCGAACCGCGGTTTCAGCCGGTTCGAAGCCGGGGCACTCTACTCGCAACCGACTCCGTCGCCGTCCCGGTCGAGGTGCGGACCGTAGCCGGGTTGGCCCCGGTAAACGGGGGCGGCGCCGGCGGCACGAGCCGCGTCGCAGTTCCGGTAGTAGACGGCCCCTCCGCCTCCGCCGCCCGAGGCCGTGGTGCCGCCGTCGCCGGCCCTGGCCGGCTCCGTGACCCGGACGGTCGCCGTGACGGTGACGGTCGGCGCCGGCTTCGGCTTCTCCGTGACGGTGACCGCCGGCTTCGGCTTCGCGGTCGCGGTGGCCGTCGCGGTGGCAGTCGTCGTGACGGTGACCGCCGGTGAGGCGGTGGCCGCCGCCGGAGCGGTGTCCTTGTTGTCCTCGGCGCCGAGCGCGCCGCAGCCGCTGCCTATGAGGAGAAGGCCCACGCCTCCCGCCCATATCCGCTTCATCCGGTAGAGCGGTCGCTGAGCGGGCACCGGTGGCGGAGTGGGGGCGTACGGCGCACCGCCTCCGTACGGGCCGCCGGGAGGCGGACCACCGTACGGGGCTCCGGGCGGGCCGGGCTGGTAGGTCATGCGGACCACCTCACAGGCTCGTCGGACGACAGAGGCGTCCGAGGCGCGGGCACGGGTCGGCATGTGCCCGCGCGTGCGGAACAAGAGGAGAACGCGGAGGTCGGCGGCATGAGCGGCCTCGGCGTGCCAGGACGCTACACCCGTCTCGAAGACAAGGATGTGGAAATGCGTGAATTCGATACGACCCGTCTGCCTCGGCTTGTTGTGGTGGGCGCGCACGGGGAGGACGCTCGGCGGGGGTATCCTGCAACGGCGTGTTCGTGCGGGATCGTATGCCGCCCACGCGACGACGGCGCCGTTCAGCAGCGTCAGCAACGTCGGAGACCGAGGACGTACGGAGGTGATGCCGCAATGCGTAGCGAGCCTCCCAGTCATCATCCGCGCGGCATCACCCTCTCCCTCGCGTAGCGGTGGGACAGTGGGCGGTGCCCGCGGTATGCCCCGGTGCCCCTGACGAACTCACCGCTGTGCTGAGGACCCTCCCATGCCGCCGACCCAGATGTCCGAGGAACTGCACCCCGAGCTGCCCGAGTCGCTTGAGGAGATAGTCGAGAGTCAGCGTCTGCATGCCGCCCTGGAGTGGCTGGAGACGCACCCGCCGCACGTCATCGCCGACGAGCTGGCGCGGATGGACAACGTGTCCGCCGGAGTCGCCTTCCGGCTGCTCGACAAGGACCGTGCGCTCACGGTCTTCGAGGAGCTGGAGCCGGTCGACCAGCAGGAGATCCTCAAGGGCCTGCGCGACCACACCTTCGCCGAGATCGTCGAGGGGATGGACCCCGACGACCGGGCGCGCATGCTGCGCGAGGCGCCCGCGAAGGTCGCCAAACGGGTCCTGGCCGGTCTGAGCGCCCACGAGCGGCGCATGACGGCGGCGCTTCTCGGCTACCCCGAGGGCTCCGTCGGCCGGTACATGACACCCGAGGTGGTGGCGCTGCCCCAGGACCTCACCGTGGAGCAGGCGCTCCGCACCGTACGCGCGAAGGGCGCGCACGCCGAGACGGTGTACACGCTGCCGGTCGTCGACCACGGTCGGCGGCTGACCGGCATCGTGGAGCTGCGGGAGCTGGTGCTCAGCCCGCCGGAGACGATGGTCTCCGAGCTGGTCGTCACCGAACCGACGTACGCCTACGCCACGGACACCGCCGAGCACGCGGCCCGTCTGATGCGTGAGACGAACGACCTCAACCTGCCGGTGGTCGACAGCGAGAACCGCCTGGTCGGCCTGCTCACCTTCGACGACGCGGTGGAGGTCATCGAGGCGGCCGACACGGAGGACGTCGCCCGGCAGTCCGGCGCGGCGCCGTGGACCGGTCACTACATGGCGGCGACCGTCTGGCAGCTGGCGCGCTACCGGGCGCTGTGGCTGTCGCTGCTGCTGGTCGCGGCGACCCTGACGGTGACGGTCACCCGGGCCTTCGAGGGCACCCTCGAGGAGGTCGCGGCGCTGGCGATGTTCATCCCGATGCTCATCGGGGCCGGTGGCAACGCGGGGGCGCAGGCCGCCACGGCCTGCGTGCGGGCGCTTGCCGTGGGCGAGGTGCGCGGCTCCGACCTGCTGAAGGTCATATGGCGGGAGTGCCGGGTGGGCCTTGCCCTCGGTGGGCTCCTCGCGGCACTCGGCCTCGTTGTCGGCGCGGTGTTCGCCACGGTGAAGATCGCCGTCGTCGTGGGCATCACGCTGATCCTGATCTGCGGCTGGGCGGCCACGATCGGCGGCACGATGCCGCTGCTGGCCAAGCGGTTGAAGATCGACCCGGCGGTCGTCTCGGCCCCCATGGTGACCACCCTGGTGGACGCGACCGGGCTGATCATCTACTTCCTGACGGCCAAGGCGGTCCTCGGCGTCTGAGCCGGCCGGCGCAAGACTGACCGGCCGGCGCCGCGCGAGACTGGCCGGCCGGCGCGAGACTGGCCGGCCCGCGCGAGGCCGACGGCCCGGCGCGAACCGGGCGGCGGGGTAGCGCGGGTCGGTCAGGCCTCGGGGCGCTTGCGGCTGCGGGCGGCGCGTTGGCCGGCCTCGCCGTCGTGTTCGGCGAGACGAAAGGCGGTGTTCACCATCGGGATGTGTGAGAGGGCCTGGGGGAAGTTGCCCATCAGCCTGCCGGCAGCCGGGTCGTACTGCTCGGCCAGCAGACCGACGTCGTTGCGTAGGTCGAGCAGGTGCTCGAAGACCTCCCGGCCGCGTTCCACGTCGCCGCGCAGCACGTAGCAGTCGGCCAGCCAGAAGGTGCAGGCGAGGAAGGCGCCCTCGCCCTCGGGCAGCCCGTCGACCTGCTCGGTGTGCTTGTCCATCGTGTACCGCATGACCAGGCCGTCGGTTGTCAGTTCGCGTTCGACGGCGCGGACCGTGCCGCGCATCCGCGGGTCGTCGGCCGGAAGGAAGCCGATCTCCGGGGCCATCAGCATCGAGGCGTCGAGGCTGCGGGAGCCGTAGTACTGGGTGAACGTCTCGCGTTCCGGGTCGTATCCCTTCTCGCAGACCTCGTCGCGGATCTCCTGCCGCAGTCGCCGCCAACGGTCCAGCGGGCCGTCGAGGCTGATGTCCTCGATGGCGCGGACGGCCCGGTCGCCGGCGGCCCAGGCCATCATCTTCGAGTGGGTGAAGTGCCTGCGGGGCCCGCGCACCTCCCAGATGCCGTTGTCCGGGTCCTGCCAGTGGCTCTCCAGGAAGTCCATCAGTGCCCGCTGGAGCCGCCAGGCGTCCTCGTCGGGCGGGATGCCCTCCAGCCGGGCGAGGTGCATGGCCTCCATGACCTCGCCGTAGACGTCCGTCTGGAACTGGTTGGTCGCCTCGTTCCCGGTGTGGACCGGCCGGGAGCCGGCGTAACCGGGCAGCCAGTCCAGCTCCGTCTCCGGCAGTCGCCGGGTGCCGTCGACGCCGTACATGATCTGCATCTGCTCGGGGGTGCCGGCCACCGCGCGCAGCAGCCACTCACGCCAGTCGCGCGCCTCCTCCCGGTAGCCGGCGTCCAGCAGGGCGAGGAGGACGAAGGTGGCGTCCCTGATCCAGCAGAAGCGGTAGTCCCAGTTGCGCACGCCGCCGAGCTTCTCCGGCAGCGAGGTGGTGGGGGCGGCGACGATGCCGCCGGTGGGGGCGTAGGTCAGCCCCTTGAGGGTGAGCAGCGACCGCGTGACGGCCTGGTCGTAGCGGCCTTGGTAGCGGTGTCGGCCGGCCCACTCCCGCCACCACTCGCGGGTGCGTTCGACCGCGTCCCGTGGTTCGTCCAGCGGCAGGTCGCGGCGTTCGCTGGTGGTCCAGCCGAGGTGGAACTCCACGATCTCGCCGGGCGAGACGTCGAAGTCGGTGACCACGTGGTCCTCGCCGTCTCGCGGGGGCGCGAGCCCGAGGTCGCAGCCGAGGACGAGGTGGTCCGGGCCGGCGACGGCGTGCAGGCGCCGCCCGTCGTGGCGGAACCACGGCACGGTACTGCCGTAGTCGAAGCGCGGGGTGAAGAGGCCGCGTACGCTCACCCGGCCGGTCACGCCCTCCACTCTTCGGATGAGGTCGGGCCAGTGCCGGCGGACGGGCATGCAGTCCACGACCCGGACGCTGCCGCCGTCGGGCCCCTCGAAGACGGTCTCCAGCACAAGGCTGTCGCCGACGTAGCGGCGCGTCGCGCGCCACCCCTCGCCGCGCGGAGCGAGGGACCAGCAACCGTGCTCGGGGCCGCCGAGCAGGGCGGCGAAGCAGGCCGGGGAGTCGAAGCGCGGCAGGCACAGCCAGTCGACGTCGCCGGAGCGGCTCACCAGCGCCGCTGTCCGGGTGTCCCCGATCATGGCGTAGTCCTCGAGCGGGATGGACAAGTGCCCTCCTCCTCGTGGGGCGGGTGGGACCACGGGTACCGCCGGGGGCCGTGCGGCAAACCCCAGGGCCATGCCGGGTCCCCGGGGTGGGCCAGGCGGCCGGCTGGAGAGGCCCGGCACGCGCGTCCGGTCGGTACTCGGCGGGCGCGTCGCGCTGCCCGATAGCACACTGGGTCGAGAAGACCGGGGCCGCGCGTCGGCGGAGCCCGGCCAGTCGACACGGACTGCGGCGACGGGCAGCCGACGGGAGGCCGGCACGGTGAAGAGCGGTAGCCGCGGGCGGCGATCGGCGGCCGGTTCGGCGTGGCGGCCGGGTGCGCGGTGGGCGGCGGCCCGGCGGGGGTTCGGCTCTCTCGCCTACCGGGTGTTCGCCCGCGACCGGCTCGCCTGGTTGAACGATGCGGCGACCCGCATCGGGACCACGCTCGACCTGGAGCGCACCGCCAAGGAGCTGGCGGACTTCGCGGTGCCGCAGCTGGCTGACGGCGCGGCGGTCGACCTGCTGGAAGGCGTCCTGCACGGCCAGGAGGGGGAGCGTCCGGGGCAGGGCCTGGCCGTCCCGATCACCCGGGCGATGGCGGTCACCGCCGTTCCGGAGCTGGTCGAGCTGGAGCCGGACCCGGTGGGTACCGCCTCGGTGCATCCGGAGACCCTGCTCACCACCCGCTGCCTCCAGCAGCGCCAGTCGGTGCTGATCAGCAGGATGCGCGAGGAGGACTACGAACGGGTGGCGCCCACGCGCAGGGCGGCCGACAAGATGCGCGCGAAGGGCGTGCACTCGTATCTCGCGGTACCGCTGATCGCCCGGGGCGTGCTGCTGGGCACCGCGGACTTCGTCCGCGGGCCGAAGAGCCCGCCGTTCAGCGGCGTGGATCTGGCCGTCGCCGAACAGCTGGCTTCCCGGGCGGCGTTGTTCGTCGACAACGCCAGGCTCTACGAGCGCGAGCGCGAGCACGTGATGTCCCTGCAGCGCAGCATGCTGCCGAGGGCCATGCCGCAGACACCGGGCCTGACGGTGGCCACCAGCTACGCGCCCGCCGCCGAGGCCAGCGGTGTGGGTGGCGACTGGTACGACGTGATGGCGCTGCCGGGCGGGCGTACCGCGCTTGTCATCGGGGACGTGATGGGCCACGGCCTCCCGGCGGCGGCGACCATGGGCCGGCTGCGGGCGGTGTCGCGCACGCTGATGACACTCGACATCCAGCCGGACCGGATGCTGGCCCGGCTCGACCTGGCCACCAGGGACCTGGACGACGACCAGGTGGCCACCTGCCTGTGCGCGGTGCACGATCCGGCGGACGCCAGTCTGACGATCGCCAGTGCGGGCCATCCGCCGCCTGTCCGGGTCGAGGCCACGGGGGAGACGTCGTTCGTCGACGTGCCGGTGGGCGCGCCGCTCGGCGCGGGTGTCATCCCCTACGACCCGGCGCGTGTCACCGGGCTGCGCGGCAGCCGTCTGGTCTTCTACACCGACGGGCTGGTCAAGACCCGGCGGGACGACGTCGACGCCCAGGCCCGCCGGCTGCGCGCCGCGGCCGCCGAGATGGACCCGCTTGATCTTGGTTCCTGCCCGCTCATCGCGGAGGGGCCGGGGCCGGGCGAGGCCCGGTTCGACGAAGCGGTGCTGCTCGTCGCGGACAGCCCCGGTCGCGAGCCGGAGTCCGAGCTGTACGTGTGGGACCTGCCCGAGGACGGTACGGCCGGGGCGGTGGCGCGCCGCCTTGTCGCGGAGAGACTGCGCAAGTGGGACCTCGCGGAGCTGGTGGACATGACCGAGCTGGTCGTCAGCGAACTGGTCGGCAACGCGCTGCGCTACGGCGGTGGGCCGGGGCAGCTGCGGATGCTGCGCAGCGATCGGCTGACGGTGGAGGTCTCCGACTCCGGCCCCGACCTGCCGCAGATCCAGCACGCCGACGTGAGTGACGAGGGCGGGCGCGGCATGCAGCTCATCAACATGCTGTGCCGGCGGTGGGGTTCCTGCCGTACGGAGGCCGGGAAGATCGTCTGGGCCGAGCAGGACATCCCGGACTGAGGCCGCCCTACGCCCCAACACGCCCACCTCGGGGCGGGGCTCGTGCCGGCCGGGCAGCCGCCCCCTGTTCCGGCTGCCCGGCCGCCCCCGTGGCCCGGCCCGTCCCGCCGTCCGGCCGTCACCCCCGTGATACGGCCGGCGCTCGCGGTCGGTCCGGAGTCCGTCAACCCCTCTCGCCGCTGGGCACGCTTCCCACCGCCGCGGTCAGTGCCTCGGCGAGCGCCCGCCAGACCTCGGCGGACAGCTCGACGTTGGACGACTCCTGCGCCTTCTTGGCCATCCGCTCCATGTTCGACACGGCGGCGGCGCGGTCGCCCTCGACGATGGCCAGCTGGTTGCGCAGCACCTCCAGGCGCAGGCCGTCCCGCATGCTCAACTCCTCCGGACGATCACGGAGTTGGTCGACGAGCAGGCGCGCCTCGGCGTGCTCTCCCCGGTAGAAGGCGAGTTGGCTGCGCAGGATGAGTACCTCGTGCTGGTGCAGTGGCATGCCGATCAGGGCGGCGGCGGCGCCTGCCTCCTCCAGCCGGACGGCCGCGCGGGTGGTGTCCCGCGGTTCCATCTGGAGGTAGAGGGAGGCCGCGGCCAGTCGGAGCCGCATCCACAGCACCGGGTCCTCGTTGCTCGCCAGGATGCCGAGCGCCTGTTCCAGCAGCTCGCCGGCGGCCTCCTTGAGACCCTGGCGTACGTGCACGGTCGCGGCGGTCCACAGGGCCTCCACCCGGAGCCGCACGGGCACGTCGGTGGAGAGGAAGCCGAGCATCCGGTCGACGCCGGCACGCGCCTCGACCAGCCGGCCGGCCTCGGCGTCGATCGACACAAGGGCCATCAGCGCCTCCACGAGGTCGTGGTGGGTCAGTCCTTGCTCCTCGGCCATGGCCAGGGCCTCGGCCGCGTGGCGGCGGGCGGTGCCCAGCTCGCCGGTGGCCCGGAGTGCGCGGGCCAGTCGTATCCGGGACCTGGCGCGCAGGTCCGGCAGGTCGATGTCGTCGCTGAGACGGACGAGTTCGCGCAGCACCTCGAGTTCGCGGGCCGCCATCCCCTGGGCGCGGTAGCACTTCACGAGCAGCCAGTGCGCCTGCCAGCGCAGTGCCGCGTCGCCCTCGGCCTCCTCCTGGAGGGCGTCCTCCAGGATGGTGGTCATTCGAGGTGACTCGCCGACAGTGGAGGCGGTGGCCAGGGCCCGGGCGAGCGGGCTGCCCGCCGAACCGCGGAAGGCCGCGGGCGAGACGTCGAGCCGTGTGCAGAGGTAGGAGAGCACCCGCTCGGTGGGCGGGCGCTCTCCCGACTCCAGCCTCGAAAGGTAGGCCGCGGAGAACTCCGTGCCGGCCAACCGTGCCTGCGACATGCCACGTGCCGTACGCAGGGCGCGGAGTCGACGGCCGAACAGCGGCTGCTCCAGAAGTCGGGACGAACGGCTAGGCATGTCGTCCACAGTGCTGGTGGTCACCCGGACTTGTCAATTCCTGTCCAGATGCGGAGGCATCGTGGGCAAATGGTTGACAAGGTGGTGTGGGTAGCCGCGAGATGTCGGCTCTGGCCGGTCACGGCCAGTCGATCTCGCTGTCCGTCCCGTCCCCCGGGCCCTTGGCGAGAACAGTGCCGGTCACGCCGTTGTCGACACTGTCCGTACTCACGGTGTGACCGAAGCCGAGCGCGAGTACCAGGGCAACCCCCGTTGCCGCGATGACCTGCACGAACTTCCTGATCTTCATGTGCTCCCCCTGGTGTTCCTCATACTTTCGGCCCTGGTTCGGACCATGTCCCGGTTCGCTGCGAACCGGTGGGGTCGGCCGCGCCCGAACGGGACAACATGGGCACTTAACCATGCCCCGTCCGCCCTGCCAAGGGAAGTCAATTAATTGACAAAGCCCTGGCGAGGCCTCTACAGTCCTCGCGTTGACACGCCGGCCCGCACGCACGGTTCACGCCGTCCCGGTCCAAGCGTCGACGCGTGTGCCGGCGGCCGTGGTTCCGGTGTCCGCGAGGGGAGACACCGGCATCACGCCGCCGGCGCACACGGACGCGGCGGGGTCGAGAAGACGTAAGGGCCGTGGCCCGCCGCTCCGCGGCGGCCGCCCCGGCACCGTGTCGGACGCACCGCGACTCGCTGACCTGCGCGGGTTGTCGCGACGGCACGTCGTGCCTGTTATTCCGCGCGTACAGCGGCGGTGCGGCACTTGCCCACGCCGCTTGACGCGAATTCCGCGCCCTCCATAGCTTCCGGACCGAATCCGCGCTTCCGCGTATTCACGGACTTCCGCGCGAACGACCTTTCCGTGCCCCGCTGTCCACCCCTCTGCCAAGGATGTGCCCGTGATCAGTCGCAGGACCTTACTGGGAGCCGGCGCCGGTCTCACCGCCGCCGTCGGCGGTCTGCTCCCGTCGGGAACGGCCGGCGCCCGTTCCGCCGCCGCGCGCCACCAGGCGAAGTGGGACACGCTCCGCACCTCGCTCACCGGCGACCTCGTGTTGCCCGACGACGCCGCCTACGACGCCGTCCGCAAGCTGCCCAACGCCCAGTTCGACGCCATCCGCCCGCGCGCCGTCGCGATGTGCGAGACGCCGCGGGACGTGAGTACCTGCGTCCGCTTCGCACAGGACCACGCGCTGGAGACGGCGGTCCGCAGCGGCGGCCACAACTACGCGGGCTGGTCCACCTCGGAGGGCCTGGTCATCAACCTCACCCGGCTGGACCACGTGGTACCCGGGCCGGGCCGGGTGCGGCTGGGCCCGGGTGTGCAGGCGGTGGACGTACTGCCCGCGCTTCGCCCGCACGGACTGAACGTACCGGCGGGGTTCTGCCCGACCGTCTGCCCGGGCGGCTTTTTCACCGGCGGCGGCACCGGCTGGCAGTACCGCAAGTACGGCCCGGCCTCCGACCGCCTGCTGTCCGCCCGGGTGGTGCTGGCCGACGGGCGGATCGTCACCGCCTCCGAGGACCGCCACCCCGACCTCTTCTGGGCGCTGCGCGGCGGTGGCGGCGGCAACTTCGGCGTGGTCACCGACTTCACGGTCGCCTCCACGTCGATCCGCCGCGTCGGCCACTACGTGCTGACGTGGTCCTGGGACCAGGCCCGCTCGGCCGTGCCCGGGTACCTGGAGTGGGCGGCGCGGGGCTCCGCCGACCTGGCGTGCAGCGGAACGCTGCGCATGGCCGACGCGCGGCCCGGCGCGGTCCCGGTCTTCGTCGTGTCCGGCGTCCACTTCGGTTCGACGGCGGAGCTGGACTCCGAACTCCGCGCCCTGGTGGGCCTCGTGGGCGGGCAGCCGCAGACCCGTGCGGTCGAGGAGCTGCCCTACGAACAGGCGATGATGCGGGTGTTCGGCTGTGAGGGGCGGAGCACCGAGGCCTGCCACACGGTCGGCGACAACCCGGAGGCGATCCTGCCCCGCACTGCCTACGTCAAGAACCGCGGGCGGATGTTCGACCGTGTGATGCCCCAGGCCGGTGTCGACGCGATGCTGACGGCGTTCGACGCGGAACGCAGGGCCGGACAGTTCCGCATGATCAGCCTGCTCGGGCTGGGAAAGAACGCCAACCTGCCGGCCACCGGGTCAACCGCCTGGGTCCACCGCGACGCGCTGAACAGCTGCATCGCCACCGTCACGCTCGACGACTCCCGTCTGGGCGAGGAGGACAGGCAGGCGGCCGAGCACTGGCTCGACGGCGTCTTCCGGGCCGTCGACCCCTACTCCAACGGACGCTCCTACGTGAACTTCCCCGACCTCGACCTGCCGGACTGGGCCGACGCCTACTACGGCTCCAACCTCCCCGGACTGCGCCGGGTGAAGCGGCGCTACGACCCGCACGGCTTCTTCCGCTTCGCCCAGTCGATCCCCGTCGGCTGAGCACCCGTCGGTACCGGCTCCCGGCCGCGGGGACCACCCGATGGGGGTCCTCCCTCCATCGACACGGACGATGAGGGGGATCGGGAACCCCCATCGGGTGGTCCTTGCGGCCGGTGAACCGGGCCGGGCACGCTGGCGCGACATCCGTCCCGGTCGACCCGCCGGGACCGGTCGTGACGATCCGGTGGAGGTGCGCGAGGTGCGGGAGAGTGGGACCGACCGGTTCCTCGTCGTGGTGAACGACGAGGAGCAGTACTCGATCTGGGCCGAGGGCCGGGAACTGCCCGCCGGCTGGCGGGACGCCGGCTTCTCCGGGAGCCGCGAGCAGTGCCTGGCCCACGTGGAGGAGGTCTGGACCGACCAGCGCCCGCTCAGCGTCCGACGCGCCCTGGCCTGACGCGTCCCGGCCTGATGCCGGCCCGGGCCCGAGGCGCGCGGCGGGTGGTACTACGGTTCGGGGGGCAGCCAGCCGCGCTGCATGGCGCGCACTCCCGCCTCGAAGCGGCTGCGGGCGCCCAGCCGTTCCATGAGGACGGTCGCGATGCGCCGCGCCGTGCGGTGCGATATGCCGAGCCGTTTGGCTATTCCCTCGTCGGTGTGCCCCTCGGCGAGCAACCGCAGAGCGGCGGCCTCCTGGCGGTCCAGCTCCTCGTCGTCGCCCCGGCGGCACGGGCGGCCGAGCGGCTGCGCGGTGTCCCAGACCGACTCGAAGAGGCCGCACAGCGCGGCGAGCGGGCCCTTCCCGGTCAGCACGACGGCGCCCCGACCGGTGTCGTCGCTGTCGACCGGCAGGACGGCCGTCCTGCGGTCCACCAGCGTCATCCGCACCGGGAGCGTGGCCACCGTACGGACGTGGCCGCCCTGCTCGGTGAGCCAGCGCGCGTGCGCCACGGTCGCCGGATCGTTGCGCACACTGTCCAGGTAGACCGTCCGCATCGCCACGCCGCGCCGGAGCAGCCGCTCGTTGAGCGGGCGCGCCGCCACCATGTTCTCCGCCGTCTGCGCACCGCCGGGGACAAAGGCCATCACCTCGGCCTCCACCTCGTCCGTCAGGGTCGCCAGGCGGGCGCGCACCTCGTCGAGGTCGGCGAGGTGTTCGACCGCCACCGGGGACTCGCGGGTCCGCAACTCCGCGTACTCGACGGCGAGTCGTGACGCGGTGGCGCGGGCCGCCGCCACCCGCTGGCGGTGGCGCGCCAGCTCGGTCTGGAGACCGGCCAACAGGTGTTCCAGCCCGACCTCCGGACTCACCGGAATCGGCACGTCCGCAGCACCCGCGTGCGCGGCGGCCCCGGGAAGCGGCTCCGACGGGCGTTGGACCAGGTCGAGCTCGGCGAGTCGGTCCCAGGCCCGTCGCACCTCCTGCGGGGAGGCGCCCAGCTGCTGTGCGAGGGCCGTGGCCGGTTCGCCGGGTCGGCAGAGCATGGCCCGGTAGACGGCCTCCGTGAACGTGTCGAGTCCCAGCGGTTCGAGCATGAGGCCCCCCGTCCTCCCGTCTCGTCGAGTCCCGCGCGGTTCGTTTGCGCGGGTGGCCGTTTTGGGCCAAGACCCAAAGGGTCCACCTGGTCGCTCTTCCCCCGGGGCTCGCCTGCTGGCGATGCTAATCCGCGGCGAACAACTCCGCCAAAGGCAGCGACGATCCACACTTCCCGCCACGGTGGGACCCTCCCGCCACCCCGGGAAAGGCCACGGAAGGATGTCTCGCATGTTCCCCGCCCGTGTTGTCAGGGCAGCAGCCGTCACCACGCTCGCCGCCGCGCTGACGTTCGGCACCGCCGCCGTGGTCGCGGCCGCGCCGGCCGGACCGTCCGGCAGCGCCGCGGCACCGGCGCCCCAGGCCCCGCAGCACGACCCGCTCACCAGCTCGGGCGACACGAAGGACGACATGGGCTGGCAGTGACACCCAGGCGCGCCGCGCCACGGGCCTGCCGTCGAACCGGCGGCACGCCGAAAGCCGAACCCCGGGCGGAGTCGTCATGGACCTGAGACAGCTCACCACCTTCCACCGGGTCGCCGCACTGCTGAGCTTCACCAGGGCCGCGGCCGAACTGAACTACGCGCAGTCCAGCGTCACCGCACAGGTCAAGGGCCTCGAACTCGCGCTGGGCGTACAGCTCTTCGAAAGACTGCGGGGCGGGGTGCGACTCACCCCGGCGGGCGAGCGGCTGCTCCCGTACGCCGAGCGCATCCTGGCGCTCGTCGACGAGGCGAGGGAGAACACCGTCGGCCGGTCCGGGCCGAGCGGAACGCTCACCGTCGGCACCACCGAATGCCTCACCTCCTACCGCATGCCGCCGGTACTGGAGTTCTTCCACCACCGCTACCCGGAACTGCGACTGGCGCTGAGACCGGCCACCACGGGCGAGACCCACGAGGCACTGCGGCAGGGCTCGGTGGACGTCGGGCTGTTCACCGAGGTGAGGAGCGACCACGAGGGACTGTGTGTGGAGGTGCTCGGCAGGGAACCGCTGGTGGCGGTCGCCTCGGCCGGGCACCGACTGGCCCGGCTGCCCGAGGTCACGACCGAGGATCTGCGCACGGTCCAGGTGCTCGCGCCCGAGCCCGGCGCCTGCTATCGCACGTTGCTGGAGGAGGAGTTGACCGGCGGGCGAGTGGGCGCCGGGCGGGCGGCGCGCGGTGGGCTCAGTCGGCCGTGGCGGGCGGCC
>NZ_VJYK02000370.1 GCF_007097205.2 Streptomyces alkaliterrae
GTTCCACTGCCTGCGGTAGACCCGGGGGCTTCCGTCGGAAGGGGAGTCCCGACGGAAGCCCCCGGGTCTACCGCAGGCAGTGGAACAGCGTGATCCACTGGTCCGGGTGGACGTGTCCGACCAGTGTGTTGGGGTTGACGCCGGCTCGGTGGAGGGCCGCGTCGACGCCTGAGTGGCGGGTTTTCAGGGAGGCGCGGAGGGAGCCGCCGACGCCGGTGAAGCCGAGGTCGACCAGTTCCTGCCAGCCGGTCGTGTCGGACAGGAGGGGAGTGTCCCTTCGTTCGAGTCGGAGGATCGAGGAGTCGACCGACGGGACCGGGCGGAAGTTCTCCCGGCCGATCGTGGCACCGAGATGCCAGGTGAACCACGGCCAGGTCTCCACCGTCACCTTGCTCCAGCGGCCGTAGTCGCCGGTCCGCTTGCGCGCGTACTCGCGTTGGGTGAGGAGGGTCGCGGAGGTGAGGGTGGGTGCGCGCAGGCACCAGTCCACGATGCGTGAGGTGATCGAGTACGGGATGTTGCCGACGACGGCGAACGGCTCGCGCGGCGGCCTCGCCTTCGTGAAGTCGCCGCGTACGACGTCGAAGCCGCCGGCCTTGAGCTTCAGGGCCAGGAGCGGGTCGATCTCGTACGCGGTGACGTGGGACGCCTGCCGGACCAGGGCGCGTGTGAGCGCGCCCTCGCCGGCTCCCGGTTCCAGCACCAGGCCCGAGGGCCTTGCGGTGCGGACGACGAGGTCGACGGCACGGGTGTCTACCAGGAAGTTCTGCGACAGCTCGCGTCGCGCGCGGTCGCGGGACGTGCGGCCACCGCCGCCGGACCTGCCGGCCTTGGTCTTCTGGGTGTGTGAGTAGTCGCGGTGTGCGAAGTTCTGCGCCACAGTGGCAGCCCTTTCGGGTCTTCGAGATGTGTGAAGGGATCTCGAAGGGCCCTGGGCGCGCCTGCGGACGCGACTGTGGAAGGTGCGTCCGCTAGCGGGCCAGAGCCCGGCGGTGACGCAGCCTGATGTAGAAAGCGCATGCTGACATGCCGTGAAGGCTATGGAGGGCGGCGTTCGCGCGGCAAATGGTTTTCGGGGGCGCGGAGAAAGGTCAGGGGGTTTCGGCCAGTCGGTCGAGGCGGGCGCGGTGGGGTGGTGTCAGCTTGATGTCCGCCGCCGCGATGTTCTGTTCCAGATGCGAGAGCCGGGCGGTGCCCGGGATGGGGCAGATCACCGGGGAGCGGGCGAGCAGCCAGGCGAGCGCGATCTGGGTGGGGGTGGCGTCGAGGTCGGCGGCCACGGCGTTGATCTCGGCGTTCGCCCCGGCTTCGCCCCAGGCGACCGGGCGCCACGGCAGGAAGGCGATGCCGGCCGCCTCGCACGCTGCGAGCACCGGTTCGTGCTCGCGGTCGAGCAGGCTGTAGCGGTTCTGGACGCTGGCGATCTCGACGATCTCCCGTGCCTGGTCCAGTTCGGCGACGGTGACCTCGGAGAGGCCGATCCGGCCGATCTTGCCCTCGTCGCGCAGCTCCCGCAGCGTGCCGACCTGGTCGGCCAGTGGGGTCCCGGGGTCGATGCGGTGCAGCTGGAGCAGTTCGAGTCGTTCGACGCGCAGCCGCCGCAGCGCGTGGTCGACCTGGTCGCGCAGGACGTCCGGGCGCCCGTCGAGTCGCCACTCGTCCGACGGGCCGGAGCGCGCGACACCGACCTTGGTGGTGATCAGCAGGTCGGCCGGATAGGGGTGCAGGGCCTCTGCGAGGAGTTCTTCGTTGGCCCCGCCGCCGTACAGGTGGGCGGTGTCGATCAGGGTGACGCCGAGTTCCACGGCCCGTCGGGCGACCGTGACGGCGGTGGCGCGGGCGGACGCGGGCTCCGTCGGCAGGCGCATGGCCCCGAACCCGAGCCGACGCACTTCCAGGTCTCCACCGATCCGGAAACCGGCTGCTGTCACGTGCTGCCCCTTCGGTTCAACTCCCCAGCTTAGCAAGGGAGTCAGACGGTGGAGCAGGTGAAGATCCGCTCGGGACGGGTCGGGCGATGAGTTCTGCGCGGGCGGACCGTCTGTCCTGGATGACGGATGAGAACCGATCCAGGAGGACCGCCATGCTCAGGGACACACGCGTGCTCGAGGTGCCCGACGGGCGTCTGCACTACGAGGTGCGGGGCGGCGCCGGGTCGCTGGTCGTGCTCGTCGGCGCGCCGATGGACGCCGACGCGTTCGGCCCGCTCGCCGACGTGCTCGCTGCCGACCGCACGGTGCTGACCACCGATCCGCGCGGCATCCACCGCAGCGAGATCCACGACCCTGAGCAGGACTCGACTCCGGAGCTGCGCGCCGACGATCTGTTCCGGTTGATCACCCACCTCGACGCGGGTCCGGCCGTCGTCGTGGGCTCCAGCGGCGGCGCGGTGAGCGCGCTGGCGCTCGCGCAGCGGCACCCGGAGGTGCTGCGCGCGGTCGTCGCGCACGAGCCTCCGCTGAGCGAGCTGCTGGACGACCGCGACGAGCTGCGCGCCGGAACGGAACGCCTCGTCGCGGACTATCTCGGCGGCGACGTGGTCGGGGCGTGGAAGCGGTTCTTCGCGCAGGCGGGGATCGGGATCCCCGAGCCGGTCGTGGAGCAGATGTTCGGCGGGGAGCGGGACGCGCGGCAGGTCGCGGACGAGCGCCGCTGGTTCGCCCACGAGATGCGGCCCTCCACCTTCTGGGCGCCGGACGCCGCCGCGCTGCGTTCCGCGCCCTGCCGGGTGGTGGTCGGCATCGGCGAGGACTCCGCGGGTCAGCTCTGCGACCGCGCCGCCCGCGCGCTGGCCCGAGACCTCGGCACCGAGCCGGTGATCTTCCCAGGCGACCACACCGGCTTCGTCGACGCGCCGCAGGCGTTCGCCGAGCGCCTGCGTGCCGTGCTGGGGGCCGTGCCGGGAGCCGGCTGAGTGCGCCACGCCCGCGCCCCCGGGTCACGCACGGACAGGGGGATGAATCGTAGGATCGGGAGCTAATCGGATATCTCGTCGCCTTATGGGAAGGGTAGCCGCCAGGCGTCCCTGTCTCCGCGTAGCAGCAGAGAGGAGTCCCCGGCTCGTGACCGCTCCCCCTCGGCAGCCCGGCCGTACGGCACCGCGACCTGGCGCACCCGCACCCGAACTCCCCACCCACCGGAACCCGGAGGCCGCCCCCCTGCTGCGGCTCTACCGGCGCGTCGTGCCGCTCAGGGCCAGACGGGCGGTGGCCGGGAAGCTGTCGCTGGGGGCTCGGGCCACGCTCAAGCGGTCGCTCGCGACCTCGCAGCTGTTCGCCGAACGCGCCGCCGTCCTGCGCGCCGAACGCGCCCGGCGCCGCGCGCCCGACCTGTTCTCGGGCGACGAGCGGCGCCTGGTACTCGTCCGGCAGCGGCCGAGGGCGGCGAGGATCCGCGACTACCCGCGCCCGCTGCAGGCCCACACCGAGGCGCTGCGCCTGGTGTGCGACACCCTCGCCGCGGCCGGGGTGGACCACTTCTGCGTCCGGACCGTCGAGGGCGCCAGCACGGCGGTGGGCGTGCCGCGGGCGGAACGCCGACGCGCGCTGCGCGCACTCACCCGAATGTGTGAGGAGACCGCGGGCTACCTGGTGCTGCCGCGTCGCCGGCGCGGCGGGCGCCGGGGCCGACGCGTCGTCCCGTACGGCTCGCCGGCCGCCCGGCGCTGGCTCAACCGGGCCTCGGAGATCCGGTTCGGCTGGTACTACACCGACCGGTCCGCGGCGGCGGCGACCGGCGAACGGTACGGCTGCACCGTGGAGTTCTGGACTAAGGACGACGAGACCGGCGAGCTCGTCGCGCCGCGCCGCAACCGCTGCACGGAGACCGTACCCGCCGACGCGCCGCGGATCGAGGTGCCGCAGAACCGCTTCTCCCGGCTGCTGCCGGCCGACGCGCCGCCCCTCGCCCCCGTGCGCACCGTCGCGCCGTTCGCCCACCCGCTGGCCGACGACGTCTCCTTCCCCGTCGACGCCGTCTACACCTGGGTGAACGGGGCCGACCCCGCCTGGCTGCGCAAACGCGCCGAGTACGCCGGGGAGGCCTACCACGAGGAGGCCGCCAACGCAGCCCGCTACCTCAGCCGCGACGAACTCCGCTACTCGTTGCGCTCCCTGCACCAGTACGCGCCCTGGATCCGCCACGTCTACCTGGTGACCGACGACCAGACGCCCGAGTGGCTGGACGACTCCCACCCCGGCATCACCGTCGTCGGCCACCGCGACATCTTCACCGACCGCTCGCTGCTTCCGACGTTCAACTCCCACGCCATCGAAAGCCAGTTGCACCACATCGACGGCCTCGCCGAGCACTTCCTCTACCTCAACGACGACGTCTTCTTCGGCCGCCTCACCACCCCGCAGGACTTCTTCCTGCCCAACGGGCTCACCCGCTTCTTCCTCTCCCGGGCCCAGATCCCCTTCGACGACCCGTCCCCGGAGGACGTGCCGATCGCGGCGGCGGGCAAGAACAACAGGGCCGTGCTGGAGGAGCGCTTCGGCGTGGTCATCACCCAGAAGATGAAGCACGTGCCGCACGCGCTGCGGCGCAGCGTGCTGGAGGAGATCGAGAAGGAGTTCGCCGACCGGCACCGGACGACGGCCGGCAACCGCTTCCGCGCCCTGAACGACCTCTCGGTCACGTCCTCACTGCACCACTACTACGCGTTCCTCACCGGCCGCGCGGTGCCCGGCAGACTGCACTACGACTACTTCGACATGGCGCACCCCTACACCCCCGCCCGCCTCGGGCGGCTGCTGGCCACGCAGAGCCGGACCGTGTTCTGCCTCAACGACACCGTCTCCGACGAAACGGATCTCGCCTCCCAACTCGCCGTCATGCGCCCGTTCCTGCAGTCCTACTTCCCCTTCCCCAGCCCCTACGAGCGGCAGGACGAC
>NZ_VJYK02000371.1 GCF_007097205.2 Streptomyces alkaliterrae
GGAGGGCACCGGAGGTGGACGTGCTGCTGCTGGTCGGGCCGTTCCCGCGGAGCCCGATCGGCTATCCGCCGGCGGGGAAACGGGGCGAGGGTCGGGTGGCCGGCGATCTGCTGCGGATGGTGGTGCCGCTGGCCGCGCGCGTCGACTTCGTCTTCGAGCCGGACTCACCGGGCGCGCGGGAGCTGTTGGCCACGCCGGACGGCGCCTCGGCGGTGCTGGCGGAGCCGCTGCCGCCGGAGGTGCGCTCGTTCAGCGTGACGTCGGCGACGGACCTGCCGCTGATGCCGGACGGCTGGCGGCTGCCGGTGGACCGCAACGTGTGCCCGCAGCGGGTGGCGCATCCGTACCTGCCGATCAGGCCGGTGTTCTACCGCGAGGTGAACCGGTTCCTGACCGAGCGGCCGCCGCTGGACTGCCCGGTGTGGCGGGACTGGGGTGCGATGCTTTCCCGCCCGTTCACGCTGCCGCCGCACGCCTCCTGACCGGCGGGGGGCCGGGCGCCGTACCCGCGCGGTGTCGGGCGCGCCGACGGTTTGTCCTCCCGCGCCGACGGCTACCCGTCAGAAGGACAGGGAGGTCGTCTCATGCCCATCCCCCGCTTTCTCGCCGGTTTCGACTCCGCCTCCGCGATGCTCAGGGCGAACGCCGCGTTTCTCAGGGGCGAGGGCTTCCCCTCACTCGGTCACCCGGCCCCGTTGCGGCCGATCGTCAGAGCCACCCGGCTGCTGCCGGAACGCGCCCGGGAGATGTTCTTCGTCGTCAGCGGCGCGACGGAGACGATCAGTCCGCGGCGGACCGGCCGTATCGATCTCGAGGACGTGTCCCGCTGGGTCGGGGAGGAGTATCCCGAGCGGCGGTATCCGGCGATCGCCGTCGGCTCCTCGTGCGGTGCGCTGGTACATCTGTGGGTGGCGCTGGGCGTTCCCTGGCTGCCGCAGACGTTCTTCGTGCCGGTGCGGCAGCGGGTGCACCCGGACGATCCGAGCGGCGCGATGATCAGAGGCGTAGAGCCCGGCAGGGCGCTGCTGGAGGCCAACCCGGACGTGCAGTTGCACCACATGCACGATGCCAACCAGGACCGGTTGATGGTCAGGGCGCTCACGTACTTCCGCTACAAGCGGCGGACGCTCGGTCCGGGCTACGAGCGTTTCCTCGGCGAGCGGCTGGAGCCCGGCGGCACGATCGTCATCTCCGACTGCCGGCGGCGGTCGGGCACCAACCGGCTGGGGCCCCGCCACGTGTTCCAGCACGGCGCACTCGGCGGCGCCACCGAGGAGGAGTTCCACCACGGCGGCGAACGCGTCGCCGAGTACCTGGAGCGTTACGACTCGCCCGTCCGCCGCTGGTACGGGCCGGAGCCGGAGGAGAAGTCGCCGGAGGCGGAGTGGGGTTTCGAGGAGGCGCTGGCGGAGGACGTCGAGCGGTTCGCCCGGGAGCACGGCTACCGGGTGCGGCGGCTGGCGTTCGACGAGCCGGAGTCGCCCAGCCCGCTGGTCGCCGACCTGTACCGCTGGTGGTACCGGCGGCGGGGCATCGAGGCACGGCGGCTGTACGTGGAGTCGTTCATCGTGATGGAGCCCCGTCTGGTGCTGCGCACCGGCTCGGTGCCGTTCTGGATGAAGTTCAACACCGAGACGTCGTACCGGGCGCTGGAGCAGTACTTGGACGACGGTGAGCGCGAGCCGTACGACGAGATCCTGATGACGCTGTTCCAGAACGGCGTCGAGGCCGTCGGTCTGACGAAGATCGGCGAGTGGCGGCGGCTGCTCGCGAAGGCCCGGGTGGAGGGCGACTTCGCGGGGCTGGACGCCGGCAGCCACCCGCGGGACCTCGCGCACTACACGACGTACGACAACGCGCTGCGGAAGAAGGCGTCGGAGTGGTACCCGATGCCGGATTCGTTGACGCTGGACGAGGTCGACGGCTTCATGGCCGGTGCGGGCGGCTACGAGGGCGTGCGCTGGGTGTGAGGGCCCACGCGACACCCACGCGGCGACACCCACGCGCGCGACACCACGCGCGGCAGGCGGACGCGCGGCGGGCGGACGCGCGGCAGGCGGACGGCTCAGGAGCGCCAGCCGCCGTCCACCGAGCCGGATTCGGGCGCCGGCTCGAAGAGGTTGCCCCGGCTGGGTTCGGTGGCCTGGTCGTCGGAGAAGTGCTGGCGCCGCACCATGAGGGCCATCAGCCGTTCGGTCGGCATCCGCAGCAGCCGGGCGAGCAGCGCGAGGGAGTGCCCCGCGGTGCCGGAGACCAGCTCGCCCCGCGGCACCTGGATGGCCCGCACGATGCTGCGGGCGACCCGCTGCGGCCGGTACACCGGCTTCAGCGGCGTCACCCGGTGCCGGGTGAAGTTCGCGGCCTGCGCGAACAGCGGGGTGTCGATCGCCGCCGGCAGCACCGAGCACACCTTGACGTGCTTGGCGTCCCGGAGGCGCAGCTCCTGCCGCAGCACACCGCTGAGCGCGCGGTCGGCGAACTTCGACATCACGTACGCGCCCGCGTACGGCTGGGTCGCCACCCCGACCACCGAGGAGACGTTCACCAGCGCGCCCTGCGGGCGCTCGCGCAGATAGGGCAGAGCGGCGCGGGCGCCGTGCAGGTAGCCGAAGACGTTGACCTCGAGCACTCTGCGCTGCACGTCCAGCGGGACCTCCTCGATCGGCCCGAACGCGGTGACCGCCGCGTTGTTCACCCAGATGTCCAGCGCGCCGAAGTGCTCGTCGGCCGCGCGGGCGACCGAGTCCAGCGCGTCGGCGTCGGTGACGTCGGCGGGTACGGCAAGGGCCTCGGCGCCGCGCTCCTCGCACTCCCGGACGACGTCGTCCAGGGACTCGGCGCGCCGGGAGGTGACCACCACCTGGCAGCCGCGTTCGGCGAGGGCGTGGGCGGTGGCCCGGCCGATGCCCCCGGAGGCCCCGGTGACCACGGCGACACTTCCGTTGATCTGCATGGCCGCCGAGTGCCCCGGCTTCGGTGGCCCACACCTCCGCCGGGGCGGCACCCCGGCTAGGACTGCGCGAGGAGGGCGCGAAGCTCGGCGACCGCGTGTCGCAGGTGGTCGGCGAAGGCGTGCATCTGGTCGGCGACCGGGCGCGGCGTGCTGAGGTAGAGGTTGAAGCGGTCGGGCAGCAGCACGTACGCCACGCCGATGCAGCGGCTGCTGGTGGAGCCGAAGCCGAAGTACTGGATGTGCCGGGACGGCGCGGAGCTGGTGCTGAGGTAGTCGTCGCGCATGACGGTCCAGCCGGGGGTGCGGAAGAGGGCTGGCTGCTCGGTGATGCCGAGTTCGTCGCCCCGGCGGCGCTGGATCAGTTCGAGTTCCCACAGGTGCTGCTCGGGGGCCTGCCCGGTCTGGCATTCCCTGGCCCTGGCGACGTGCGCTTCGGCCGCCGCGCGGAACGCGGCCCGGCGCTGCGCCGGGGTCGCGTCGGGGTTGTCCATGGCGGCGGTGAAGGCCTGGATCTCCGGGGTGACGACGCGCATCGCCTCGGTGCGGCCGCGCCGGTACTGGCGGGTGGCGATCGACTCGTAGGTGGCGCCGAGCCGGCCCTTGGCCCGCTGGTGCGCGAGCTGGTAGGCGAGCTGGACGAACGCGTCCGGGGAGGTGCGCAGCTGCTTGGCGGCGGTGCTGCCGAAGTCCTCGAAGGAGAGGGTGGTGGTGGCGGTCGCCGCCGCGTAGTCGGCGAACTCGCGGGCGGCGCGGCCGACGTCGGCGCGCAGACCGTCGTCGAGGACGAACGTCAGCGGTCCGACGGCCGGCAGCCCCTGGTCGCGGGCGCCGGAGCGGCGGGCCTGCTCCTCGGCGGGCGTGCCGAGCAGCGTGTCGACGAAGGACAGCACGGTGGTGCCGTCGAGCCCGCAGTGCTCGACGTTGATGCCGGCGCGGCCGTCGGGGAAAACGACAAAGGAGACGGCCTTGTCGAACCAGCGGTTGGCGCTGTCGCCGTGGAGCAGCCGGTCGCAGGTCTCCTGGGTGTCGGCGGGGGCCGGGTCCTCCAGGCAGACACAGAACAGCGCCGTCTCGACCTCGTCGAGGGTGGCGGCGTTGACGGGGTCGAGGTCCAGCAGCCGGCGGCGTGCGGCGGCCCACTCGGCGCGGGCCATGGTGGTGAGGTGCCCGACGGAGGTGCCGCCGGGCGCCGGTTCGGCGGCGGCCTTCAGCACGGCGCCCAGCCCGGCCTCCAGGTCCGCCGGCGAGTGCGGCACGCCGTCCGGGCCGATGACGTCCATACGGAACATCCGGCCGTGGTGGAACACGACGATGTGGCGGGCCCGGGAGTGGCCGGGCCACTCCTCGGTGTACGGGCGGCGGACGGTGTCCTGGGTCTCGCCGGGGATGCGGGTCGCCGAGAAGAGGTACTTGTTCTGTTCCATCGACAGCGGTACGCCGCGCTGCGTGACGGGCGGGATCTCCTCGCGGTCGAGTCGCAGCTTGTAGTCGACGGCGGCGGCGGTCAGTTCGGCGGCCCGCGCGGTCTGGGAGAGCGCCACGTCCTGGAAGAGGAAGAAGAAGTTGGCGTTGAGCGCGATGCGGTCGCGGCGGCCGAGGTAGCGGTAGGGCCAGAAGGTGTCCAGCCAGCTGTGGGTGTCGGGGTGGGCGTCGAAGCGTTCCAGTTCGGCGTGGAGGCGTTCGCCGGGGCCACCGGGGCGCTGGAGGTCGGCGACGGCCGCCTCGGTCTCCGCCAGTTGTTCCGGGGTGAGCAGCGGGGCGCACCACTGGAGGAAGCGGGCGCAGCTGTCGGCGAGGGCGGGCAGCGGGACGCGCGGCAGGTCGTCCTCGTGGGCGAAGGTGGAGGTGTGCTCGGCCTGGTGGGTCTGCTCGGCCTGTTCTGTCATCGGGAGGTCTCGTTTCGCGACGGTCGGGCGAGGGGGTGGCGGGGCTGTGCCAGGG
>NZ_VJYK02000372.1 GCF_007097205.2 Streptomyces alkaliterrae
GCCCCGGCCCGGCTCACCCGCCCCGCGGAACTCAGCGAACTGCTCGGCATCCCGTTCACCGCCGAGCAGCTGCGCTGTGCCACCGCGCCGCTGGCCCCCCAGGTCATCGTGGCGGGCGCGGGCTCCGGGAAGACGACGGTCATGGCGGCCCGCGTGGTCTGGCTCGTCGGCACCGGGCAGGTCGCCCCGGAAGGCGTGCTCGGTCTCACCTTCACCAACAAGGCCGCCGGCGAGCTGGCCGAGCGGGTCCGCAGGGCGCTGGCGGAGACCGGCGTACTGGACGCGGCCGCCGGCGGGAACGGCGGTGAGGGCGAGGACGCGCCCGGCGAACCGGCCATCTCCACCTACCACGCCTTCGCCGGACGGCTGCTGAAGGACCACGGGCTGCGCCTCGGCGTGGAGCCGACGGCGCGGCTGCTGGCGGACGCCACCCGCTTCCAGCTGGCCGCCGCCGTGCTGCGGTCCGCCCCCGGGCCCTTCCACGCCCTCACCAAGTCGGTTTCCTCCCTGGTCACGGAGGTGCTGTCGCTCGACTCCGAGCTTTCCGAGCACCTCGTCGAGCCGGACCGGCTGCGCGCCCACGACCAGGCACTGCTGGCCGAGCTGGAGGGCGGCGGGGTCAGACTCACCAACGAGGCGCTGCGGCAGGTGCCGCGCACCGCGCGGGCCCGACTCGAACTCCTCGACCTCGTCCAGGAGTACCGGACCCGCAAGGCCCGCCGTGAACTCCTCGACTTCGGCGACCAGATCGCGGTCGCCGCCCGCCTCGCCCGGGACGTGCCGGAGGTCGGCCGACAGCTGCGGTCCGAGTACCAGGTGGTGCTGCTGGACGAGTACCAGGACACTTCCGTCGCCCAACGCGTCCTGCTCGCCGGGCTGTTCGGCCACGGCGGGCACCCCGTCACCGCCGTCGGAGACCCCTGCCAGGCGATCTACGGCTGGCGCGGCGCCTCCGTCGCCAACCTCGACGACTTCCCCCGCCACTTCCGCCGGGACGCCGCCCAGGCCGACGACGGGCTGGCCGAGCGCCACTCGCTGAGCGAGAACCGGCGCAGCGGCGGCCGACTGCTCGCCCTCGCCAACACCCTCGCCGCCCCGCTGCGCGAGCGGCACGAGGGCGTGGCGGCGCTGCGCCCCGCACCGGGCGCCGAGACCGACGGACGCGTACGCTGCGCGCTGCTGCCCACCCACGCCGAGGAACTGGAGTGGCTGGCCGACTCGCTCGCCCACCTCGTCCGCACCGGCACCGCCCCCGGCGACATCGCCGTGCTGTGCCGGACCGCCACCGACTTCCCGCGCATCCAGTCCGCCCTCACCGCGCGCGACGTGCCCGTCGAGGTCGTCGGCCTGTCCGGACTGCTGCACCTGCCGGAGGTCGCCGACCTGGTCGCCATGTGCGAGGTGCTTCAGGACCCCACCGCCAACGCCGCCCTCGTCCGACTGCTGAGCGGCCCGCGCTGGCGCATCGGCCCCCGCGACCTGGCCATGCTCGGCCGACGCGCGCGACTGCTCGTACCGCCGCCGGGCGGCGCCGAACAGGACCCGGCCCGACGGCTGGCGGCCGCCGTCGAGGGCACCGACCCCACCGAGGTCGTCTCCCTCGCCGACGCCCTCGACACTTTCCTCGAGTCCGGCGGCCACCAGGACGACCTGCCGTTCTCCGCCGCCGCCCGGGTCCGCTTCGCCCACTTCGCAGCCGAACTCCGCGACCTGCGCCGCTCGCTGGCCGACCCGCTGATGGACGTACTGCACCGGGTACTGACCGTCACCGGCCTGGAGGTGGAGCTCGCCGCCTCGCCGCAGGCGCTCGCCGCCCGCCGCCGGGAGACCCTGGGCCGCTTCCTCGACGTCGCCGCCGGCTTCGCCTCGCTGGACGGCGAGACCACCCTGCAGGCGTTCCTCGCCTTCCTGCGCGCCGCCGAGCAGTACGACCGCGGACTCGACGGCTCGCTGCCCGGCGGCGACAACACCGTCAAGGTGCTCACCGCGCACAAGTCCAAGGGCCTGGAGTGGGACGTCGTCGCCGTACCGGGGCTGGTGCGGGGGCAGTTCCCCAGCACTCGCGGCCAGACCTCCTGGCTGGCCGGCGCCGGCGTACTGCCCCACCCGTTGCGCGGCGACGCCGCGACGCTGCCCGAGCTGACCGGCTGGACGGCCCGGGACCGCAAGCAGTACGACACCGCCCTCGCCGACCACCAGGCGACAGAGGAGCTCCGGCTGGGCTACGTCGCGCTGACACGGCCGCGTTCGCTGCTGCTGGCCTCCGGCCACTGGTGGGGCCCGGAGCAGAAGAAGCCGCGCGGCCCCTCCGACTTCCTCACCGCCGTCCGCGACCACGTCGAGGCCGACCCCGCGAACGGCGAGGTCGAGCACTGGGCCGAGCCGCCCGCCGAGGGAGAGCAGAACCCGGCACTGGCCGAGCCGGCCACCGAGCAGACCTGGCCGCTGCCGCTGGACCCGGCCGCGTTGGAACGCCGCCGCGCCGCCGCCGACGCCGTACTCCACAGGCTGCGCCGGCACCGGCCCACCGCCCGCCCCGAGCCGGGCGCCGAGGACAACCCCGCCCGGGCAGGCCTGCCGCACCAGCGGGAGCGGTCTCCGGAACCGGAAGCGGGTCCGGCACGGCAGCTCACGCCGGAGGAACGCCGACTCGTCGCCTCCTGGGACCGGGACCTCGCCTCGCTCACCCAGGAGCTGCGGCAGGCCAGGCGCAAGGAGCGCGACGTCCCGCTGCCGCAGTCCCTGACCGCCTCGCAGCTGATGCGGTTGCAGGCCGACCCCGAGCGGTTCGCCGCCGACCTCGTGCGCCCCATGCCGCACCCGCCGCAACCGGCGGCGGCCCGGCGCGGCACCCGCTTCCACGCCTGGATCGAGTCGCGGCACGAGGCGCTGCCGCTGCCGCTGCTCGGTCCCGACGAACTGCCCGGTGGCAACGACTCGGAGACCGGTGCGCTGCCCGCGGAGATCGCCGACGAACGCGATCTGGCCGCACTCAAGGAGGCGTTCAGCCGCACCCCGTACGCGAGCCGCGTCCCGCACCGCGTCGAGGCGCCCTTCCAGCTGATGCTCGCCGGCCGGGTGATCAGGGGGCGGATCGACGCCGTGTACCGCGACGGGGACGGCTTCGAGATCGTCGACTGGAAGACCGGCCGCCGGCGCACCGCCGACCCGCTGCAGCTGGCCGTCTACCGGCTCGCCTGGGCCGAGCAGCACGGACTTCCGCTGACCGCGGTACGGGCGGCGTTTGTACACGTGCGGACCGGGGAAGTGATCCGGCCCACGGACCTGCCGGACCGCGCCGGCCTGGAACGGCTGCTGCTCACCGGCTCCCCCGAGGAGCCCGTCACCCCGCCGGATAGGCTCGGGGCATGAGCGACACCCCGGACAACGCCGTCCGCGACTTCGTGACCGACGGGCGAGAGCCGTTCCTGGACGAACTGCGGGAGTGGCTGCGCATCCCCTCGGTGTCCGCCGATCCGGAGCGTGCGGACGACGTGCGGCGCAGCGCCCGGTGGCTGGCCGAGGGACTGCGGCGGACCGGTTTCCCGACCGTCGAGGTCTGGGAGACCGACGGCCTGCCGGCGGTCTACGCGCACTGGCCGGCGGAGGACCCCGACGCGCCGACCGTGCTCGTCTACGGCCACCACGACGTCCAGCCGGCCGACCGCGCCGACGGCTGGCACAGCGAGCCGTTCGAACCCGCCGAGCGCGACGGCCGCCTCTACGCCCGGGGCGCCGCCGACGACAAGGGCCAGGTGTGGTTCCACACCCTCGGCCTCCGCGCGCACCTCGCCGCCACCGGCCGCCGAGCCCCGGCCGTCGGCCTCAAGCTGCTCATCGAGGGCGAGGAGGAGTCCGGCTCGCCGCACTTCCCCGCCCTCGTCGCCGCCCGGGCCGAGCGACTGGCCTGCGACGCCGTCCTGGTCTCCGACACCGGCATGTGGTCCCGGGACACCCCGACCGTCTGCACCGGGATGCGCGGCCTCACCGACTGCCAGATCGACCTCCGCGGCCCCGACCAGGACATCCACTCCGGCTCCTTCGGCGGCGCCGTGCCCAACCCGGCGCAGGCGGCGGCCGAGCTCGCCGCCGCCCTGCACGACGACCAGCGCCGCGTCACCGTGCCCGGCTTCTACGACGGCGTTGTCGAACTCACCGATCGCGAAAGGGAGTTGTTCGCCGAACTGCCGTTCGACGAGGACGACTGGCTGCGCAACGCGCACAGCCGCGCCACCCGGGGCGAGGAGGGCTACTCCACCCTGGAGCGGATCTGGGCCCGCCCCACCGCCGAGGTCAACGGCATCGGCGGCGGCTACCAGGGGCCGGGCGGCAAGACGATCGTCCCCTCCTCCGCGACGCTCAAGCTGTCCTTCCGGCTCGTCGCCGGACAGGACGCGGAGAAGGTGCAGCAGGCGGTACAGGAGTGGGTCGCGGCACGCGTACCGGCCGGCGTACGTCACGAGCTGACCTTCTGGGGAGCCACCCGGCCCTGCCTGACCCCGCTCGACCACCCCGCGCTGCGCTCCCTGAGCAGGGCCATGGAACGCGCCTTCGAGCAGCCCGTCCGCTACACCAGGGAAGGCGGTTCGGGGCCGGCGGCCGACCTCCAGGACATCCTCGACGTGCCCGTCCTCTTCCTCGGTATCTCCATCCCGTCGGACGGCTGGCACGCGCCGAACGAGAAGGTCGAGCTGGACCTGCTGCTGAAGGGCGCCGAGACCGCCGCCCACTTCTGGCAGGACCTGGCCGCCTCCTGGCGCCCGGACCGGCTGTAGCCCCCCCCCGCGT
>NZ_VJYK02000373.1 GCF_007097205.2 Streptomyces alkaliterrae
GGAGGTGCCAGGTCTGTCGGCCGTCGGCGAGTGCGTAGGCGTACAGGCCTGGGGCGTTGCCGCCGGTGATGCCGAGGAGTACGAGGCCGGCGCGGACGGCGAGGACCAGCGGGAGGCCTTGGGGGAGGTCGGGGGTCTCCCAGAGTTTCCGTCCGTCGTGGAGGCGGTACGCGGTGAGTGGGCCGCGCCCGGCGGTGGGGTTGGTACCCACTGGTGGGGCTGTGGTGGTGAGGAGCGTGGGGCCGTGTGGGTTCAGCAGTTGCCGGTCCGCGACCCGTTCGCGCCAGAGGACACGGCCGCTGTCGGCGTCGAGGGCCGCGAAGGAGCCGTCGGCGAGGCTGGTCTCGAAGAGCACGGTGCTGTCGTCGAGGCAGAGGCGGGCTGTGGGGGCGAGCGTCGCGTTCTGGAGGCGGTCGCTTGGAGAGAGGCCGCTGGGGACTCGCCAGAGCGGGCGGCCGTCGACCGGTCGGAGGGCGACGAGTTCGGCGGTGTCGTGTTCCAGGGCGACGGCGAGGCGGGTGCTCGGCCGCTGGCCGACGCCGACGACGTCGGGGGTGTGGCTCCAGACCTTCGCCCCGGTGCGCGGGTGGAGGGCGTGGAGGGTGCGGCGCTCCGCCGGGCCACCTTCCGGCCGGGTCACGCAGAGCAGCACGTCGCCGAGCGGGTGCACGGTGGTGCGGGGCATCCGGCGGTCCCAGCGCGCCTTGCCGTCCTTGTCGAGGGCGTACAGTCTCCCGGTCTGGGCCGAGCTGACGTAGGTCCAGCCCTTGGTGCCCGCGGTCACGGTCAGATCTGTCGAGTCGGGTTGGGACTCGCCTGGTGGGGAGAACCGCCAGCGGCGGCTGCCGGTCCTCATGTCCCGGGCGTGCAGGGCGCCGTCGAGCTCGATGGTGTACACGGTGTCGCGGGAGGTGGCCGTGGCAGCGCGGCCGAACGGTTCGCGCCGCCACACCGTGGCGCCGGTGTCGGCGTTGAGTACCGCCGCCCCCGCGCCGTCCCGGCTTGCCGCCAGCAGGTGGTCACCGGTGGCCGCCGACACCTGAGCGAAGCCTTCCGGCAGGCGCTTGCGCCACAGCAGCCGTGGTGGTCGTGGTGTGCCTGAGCGGTTCTGGGAGGTGAGGCCGGAGGTGAGGTACCAGCCGGTGAGCGCGGCCGCCGCGACGCCGCCGCCCGCCATCGCCAGCAGTCGACGCCGCCCCCATCGGCTCGTCCGTACCTCGGCCAGCGTCTCCTGGACGGCCTTCTCCCGTCGTCGCACCTCACGTTGCACGGGACCGGGTAGCCAGCTCTCGCCCGGTGCCGGCGCGCCGAACAGCGCCGCCAGTCGCGGCACCTTCGGCCGCTGCCACGGCTCCTTCTCCAGGCAGGCCAGGAGGACGTCGTGGAGTTCTCGCGGCGCCCCTGTGAGGTCGGGTTCCTCGTAGACGGTGCGGTAGAGGACGACGTGCGGGCTGCCATCCCCGAAGGCGCCGTGACCGGTGGCTGCGTACACGAGGGTGGCGCCGAGCGAGAAGACGTCGCCGGCCGCGGTGCAGGTGCGTCCTGACACCTGCTCGGGCGGCAGGTAGCCGGCGGTGCCGACAAGTTGGCCGGTTCCGGTCAGGCCCTCACCGCCGACGTCCCTGGCGATGCCGAAGTCGATGAGCCGTGGTCCGTCGTCGGTCAGCAGGACGTTGGAGGGCTTCAGGTCGCGGTGCACCAGGCCCGCCGCGTGCACGGCCGCGAGGGCCTCGACCAGGCCGACGGCCAGTGCCCGGACCGTGTGTTCGGGCATCGGCCCGTGCTCGGTGACGGCCTGGCTGAGTGAGGGTGCGGGCAGGTAGGCGGTGGCCAGCCAGGGCTGGGCGGCGTCGGGGTCGGCTGCCAGTACGGGGGCGGTGAAGGCGCCGCTGACTCTCAGCGCCGCCTCGGTCTCGGCACGGAACCGGTCCCGGAAGTGCGGATCCCGCGCGTAGTTCTCCCGGACGACCTTCACCGCCACCGGCCGCCCGGCGCGGGTCACGGCCAGGTAGACCCGGCCCATGCCGCCGGCGCCGAGCAGCCGGATCACCCGGTAGGGCCCGATCGTCGCCGGCTGGTAGCCGGCGGGCGGGCGCGCGTCCGGGTCCTCGGCGGGTGTGGACCGCGGCGGTGCGGTCATCCCGCGTCCGCACGGTAGGCACGGAGGCGGCCGCCGCCGGTGACGAACACCGTGCTTCCCCGTACCGCCACGCCCCACTGGGCCAGACCGCTGGGACCGCCGCCGATACCGGCCGACGGTGTGCGGCCGGCATCGGGCTTCTCCTGTAGCGCCCACAGCTGCTTTCCGTCCGAGGTGCGCAGCACCACGCAGCCGGCCGTCCCGCCGGTTCCGGACACCCCCTTGTCGTTGATCGTCAGTGTGCTGAGGAGAACCGCGGTGACCTCCTTCGAGGCGGCGAGCGTCTGGTAGTTGACCGCCAGTGCGACCGGGCTCTCGACCTGCCACCGGACCTTGCCGGTCCGCAGGTCGACGCCGTGCACCCGGCCGGGGTCGTTGGTCAGCACCAGGTCGCCGACGACCACGGGGGCGGTCGCTGCCACCATCGGCGTCGACCAGCGGCGGCGCCCGCTCTTCGCGTCGTAGGCGGTCATCCCTCCCTTGAGGTTGACGGTGATCAGCAGGTCGTCGGCGGCCGTCAGAGAGGAGACGAGCTGGCCGCCGCCGGCCTGCATGTAGGGCGGGAGTCGGCTGTCGGGGTCGGCCGGCACCTTGACGGACCACATGCTTCTGCCGCGTTCCGCGTCCAGGGCGCGCAGGGTCAGACCGTCGTCGGTGTCCTCGGTGTAGTAGAAGCCGTGCCGGTCCGCGGCGAAGCGGATGCCGAAGAGGGAGGAGGCGACCATCGGCCGCGACCAGCGGACCTTGCCGCTGTCCAGGTCGATCGCGGCGGCGAGTTGGCTGGTTTGGATGTCCGGCGTCGCTCCGGGAGACGGGGGCGTGCGGGAGCCGAAACTGATGTCGTTGACGAGGAAGTAGGCGGTGCGGTCGTGTGTGGCCAGCAGCATGACAGGGGTGAACGACGAGGCCAGTTCGGTCCTGGGGCCCTTGCCCGGGGTGGCCGGGTCCACGGTCGCCAGGAAGGTCTTCCCGAGCGATTCCAGGCCCGATCCCCGCTGGGTGACGAGCAGCCGCTCCCCCACCGGGCCGAAGACGTTCGTGCCGAGGTCGAGTTGTTCCGGGTCGACCTGTGATCGTCCGTCGAGAGCGGCGCCACGCCACCAGTGGGACTTGCCGCTCCTGGCGTCGAACGCCGCTGCCGTGTAGCTGAGTTCGTGCAGCAGCACCGTGGAGCGGAAGGCGTGCAGCCGGGGCATGGTGGAGGCCATTTTGAGGGTGGTCGTCCACAGTGGCGCCGGTGGGTCGGTGAGCTTGATGGTGCTGGCTCTGGCGCCCAGGGAGTCGTCGGTGCCCGAGGGCCGGCCGACGGGGTCGGCCGGGCCGTCCCGGCCTCGCAGCACCGCGGCCGTACCGGCGCCGGCGGCCAGGACACCGAGTGCGGCGAGTCCGCCGATGAGCACGCCGCGGCGGCCGACACGGCGCTCGTTCCGGCCGACGTCCGGCGCGAGGGCCGGCGGTGGTGGCGCCACCGCCATCAGCGCGGCCTCGTCGGCCCGGGCCGCCAGGTCCTCCCGCAGAGCGGGGAGCAGCAGATCGGCCGGGTCGGCCGGTGAGAGTTCGGTGATCACCTCTTCGAGGGTGGGGCGCCGCGCGGGTGTCTTGTCCAGGCACCGCAGCAGCAGGGTGCGCAGCGCAGGCGGGACACCGTGCAGATCGGGCTCGTCCGACACGATCCGGTGAAGCGCTCCGACGTCCCCGGGGCCGAACGGCCCCTCTCCGCAGGCCGCGTGGACGAGCACACCGGCAAGCGCGAAGACGTCGCACTCCGGTCCGACATCGTGGGCGGAGACGGCCTGTTCGGGCGCCATGAACGCGGGGGAGCCGATCACCGTGCCGGTGCCGGTCAGCCGTGTCTCACCGAGCGCCCTGGCGATGCCGAAGTCGATGACGCGCGGCCCGTCGCCGGACAGCAGCACGTTGCCCGGCTTGAGGTCGCGGTGCACCAGCCCGGCCGCGTGGATCGCCTGCAACGCCTCGGCCAGCGCCACTCCCAGCGCGCGCAGTCCGGCTTCGGGGAACCCACCGCACATCCTTACCGCCTCGCCAAGCGTCGGTCCGGGGATGTACACGGTGGCGACCCAGGGCCGTGGCCCGTCGACGTCCGCGTCCACGACCGGCACGGTGTACACACCGCTGACCCGGCGTGCGATCGTCACCTCGCGTCGGAAGCGGCCGCGAAAGACCGGGTCGTCCGCGAACTCCTCCCGCACCTGCTTGACTGCCACCAACCGGCCCGACGGGGTACGGCACAGCGACACCACGCCCATCCCGCCCGCACCGAGCTGACGCATGATCACGTGCGGGCCGACGGAGGCGGGTAACAGGACGGTCGCGTCCTCCGAACCCGGTACCCCGCCCTTTCCTGATCCCCGTGCCATCGTGCCCCTCCCCGGCCTAGGGACCCGGCGTCAGAACGGGTCGCCGGTCCCTGCGCCAACGGTTCCCCCAGGGCGGGACGGCGCCCGCCGTGTCGTCACGGTCACCCTACCCAGAGCGCTCGCCGACGCCACCGGAACGCAACCTTCACCCCACGCTGGCCGGTGGAATGACGGGCCCACGGCTCCGGGGCCTGTCAGGTTGTGGACGGGTCGCGCCACATGGGGT
>NZ_VJYK02000374.1 GCF_007097205.2 Streptomyces alkaliterrae
CCGCTCCCCCGCTCCCCGACGCCCTGGAGGAAACCCGTGCACGCCGTGCTCCGCCGCCTCACCCGAGGCAACGGCTTCTACATAGGCGACATCTTCCACACCGCCGCCCGCCGTTTCCCGCACACCACCGTCGAACTCGACCGGCCGCCGCACCACGCCCCGGAGCTCGGCACCCGGCTGACCGTCGCCGAGATCGCCGCGCACGTGGACGAACTCGCCGCGCGGCTGTGGTCCGCCGGGGTGCGGCCCACCGAACGCGTCGCGCTGTACAAGAGCGACAACTTCGACATCGCGCTGCTGGCCTGCGCGGTCAGCCGCGTCGGGGCCGTGCCGGCGCTGCTGTCGCCCGCGCTCGACGGCCGCACCGCCACCGTCCTGCTGGAACGCCTCGGAAAGCCGTGGCTGCTCACCGACGGCGAGACGCTGGCCGAGCGGCTGCGCGGCGCGCCACTCGCCGACACCACCCGTACCGTACTGCTCGCCACCGACAACGTCGGACCGGCCGACGCCGAGCGCGTGGGCACGCTCGTGCCGCTGGCCGCGCACGCCGGCGCGCCGCGCCCGGAACCCGTGCGCCTGCACCCCCGCCAGCCGTCGCTGATCACCCACAGCTCCGGCACGACCGGCATACCCAAGCTGGCCGTGCAGACGCCGGAGGCGGGCTGGCACCGGCTGGTGCCGCAGCGTGTCGTGTCCTGGCCGATCCGGGAGAAGGAGAAGGCGGCGCTGTGCATGACGTTTGTGCACAGCCGCTTCTACCAGGGCCTGGCGATGTTCCTCAGCCACGGCAACCCGCTGGTGATCGCCGTCGACCCGGACCCGGCCCGCATCGGCCCGCTCTTCCGCCGCACGCGTCCCGGCTATGTGGAGACGCACCCCAACACGTACGTCGACTGGGAGGAGTTGGCCGACGCGCCCGGCGAGCCGCTGGCCGGGGTGAAGGTCTTCGGCGCCACCTTCGACGCCATGCACCCGCGCACCATCCAGCGGCTGCTCGGCGCCTCCCGCCGCCGGATCCCGGTGTTCGTGCAGTTCTACGGGCAGTCCGAGATCGGGCCGATGGCCGGCCGCTGGTACACGCGGCGCAGCGCGCACAAGGCCGACGGCCGCTGCGTCGGGCTGCCGCTGCCCGGCTTCATCTCGATGCGGGTCGTCGACGGCGCGGGGCGGCGGCTCGGCCGGGGCCGGACCGGCCATCTGGAGGTCCGCAGCCGCACCCGGATCCTCACCTACCTCGGCGAGGACGAGCGCTACCGCGAGCAGCTGCGGGACGGCTGGTGGCGGGTCGGCGACATGGGACGGCTCAGCCGCCTCGGCCTGCTCCACCTGATGGACCGCGAGGTCGACCGGATCGACACCGTCGACAGCAACCTGGCGGCCGAGGACGTACTGATGGGCCGGCTGGAGGAGCTGCGGGAGGTGGTGGTGGTCGCCGGGCCGGACGGGGAGGCCGTGCCGATCGTCGCCACCCGCGGCGACCGCCCGCTGGACCAGGCCCGCTGGCAGGAGGCGACCCGCGACCTGCCGCAGCTCGCCGCCGTCCGCCAGCTCCGCCACGACGACCTGCCCCGCACCTCCACCCGCAAGATCCAGCGCCCGGAACTCGTCCGGATGCTGCGCGAGGAAGCCGCCCGAGCGGGGCGGACCGGCGGGACCCCCACCAGCACCAGCGACGAGGAAACGGTGATCGCATGACCGGGAACAGCGCCGGGAACAGCACCGGGAACCAGACAGCCGACCGCAACGCGGGTCGCGAACTCATCGAGCTGATGGCCGGTTTCTGGAAGACGCAGGCCGTCTACTACGCCGCCGAGTCAGGGCTGATCGACGCCGTGCACGAGGCCGGGCGGGCGAGCAGCACCGCGCTCGCCGTGCGGATCGGCGCCGACGCCGACGCGCTCGGGCGGCTGCTGCTCTTCCTCGAAAGCCTCGACGTCGTCCGCGGCGACGACCAGGAGGGCTATCAACTGACCGCTGTCGGGGAACTGTTGCGCTCCGGCAGCCCGGGTTCCATGCGCGACCACGTCCGCATCTACGGCTCCCACTTCTACCGGGCGTGGGGCGCGCTCGACCACTCGCTGCGCACCGGCGGCGCCGCCTTCTCCCAGGTGTACGGCAGCGACCTGTTCAGCTACCTCAACCAGCACCCGGAGACGTCGCTCACCTACGAGCGGGCCATGGTCGCCGGTACGCCGTTCTTCTCCGAGGTCGGCTCGGTGTTCGACTTCTCCGGCGCCGAGCTGGTCGTGGACGTCGCCGGCGGGCACGGCGCGCTGCTCAGCGAGATCCTGCGGTCCCACCCGGGGCCGCGCGCGGTGCTGTTCGACGCACCGCACGTCATCGACGAGACCGAGGGGCGGCCCATCGCCACCGAGCACGCCCACCGCTGCGACCGCGTCCCGGGCGACTTCTTCGAGGGCGTACCGGAGGGCGGCGACGTCTACCTCCTCTCCCGCATCCTGCACTGCTTCGACGACGAGTCCTGCCACCGCATCCTGACCAACTGCCGTCGCGCGATGCGCCCCGGTGGACGTCTGGTGGTACTGGAACGTGTGTTGACCAGGGGCGACGGCTCCTGTCTGACGCAGGGCTACAACATGCACATGCTGGTAGTGCTGGGCGGCGGCCGGGAGCGTGACGAGAGCCAGTACCGCGCGCTGCTGGACAAGGCCGGCTTCACCCTGGAGTCGGTGTCGCCGCTGCCGCTGGAGACCAACCTGCTGGTGGCCACGCCGAAGTGAGTGCTCGGTGCGGCCTCCGCGACGCGCGGGACGCGCTCACGGCAGGACCAGCACCGTGACCGCCCACACGAGCAGCAGCAGCGTGAACAGCGGCCCCAGCGGCGTGCCGCGCTGCGCCGGTGTCGACTCGTCCGCAGGGCGCAGGGACGGGTCGTGGTACATCGCGCGCAGCTCGGCGAGGAGGCGTTCGGTGTCCGACTCGCCGCCGCCCAGGCGCCGTTCCAGCGCCGGCCAGCCCACCGGTTCCAGTGCGGCGTCGTCCTCGTCACCCGGCTGCGTGATCTCCAGCGTCGAGCCGTTGAGGTGGATCGAGCTGATCCGCTCCCAGGGTACGTGGTGGATACGCCAGCCGCCGGTTGTCCACAGGCCGGTGCGGTCGGCGACGATGCGCCAGTTGAGCGCGGTCGCGGTGGTGCCGATGAGGGCGGGCAGACCGAGCAGGAGGAACCACTGCCAGCTGAAACCGTCCGACAGCAGCGCCCAGATGCCGGCGGCCTGGAACGCGCCGAGGGCGAGCCCGACCAGCCGCGTCCAGCCGCCGGCCGACCAGACGCGGGGCGCGGCGGTGGGTTCGAGGTCGAGGGCGAGGCGGGCGAGTGAGCGGGACCGCCCGCGCCGTTCGCGGCGCTCCACCGCGCGCACCGGCGTGGCGCTGCACTCGGTGACGATCTCGTCCAGGTCCCGGCCGCCGACGGCGGTGAAGGCGACCTCCGCGCCGACGCTGGGCGGACCGTACAGCACGGCCTCCCGCAGCACCGGCGGCGTCTGGTCGCGCATCGCGCCCAGCACGCTCTCCACGACGCTCTCCGCGCCCTCGCCGTCCAGCGCCCGTTCCCTCTCGTCGGCGTCCTCCTCTTCCTCGTCTTCCTCGTCTTCGTCCTCGTCGGTGGGCAGCGAGTGGAAGGTGAGGACGGGTGTGGTGCCGTGCCGGTCGTCGTGGGCGTACACCCACACGCGCGGGTCGTCGTCCTTCTCCTTGATCAGGACGCGAAGCGCGGGCACCGGCAGGCTGCGCAGCCGCGCCGCGCGGCGGCGGCCGACCAGCGCGTTGACCACGAAGGCCAGGCCGGGCAGCCCGCCGACGAGCACCAGCGCCTCCCAGGCGCCGGCGTCCGGCGGTTCGGCGGCCAGTCGGCTCCAGTCGCCGTCGATCAGCACGGTGACGCGGTCACCCTTGCGGTGGTCGCCGAACGCGTCGACGTGGTGCCGTCTGCCCTCCGGGAGGAGGGTGACCGCAAGGCCGTTCTCGCGGTAGCCGAGGACCTCGGCCTCGACGCGGGTCGCGGCGGCGGCACGGCTCTCGTCCTCGGCGACGACGGCGCTGCCGCGCCACAGGCCGAACGCGGCGAGCGCCAGACAGCCCACGCCGAAGACCAGGGAGATCCGGCCCCGGGTGAAGGGCACCAGGCGTGGCGGCAGGGTGTAGCGGGCGTCCCCGGCGGCCCGCATGGCGAGGTGGCGCTGGCGGCGCGCCAACTCCAGCCGGTACAGCAGACCGACGACCGCGAAGCCGGCGGCTGCGGTGACGGCCAGCCGCGAGACGTCCGAGGCGGTGCCGAGCGCGTCGCCGTGCAGCAGGTTGGCGGCGGCGGTCGGCGGCACGACCCACAGGGCGACGACCGGTTGGCGCACCAGCCAGTAGAGCTGGAGGACGGCGAACCCGAAGAACACCACGGGCCACCAGTCGAACTGGCACGGCGCGCTGTCCGTGCACACGGGTTCCGGGGAGTCGACGAAGGCCCACGCGTACGTCGCGATCAGGGCCAGCGCCGCCCACTGGGGCCGGGCCCAGCGGCCGGGGGCGGCGGCCAGCCACTCGCGGGCGTCGGCGGACCGCCACTCGCGCACGCCGTGGGGTCGGTGCTCCGCCGGCAGCGGCAGAGGTTGCTCTGTCACGGCCGCATTATCGACCACCCCGGTGACAGCCCGACACCGTGGGGGCGGGGGTCCGGCGCGACG
>NZ_VJYK02000375.1 GCF_007097205.2 Streptomyces alkaliterrae
GGGGCAGGGGTCCTTCCATGCCGTGGACTGTACGGGCCGGCCGGGGCGCGTGCGGACGGCCGGGGGCGCGGGGCGCGCGAGAGGGCGCTTGTGGCTGGTTTGGTGCCGGGCGCACGCCAGGCATGTGCCAGGCGCACGCACCGAATCGACTGCTTCACCTGCGGCCTGTACAACCCGTTACCGGATGGGTACATAGCGGATATGGCCATTCCGATAACCGCGAGCAGGCTGTTGACGGTCCTCAGGAACGAGGGACTGACCGTCGTGGAGGTGGGTAACTGGCGTACACACAACAGGAATCACAAGGGTGCCTGGGGGCAGGTCAACGGTGTGATGGTGCATCACACCGTGACCTCGGGGGCCGCACGTACGGTGCGGCTGTGCCGGGACGGCTACCCGGGGCTGCCGGGGCCGCTGTGCCACGGCGTGATCACCAAGGACGGGCGGGTGCATCTGGTCGGGCACGGCCGGGCGAACCACGCCGGCCTCGGTGACAGCAACGTGCTGCGGGCGGTGATCGCCGAGAAGCGCCCCCCGCCACCGTCCAGACACGACACCGACGGGAACGCCCGGTTCTACGGGTTCGAGTGCGAGAACCTGGGCGACGGCAAGGACCCGTGGCCGGAGGCGCAGCTGGACGCCATCGCGCGGGCGTCCGCGGCGATCTGCCGCCACCACCGCTGGAACGAGTGGTCGGTGATCGGCCACCTCCAGTGGACCAACCAGAAGATAGACCCGCGCGGCTTCACGATGGACAGCATGCGCGAGCGCATCAGGAAGCGCCTGTCGTGACGCCCGGCGGGTGAGCCGGGCGCGTGTCCGAGGCGCGGGCGCGCGAGAATCGGGGGATGACCCGTTCCGCGCCGTCCGCGCCCCTTCCGCCGCCGGACGGCGGGGGGCTGCCGCGCCCCCGGTTGCCGTCGCCGCTCCAGGAGGTGCGCGAGCCCGCCTTCGAGCGACGCGGGCTGCGGCTGCTGCTGAAGCGGGACGATCTGATCCACCCCCTCGTCGGCGGCAACAAGTGGCGCAAGCTGGTGCCGAACCTGCGCGCCGCCGCCGCGTCCGGCGCGCCCGCCCTGCTGACGTTCGGCGGCGCGTACTCCAACCACCTACGGGCCACGGCGGCGGCCGGGCGGCTGCTCGGCCTGCCCACGATCGGTGTCGTGCGGGGCGAGGAGCTGGCCGAGCGGCCGCTGAACCCCTCGCTGACCCGCTGCCGCGCGGACGGCATGCGGCTGTGGTTCACGCCCCGCGCCGACTACCGCCGGCGCCGGGAGGAGGCGTACCTGGCGGAGCTGCGGGAGCGTTTCGGCGCGGTGTACGTCGTCCCGGAGGGCGGGAGCAACGCCGCGGCGGTCGAGGGCTGCGTGGCGCTCGGCGAGGAGCTGCGCGGCCTGGTGGACGTCGCCGCCGTGGCCTGCGGCACCGGCGGCACCCTGGCCGGGATGGCGGCGGGCGGACCCACGGCGGTGGGCGTGCCGGTGCTCCGCGGCGACTTCCTCGCGGCGGAGGTACGGCGGCTCCAGGAGGCGGCGTTCGGCGGGCCGCGCGGCCGGTGGCGGCTGGCGGAGGGCTTCCACTTCGGCGGCTACGCCCGTACGACGCCCGAGCTGACCCGCTTCGCCGACGACTTCGAGCAGCGGCACGGTGTCGGGGTCGAGCGGGTGTACGTCGCCAAGCTGCTCTACGCGCTGACCGCGCTCGCCGAGGCCGGCGACCTGCCGCCCGGCGCGGCGGTCGCGGCGGTGGTCACGGGCACGCCCGACCCGCTCGCCGGCGACTGAGGTCACCTCGACCTCCGGCGGGATGGCGGGCGTCGGTGTCAGCGGGCTTCCCTATAGTTCGAACATGATCCGTACCGCCACGCCGGAGGACGTCCCGGCGATCCACGCCATGATCCGCGAACTCGCGGAGTACGAGCGTGCGCTGGAGCACGCCCGGGCCACCCCGGAGCAGCTGCGCGAGGCCCTGTTCGGCGAGCATCCGGCGGTGTTCGCGCTGATAGCGGAGGAGGCGGCGGAGGCGGGGCGGGGCGCGGAGCCGGTGGGCTTCGCGCTGTGGTTCCGCAACTTCTCCACCTGGACGGGCACGCATGGCGTCTATCTGGAGGACCTGTACGTGCGCCCGCACGCGCGGGGCGGCGGCCACGGCCGGGCGCTGCTGGCGGAGCTGGCCCGGATATGCGTCGAGCGCGGCTATGAGCGGTTCGAGTGGTGGGTACTTGACTGGAACGAGCCCTCCATCGGCTTCTACAAGTCGCTGGGCGCGGAGCCGATGGAGGAGTGGACGGTTTTCCGGCTGGCCGGCGAACCGCTGAGGGCCCTGGCGGCGGCGCCCGGCGCAGACGGGGGCGCTTCCGGTCACCCGGAGTGAACGCTGCGTAGTCGTCGCGGAATTGATACCGACCAACCCCTAGCCACGCACAGTGTGCGTATGTTTACTATGGGTGACGCTCACGGTAGGGGGCGCCCGCGGCCAACCAGGCGACAGCATGCGGCGGATCGCGATAGCGTCGCAGCTGAACCGGCTGTCACGGTCACGGCCCGAGCCGTCGTCGCGGGAACCCGCGGCGTCCGCCCGGTCACCCGACACCGTGGTGGCTCCACCAGTTTGTGTCGCCTTGGAGGTGAGGGTGTCCCAGAACGTAGGTGGGGAGGAGGACTTCGTCGAGGTCCGACTGCCCGCGGCGGGTGCCTATCTTTCGGTGCTGCGGACGGCGACGGCCGGCCTCGCGGCGCGTTTGGACTTCACCCTCGACGAGATCGAGGATCTGCGCATCGCGGTCGACGAGGCCTGCGCGATCCTGCTCCAGCAAGCCGTACCGGGCAGCGTGCTGAGCTGCGTGTTCAGGCTTGTCGGGGACTCACTGAGAGTGACGGTGTCCGCCCCGACGACGGACGGTCGCGCACCGGAGCGTGACACCTTCGCCTGGACGGTGCTCTCCGCGCTGGCCGGCGAGGTCGACTCCGCGGTCGCCGAGGACCGCACGGTCAGCATCAGCCTGCACAAGAAGCGCGGCGCGGCCCCAGGATCATCGTGACCGATGCCAAGGGGCCAGTCCCGGACGAGGGGGCCGGTATGAACGACCTGGATCGTGACGCGGCACTCGGACGCCATGAGATGGCGGCCGATCCCGCGATTCCGGAGCAGCAGGCCCGGCCGCATCCGGCCGACCCCGGTCAGCGAGCGGAGCGGGCGGAGGCCATGGAGGCCATGGAGGACAGTCAGCGGGGCAACGGCCGCAGCGGCCGGCAGCACCCGGCCGACCCGCAGGACCGCGGCGCGGCCCGCGCGCTGTTCATCGAGCTGCGCGGGCTTCCGGCGGGCTCGCCCGAGCGCGCCGAGCTGCGGAACCGGCTGGTGCGGATGCACCTGCCGCTGGTCGAGCACCTGGCTCGCCGCTTCCGCAACCGCGGCGAACCACTCGACGACCTCACCCAGGTGGCGACGATCGGGCTGATCAAGTCCGTGGACCGGTTCGACCCGGATCGCGGGGTGGAGTTCTCCACCTACGCGACACCCACGGTCGTCGGCGAGATCAAACGGCACTTCCGCGACAAGGGCTGGGCGGTGCGCGTGCCGCGCCGGCTCCAGGAGCTGCGGCTGTCGCTCGCGACGGCCACGGCGGAGCTGTCCCAGCAGCACGGGCGGGCGCCGACGGTGCACGAGCTGGCCGAGCGGCTGTCCATCTCCGAGGAGGACGTCCTGGAGGGCCTGGAGTCGGCGAACGCCTACAGCACGCTCTCCCTGGACGTACCGGACACCGACGACGAGTCCCCCGCGGTCGCCGACACCCTCGGCGCCGAGGACGACGCGCTGGAGGGCGTGGAGTACCGGGAATCCCTCAAACCGCTGCTCGAGGAGCTGCCGCCGAGGGAGAAGAAGATCCTGCTGCTCCGCTTCTTCGGGAACATGACCCAGTCGCAGATCGCGCAGGAGGTCGGGATCTCGCAGATGCACGTCTCCCGGCTGCTCGCCCGCACGCTGGCGCAGCTGCGGGAGAAGCTGCTGGTGGAGGAGTGACCACCCCTCGCCACTTCCCGGAACCCGCCCGGCGGCCGACCGCACGCCCGGCGGGTTCCGGCTTTTGAGCGGCGCCCGGCCGGTCAGCCGTCGCGGCCGTCAGTGGTTGCGGCCGGTCGGTGGACGCGACGACCGGTCAGTGGACGCGACCGGTCGGTGGACGCGGCCGATCGGTGGACGCGACGACCGGTCAGTCGTCGCGGTCGGCGCCGGGCTCGACGCGCAGTACCGCGTGCGCGCTGGGGTGGAAGAGGCAGACCAGCACGGCGATCGCCACGGCGGCCAGCGCCAGCCCGGCGGGGAACCAGGCGCCCTCGCTGCCCGCCATCTGCCAGCCCACCGGCAGGGCGAGCAGTTGGAGGAAGATCGCCGGCCCCCGGCTCCAGCGGCTCAGCCGCCACAGCCCGCGCGCGGTGCCCAGCGGCAGCAGCGCGACGACCAGCATGGTCACGGCGCCGGTGACGGCCTGGGTGACGCTGTCGGGCTTGTCGCCGGCCAGCAGCAGCGCGATCATCACCAGGCCGAAGGCGGCCAGCGCCAGGCCCTGGAGTGCGACCAGCGCGGCGGCGGCGGTGACCCGGATCGGCCGCTCGGCGGCGGTGGCCGGGGAGGGGATGGAGGGGCTGTCGTCCTTGCTCACCCCGTCAGCCTATGCCGTGCTTCGAAGACGCCGAC
>NZ_VJYK02000376.1 GCF_007097205.2 Streptomyces alkaliterrae
CCCCAGGACGGCCCCCACCGCACCACCCGCGTGGACGCGGCGGGGGAGACGACGGCCCGCGAGGGGGTGGAGAAGAAGCGGAGCATCGACCTCACCTTCACCCAGGTCGCCGGCAGCGCCCTGGCCGCGGTCATCGCCGCGCTGATCGCCGGCCGGCTCGGCGTCTACGGAACGATCATCGGCGCCGGTGTGGTGAGCGTGGTCGCCACCACCGGCGGGCCGCTGTTCCAACACCTCTTCCGGCGTACCGGAGAGGGTGTCCGGGACCAGGTCATGACAACCGTCCGGCGGCCGCTCCCCGCCCGGGACGGCGGCACCGCCGCCCCGCGGCGCTCCGGCGGTCCCGGCGGCCCCGGCCGTCGCGGGTTGGCGCTCACCGCCGTACTCGTCTTCGTCCTGGCGCTGGGCGGCCTCACCCTCTACGAACTTGTTTCCGGTACCAACGTCTCCGGCGGGCGCGGCGGCACCACCTCCGTCGGCCAGGTCCTCGAACGCGAACGGCACCGGCCCGCGCCCGAACAGGACCTGCCCGAGACCGCCGACGAGAAGCAGCGAGCCGACACCCCGTCCGGCGCCCCCTCCGACGGCCCCGCGGACGGCAGGGGAGGCGGGTCCGCCGAGCAGGACCCGGGCGGGACCGCGGGAAGCGGCCGACCGGAGGACAACTCCACTCCGCCGACCGGCGATCCCGGCGACGGCACCGGGTCGACCACCGGCGGCGGACAGCAACCCACCGACCCCTCCACCCCGGAACCGGCGCCCGGCGAGGGCGATCCAGGCTCCGCGGGCGCCGAAGGAGCCGGCACTCCGTCGCCCGGCGCCACCCCCACGGGCTGACCCCGCGCCGGACAGCCCGTCAGCCGCCGAGCACTCGGCGCAGGTAGTCGTTGCCGAACCGGCGCTCGGGGTCCAACCGGTCCCGCAGCGCTGTGAACTCGGCGAAGCGCGGATAGACCCCGGACAGGTACTCGGCGTCCCGGGTGTGCAGCTTCCCCCAGTGCGGGCGGCCGCCGTGCGCGGTCATGATCCGCTCGGCGGCGGTGAAGTACGCCTCGTGCGGCGTGCCCCGGTACACGTGCATGGCCAGGTAGGCGCTCTCCCGTCCGCCGGCCGTGGACAGCGGGATGTCGTCCGCCGGCGCGGTGCGCACCTCCACCGGGAAGCCGATCCGCAGCCCGCCGCGTTCCGTCATGGACTTCAGCTCGCCCAGCGCCGCCATGGCGGCCTCCCTCGGCACGGCGTACTCCATCTCCAGGAAGCGCACCCGCCTCGGGCTGGTGAAGACCTTGTAGGGGATGTCGGAGTAGGAACGCGCGGACAGCGCCCGGCTGGAGACGCGGGCCACCGTCGGCACCGCCGCCGGCACCGCCCTGCCCAGCGAGCAGACGGCCTGGAAGACGCCGTTGGAGAGCAGTTCGTCGTCCACCCAGCCGCGCATCCTCGGCAGCGGGACGGCCGGTCCCTGCGTGCGGTTGTTGCGCTTGGTGTTGCAGTTCTCGGTGTGCGGGAACCAGTAGAACTCGAAGTGTTCGTTCTCGGCGACAAGTTGGTCGAACTCCGCGGCCACGCGGTCGAAGCGCATCGGCTCCTCCCTGGCGTGCAGCAGGAACAGCGGCTCGACCTCGAATGTCAGCTCGGTGATCACGCCGAGTGCCCCGAGGCCCACCCGGGCCGCGCTGAACACCTCCGGGTTCTCCGTGCGGGAGCAGCGGAGCACGGAACCGTCCGCGAGCACCAGTTCCATCGCGGCGATCTGGGCGGCCAGCGACCCAGAGTCGCGGCCGGTGCCGTGGGTGCCGGTGCTGGTGGCGCCGGAGACCGTCTGCTCCATGATGTCGCCCATGTTGGTCAGCGACAGCCCCTCGCGGGCCAACGTCCGGTTGAGCACGTGCAGCGGGGTGCCGGCGGCGACGGTCACCGTGCCGGCCTCGCGGTCGATCCGGCGCACGCCCGTCAGCCGGTCCGGGCGGATCAGTACGCCGCCCGTCGTGGCGACCGTGGTGAAGGAGTGCCCGGTGCCCACCGCCTTCACCGGGAGCCCGTCCTCCGCCGCGCGGCGGACCACCTCCGCCAGCGCCTCGGTGGTGGCCGGGGCCACCGTCCGCAGCGGTCGCGCCTCGGCGTTGCCGGCCCAGTTACGCCAGGTGCCGCTCGTCGCGCTCCTTCTCGGAGCGATGATCCCGCTCATTCCGCGTCCCCTCCTGATCCCGCCCTGCCACCGGCCGCCGGACGAGCCGGCGGTGGCCGAGGAACGCCAGTGCCGCCGCGGTCGCGCCCGCCGCGGCCGGAACGGCGAACGCCCGCTCGGCACCGACCCGGTCCACGACCCAGCCGGCCACCGAGGCGCCGAGCGACACCCCGACCGCGATGCCCGTACTGGACCACGTCATGCCCTCGGTCAGCCGGGAGCGCGGCACAAGCTGATCGACGAGGCCGACCATCGCGATCATCGTGGGCGCGACGGCCATGCCGGCGAGGAACAGCGCGACGGCCAGGAACGGCAGACTCCCGGCCAGTTGGAGGGGGATCATACTCACGGCGACCGCGCACACGCCGCGAAACCAGCGACGTTCCACCGGGCCGACCGGATGCACCATCCCGAACACCGCTCCGGCCAGACAGGAGCCGAGCGCGTAGCCGGCGAGCAGCAGACTCGCCGCGGACTTGGCGCCCCGTTCGTCGGCGAACGCCACGGTGATCACGTCGACCGAGCTGAAGATGACGCCGATCATGACCATCGTCAGCACCGGCAACGGCAGTCCGGGAGTCCGTAGTGCCGAACCCCGGCCGTGCGTGCCGCGTGGGGCCGGAACGGGTTCGGTGGCGCGCTGCGCCGTCAACCAGAAGACGCCGACGGCGAGGAACGTGGCCGCCGCCAGCGGCCCGGCCTGCGGGAACCACACGGTCGACAGGCCGATGGCGATGATCGGCCCGAAGACGAAGCAGACCTCGTCGACGATGGTCTCCCACGAGTAGGCGGCGTGCAGCCGCGCGGGGGAGTCGCGCAGCAGCGCCGACCAGCGGGCGCGCACCATCGACCCGACGCTGGGCACACAGCCGGAGCAGACCGCGAAGACAAAAAGCGTCCAGGTCGGCCAGCCGAGCACCGTGCTCAGCGTCAGGGCCCCGACCGCGCTGACCGTGATCGCCGCCGCCGGCCGCAGCACCCGGCGCTGGCCGTGCCGGTCCACCAGCCGGGAGACCTGGGGGCCGAACACCGCCACCGAAAGCGCCACCGTGGCGGCGAGGGCGCCCGCGAGCCCGTAGGCACCGGTGAGCTGGGAGACCATCGTGACGATGCCGAGCCCCATCATGGCGACCGGCAACCGGCTGATCAGCCCGGCCGCGGTGAAACTCCGGGCGCCCGGCACGGAGAAGATCGCGCGGTAGGGGGTGGGCACACGGGCTCCTCGGGAGGCGGAGACGGACGCGATGGGTGTAAGGCACATCAGAACGAAGACAGATTACGGCGCGGGGGCGCTGATCGCCCGCGAGTTTCGGGTGGCAGGATCGGTACATGCCCGATGAGCGAGCCCACCCCTACGACGCCCTGCTCCTGCTCTCCTTCGGCGGCCCCGAAGGCCCCGACGACGTGGTGCCGTTCCTGGAGAACGTCACCCGGGGGAGGGGGATCCCGCGTGAACGCCTGGAGGAGGTGGGCCAGCACTACTTCCTCTTCGACGGGATCTCACCGATCAACGCGCAGAACCGGGCCCTGCTCGCCGCGCTGCGCGCCGACTTCCAGGACAACGGCCTCGATCTGCCGGTGTACTGGGGCAACCGCAACTGGGCGCCCTATCTGACCGACACGCTCCGCGAGATGGTCGCCGACGGTCGACGGCGGGTGCTCGTCCTGGCGACCAGCGCGTACGCCTCCTACTCCGGCTGCCGGCAGTACCGCGAGAACCTGGCCGACGCGCTGTCGACCCTCACGGGTGAGGGCGTCGCCGGCGAGGACCTTCCCCGCGTCGACAAGCTGCGGCACTACTTCAACCACCCCGGCTTCGTCGAACCGATGACCGAGGGGGTGCTCGCCGCGCTGGAGAAGCTGCCGGCGGAGGTGCGGCGGGACGCCCACCTGGCCTTCACCACGCACTCGATCCCCACCGCCGCCGCGGACACCAGCGGCCCCGTCGAGGCGCACGGCGACGGCGGCGCCTACGTGGCCCAGCACCTCGACGTGGCCCGGCTCATCGCCGACCGGGTGGCCCGGGAGACCGGCGTCGAACGGCCGTGGCGGCTGGTCTACCAGTCCCGCAGCGGCGCGCCGCACATCCCCTGGCTGGAGCCCGACATCTGCGACCACCTGGAGGAGCGGCACGGCTCCGGCGCCCCGGCCGTGGTCATGATCCCCATCGGGTTCGTCTCCGACCACATGGAGGTGCTGTACGACCTGGACACCGAGGCGCTGGCCAAGGCCGCCGAACTCGGGCTCCCGGCCGTACGCTCCGCCACGGTCGGCGCCGACCCCCGCTTTGTCGCGGGCATCCGCGAGCTTGTCCTGGAGCGGGCGGCGACCGAGCGCGGGGCGGCACCGGACCGCTGCGCGCTGGGCGACCTCGGCCCCTCCCACGACCTCTGCCCGGTCGGCTGTTGCCCGGCCCGCGCCCCCAGGCCGGCCGCCGCCGGCGCCGACAGCACGTTCGCCTGACCTCCCCCG
>NZ_VJYK02000377.1 GCF_007097205.2 Streptomyces alkaliterrae
GTGGGGGCCGGGCTCTGTCCGAAGGGTCCAGGTGGCCCCGGTACCGCCCGGACTCGCGACGAGAACAGACCGGAAAAGCTGCGGTGCGAGGCGGCGCCGGCGTCGTTCAGCGGTCGTCGGCCTGGGTGATGCGGCGGCCGGTCAGGCGGGTGGGCCGGATCGAGACCCACAGGTCGCGCTCGCCGCCGGCCCAGGGGGTGGTGTGGACGCGCCGACTGAGATCGCGCACGGTCTCGGGGTCGGTCACGGCGGCGGCGGGCCCGACGGCGAGCACGCTCCAGCCCTGGCTCAGGGCCGCGTCGACGTGGTCGACCTCGAACGCGACGTCCGTGCCGACGGCCTTCGCCGGTGCCGAGCCGGGGGTGGTGCGGAAGACGATGGTGTCCTCCAGGAGGTCGTAGTTCACCGGATAGACGGCGGGGCTCCCCTCCGGCGTGGTCACCGCGACGCGTCCCACTCCGTGACCGGCGAGCAGCGCGCGGCACTCCTTCGGATCGAGATCGCGGAGCCGAGGGTGTCGCAGGGCTCTGCCCTGGGCCGGTGGGGCGTCGGCGCCTCCGCCGCGCAGCGCGGCGACCGTGGTGCCCAGCGCGTCGGACAGCCGGATGAGCGTCGCGGGGGTCGGTGCGGCCGGGTGTTCCTCGATGTACCTCAGGTACTCCGGTGACACTCGTGCGCGGCGCGCGGTCTCCTCCCGGGTGAGCCTGCGGCGTCTGCGTTCGGCGGCCACCCGCCGTCCGATGTCGCCTGGCCCGACTCCGACCGGGACGGTCGCGGTCGGCGTCGGCACCGGTACCGGTACCCCTGAGGCGTCCGGGCGGCCGGGCTCGGTGCGGGCGTGCTGCGGATGGTGCTCGAGGTGGTGGACGTGCGCGTCGGGGCCGGGGAAGACGAGGGTCACGTCTCCGGTGTCGGACCAGCGCACGTCGTAGGGGGGTGTGCCGTCGTCGTGGCGGAGCCCGATGATCTCCCCGTCGCGGCCGGGTTCCCCGGCCCGCTGGCTCTTGATGACAAGTTGGTCACCGAGATGCGCTCGCATGACCGTCGTCCTTCCTGGCGAGTGGGGTGTGCGCCCGCCGCGTGCTCGGTGGGCGAGGACAGCCCCGTACCGGGTCCGCGTCGGGCGGGCGTCGGTCACATCGGCCAGCCGGTGAGCTGGCGGCGGGGCGGCCGGCTGGCGCCCATGCCCTCGATGTCCTTCTCCGCGATGTCCAGCAGCTTGCGCGCGAGGTTGTCCATCGCCCGGCCGGCGGCGAGTTCGTCGCCGATCTCGGGTACGTCGGTGTCCGTCGGGTGGCAGTGCGCCGTGCCGTGGCCGGTGAGGGTGGTGGTGCCGGTGTCCAGGACCACGCGTGCGGTGGTTGTCCCCCGGTCGTCCTCGAAGAGGTGGAGTCGGATCTTCCATTCCGCGGTGTGTGCCATCGTTCTTCTCCTCGGTGGGAGCGGCGTCTTCCCAGCGTCTTGCCATCGTCCGCCCGGGGCAGGCCCCGGGCACAGGGCCGAACGTCCCGGTGGGGCCGACTTCCGTCCCGGACGCCGCCGGTCCCGGCGTGCGAGGGGCGCACGCTTCGCCGGCGTGCGGGGCGGCCGATCCTGCGGTAGTCCTCGAAGGGGGACCTCCGGTGCTGCGCGGACGCACCGCGCGGGTCCGGTCGCCCCTCGTGTCCTGCCCCGCGCGGAACGAAAGGGCCCGACGCCATGCGATCCCTCCCCCTCGTACTCACGGTGAGACCGCGCGGTGCCCGAGTCGTCGTGGTCGCCGGTCCTCGTGGCTGAGGGCGGCCGTCGCGGCGCGCCGGGGCGGGCCGCGGTGAGCGAGACGCACACCGCTGTGGTCTTCTTCGCCGACGACCGCGTCTACAAGGTGAAGAAGCCGGTGGAGCTGGGTTTTGTCGACTACCGCACGGTGGCCGCCCGTCGTGCCGCGTGCGAACGCGAACTGGCCCTCAACCGCCGCTTCTCCCCCGACGTGTACCTGGGCCTCGGCGAGCTGCGCGCTCCGGAGTGCGCCGAGCCCGAACCGCTTGTGGTGATGCGACGTATGCCGGACGACCGTCGGCTGGCCCGCCTGGTGCGGGACGGGGCCGACGTCGAGGAGGACCTGCGTGCGCTCGCGCGGGAACTGGCGGTGTGGCACGCCCGGGCGCCGCGCGGCCCGGACGTGCTGCGCGAGGGCACGCGGGACGCGCTCGCCGGACGCTGGGAGGACAGCTTCGCGCAGGCCCGGGCGCTTGCCGAGGACGGCCCCGTCGCGGACGGCGTGGCGGAGGTCGCACACCTGGTGCGCCGCTATCTGGCCGGTCGGAAGCCGCTGTTCGACAGCCGCCTTGAGGCGGGGAGGGTGGTGGACGGCCACGGGGATCTGCTGGCCGAGGACGTCTTCTGCCTGGCCGACGGGCCCCGGGTGCTGGACTGCCTGGAGTTCGACGACCGGCTCCGCTACGTCGACGGCCTGGACGACGCGGCCTTCCTCGCCATGGATCTGGAACGGCTCGGCGCGCCCGAGGCGGCGGCGTACTTCCTCGCCAGGTACGGGGAGTTCGCCGGTGATCCCGCGCCGCCTTCGCTGTGGCACCACTACGTCGCGTACCGCGCGTTCGTGCGCGCGAAGGTGTCGCTGGTGCAGGCACGGCAGGGCGCGTCCGACGCGGAGCCGACCGCCCGGCGGCTGGTGGACCTGACGCTGCGGCATCTGCGGAGGTCCGCTGTGGTGTTGATCCTGGTCGGCGGACTGCCCGGCACGGGCAAAAGCACCCTCGCGGGGGCGCTCGCCGACCGGCTGGGGCTGACGCTGCTGAGCAGCGACCGGCTGCGGAAGGAGTTGGCGGGCATCCCGGTGGAGCGGTCTGCGGCGGCCGGGTACCGGGAGGGACTGTACGCACCGGAGTGGACGGCCAGGACGTACGCCGCGCTGCTGGAGCGGGCCTTCGCGCTGCTGTCGTCCGGGGAGTCGGTGGTGGTGGACGCGAGCTGGTCCGACGTCGGCCTGCGGGCTGCGGCCGCCCGTACGGCCGGGCGGGCGGCCGCCGAGCTGGTAGCGCTGCGTTGCCAGGCGCCCGCCGAGGTGACCGCGTCCCGGCTGGCCGGCCGCCACGGCGGCGCCTCGGACGCCGACGCCGCGATCGCCGCCGCCATGGCCCCCGACGAACCGCCGTGGCCCGAGGCGGTGCCCGTCGACACCGGAGGTCGGCCGCAGGACTCGCTGGCGCGGGCGTTGGCCGCCGTACGCCCGTGGGACGACGGGCGCGGCCCGGCGTTCCGCCGCCCCGGTGCGGAGCCGGGGTGAGCCGCCGGGCGACGGGCTGCGTGGGGTTCCGTGGGGTTCCGTGGAGAAGGGCCCTTCGGCCCTACCGCCGGGCGACGCGGACTGGTGTCCTGGAGGTGAGCCGAAGGCGGAACAAGGACACGGAGAAGCGGAGTGACACCGCGCACCGTGCGATCCGGGCCCGCGAGAAGTGGGCGGCCTTCGGCTCGCTCCTCGCGCGCCCGGCCGGACGGGAACGCCCTCGTCGACCGGCCGCACGGCCGGGCGGGCGTGTCGCCCGGTGGACGATCCGGGAGGAGGGTCATCGTGGACGTCCTGGTCGGCTACGCGAGCGCACACGGTTCCACCCGGGAGATCGCCGAACGCCTCGGCGACGTGCTGCGGGGGGCGGGGCTGGGGGTGGAGGTCCGGGAGATGGCGCGGGTCGACGACGCCCGGGCGTATCGGGCGTTTGTCCTCGGCAGCGCGGTGCACGGTCAGCGGTGGCTCGATCCGGCGCTCGGGTTCGTCCGGGAGAACCTGGGCGTTCTCGCCGACCGACCGGTCTGGCTCTTCAGCGTGGGCATGCCGGCGGCGCTGCGCGGGCCGTGGAGGAGGCTCGCTCCCAAGGAGGTGCCGGTCATCGAGGAGGCGCTCGGCGGCCTGCCGCGCCGGGAGCACCGGCTGTTCTCCGGGGTGGTCTCGCCGGCGCTGCTTCCCCGGCGCGGGCGGCTGTTCTTCCGGCTGGTCGGCGGCCGCTTCGGTGACTACCGGGACTGGGCGGCCGTGGAGTCCTGGGCGGCGGAGATCGCCGGGGCGCTGAGCGCCGAATGACCCGTCGGGCCCGGGCGTGCGCGGCCGGGCCTCAGAAGCGGGCGGTGGAGACGACGTAGGCCTGGGGGCGTTCGGGTCTGGTGAGGTCGACGGTGACGGCGACCTCGGGGCGGTGTTCCGGCAGGTCGACGGTGGCGGAGGCGAAGCTGCGGCCGGCGGAGCGGAGGTCCCAGCCGACGACGTCGGCCCGCGCGTCGCTGATGGACCGGCCCGGGGTGAGGTCCGACCTGGTGAGGCCGAGGGTGGCGAGGAAGTCGTCGAGCCGTTCCGGGGAGGTGCGGAACTGCACGTACAGGGAGCTTTCCCGCCAGCTGTTCGTCTCGAAGTAGGCGACGTAGGTGGAGCGGGACGGGATCGGCACTTCGTAGATGCGGCGGGTGACCCGGCTCGGCCAGTCCCAGACGAGGCTGGTGGCGGAGGCGATCTGCTGCTTGTCCTTGCCGCTGTCCCGGCTCTGGTGGGCGGAGAGCACGAGGTAGCCGGCCGGCAGGGCGACCAGGAGGACGACCACGACGGCGGTCACGAGGCGGCGCAGCGGTGAGGCGGCGGGGGACGGCGGGCCGGTCGGACCGCCGTCCCC
>NZ_VJYK02000378.1 GCF_007097205.2 Streptomyces alkaliterrae
GGTGTCGCCGGGGCGGCTTGCTGGGCTCCCAACGGCTGTGCCTGCGGCGGCAGTTGTTCGTGTGGCGGGGCTGCGTCGGGCGCGGGGGACGGTTGTCCTGCCGGTGCGTGCGCCAGGCGCGTGTCGGCGCCGTGCGCCGGAGTGTGCGCCTGTGCCGGTGCCTGCCGCTGGATCGGCGGCATCTCCCGCTCCTCGGGAGTGGCCAGCTTGCGACGCCGACCGGTACCACCGGCGGGCGTGTGGTGGGCCGGCGGCGCGGGCACCTGGTGCTCGCCGGAACTCCCGACCGTACCGCTGACGGGGGCCCCCGCGCTGTGCGGCGTGCCGTCGGGCGGCGTGGTGCCGGGCGGCGTGGTGCCGCCGGGAGGTGTGGCCTGCTGCTGCTCCGCGCCCAGGTGCGCGGCGTACGGCGCGCCCTGGCCGAGCGTCCGCACGCTCACGCCGCCGGACTGCTCACTCGTCTGTGGGGCGCCGGGCATCGGCAGCGGGCGCGGCCTGGGCTGCTCGACCGGCGGCACGGCCCCACCCAGGATCGGACTGCGTGCCACGACCGAGTGGCCCGCCGCCCGTGGGTCGAGCAGTTCCGAGGGCACCTGCTGCTCTCCGGCCTCCGGCGTAGCGGCGGCGGGGAGCGCGTGGGCACCGCCGTCGTGCTGCGCCGCCGGGTGGTCGACGGGCGACGCTGTCGCCTGCTCCGTGGCCTCCGGCGGGACGGCGGCCGCTGTACCGGGCGCGGGCGTGGGCGCCGTCTCCGGTACCGCGGTCGCGGCGGTCGGGACGGCGCCGTGCGGCGGCGTGTGCGGACCGTCGTCGTGGGGAGCCTGGCCGTCGTGGGGAGCCGCTGAACCGTGCGGGGGCGTCTGCTGCGGCACCGTCACCGGCCCGGGCGCCGCCGGGCCACTCGCTGTGGGCACGCTCCAGCCGACGCCGCCGGACTGCTGCTGAGCAGCGGCTACCTGCTGTTCCTCGGCCGGGTTCGGCTTCCGCCGCCGCCCGGTGGGACGGTCCGGCGGGGGCGCCGCGACCGGATGCTCGACGGGGGTGCCGGCGCCGGGAGTTCCGGCGTCCGGCGTGCCCACGGCGGGCGAACCGGCGGCGGGGGTGCCGGCAGCGGGCGAACCGGCGGCGGGAGTGCCGCCGGTCGGCGTGGCGGCGTCCGGTGTTCCGGCGGCGGGCGTGCCGTTGCCGGGCGTCGGGTGAACGGGCGCGGGGACGCCGGATGTCGGGTCCCCGGCCGCGCCCGGCACGGGGGAGGCCGGGTGGTCGCCGGGCACGCCGCCGGTCGGGGCGTCCGTCGCGGGGCCGGTGGCGGCGCCGGTGGTGTCGGGGGTGGTGTCGGGGGTGCTCGGTGGACCGGCCGGGAGCGCGAACGCCGTGCGTTCGGCGGGTTCGTCGGCTGCGGGCCTGGCCCGACGACCGCGACGACCCGTTCCGGGCTGGACCTGCTGCGGGATGTGGCCGCCGTGCTGGCCGTGGTTCGGGTACTCCGTGGAGTCCGCGGGCCCGCCGTGGCCGGGAGCGTGAGCGCCGGAGTGCGTGCCGGCGTGTGCGCCTGCGTGCGTGCCGGCGGGGGTGTCCATCCCCGCATCGGCCGCCGCCGGCGGGCCGCCCTGCGGGCCGGCAACACCGTTCAGCTCGCCGCCCCTCGGCGCCGTCGCCGGGATGGCGTGCACCGTGGGCCCGGCCGGAGCGGACTCGCTTCCCGCCCGTTCCTCGACCGGCCGGAGCGCACGCCTGGCGCGGCGCCCGGTGGGCGCGACCGGCACACCACCGGTGGCCGGTGCGGCGGCCTCCTGCGCCACCTGCTGGTGCTCACGCGTCGGATCGGCCGTCTGCGCCGCGTCGGCCATCTCGGAACGCGGTGCCGGCAGCTGGTCGGCGGCGACACCGCCGGCCGGGGTGCCCACCTCGCCTGTCACGGGCCCGTCGACCGGCTGCCGGGGCGCCGGTGCGTGGGCGTGCGGCACCGGCTGCTGCGGCTGTGCCTCCGACGGCGCTGCGACGGACGGCTGCCGGCCGGCGGACTGCCCCTGCCCGTGCGGGCCGCCCGCGTGTTGGAGCGCGCCCGCCTCGGCGTCGGCCCCCAGTCGGGACGCCGCCTGGCGAGCGGGAACCGGCACCGGCGACGAGGAGGGCGCACCCGCCGCCAGGCCCGGCTGCTCGTCGTCTCCCCGCCGCATCGGCACCGGAACGGCCGGCATGGGCACGGCGGGCGCCGGCAGGGTCGGCCCGGCAGGCATGCCACTCGCGCCCGCGCGGGGCCCCGCGCCGGCGGACGGCAGGGCCAGCGCCTCCGCCGTACCGCGGCCGGGTTGCGACGGCAGAGGCATGATCGTGGTCTCGTTCGGTGGCTGCTCGCCCTGGGGCACCTCGCCCTCACCCCCGGACCCCGGCCCGGCCGCGATGGCCGGCAGTGCCGTGGCGGCCCGCCGTCGCCGGCCGCCGCCCGAGGGGCCGCCGCCCGCGTCGCCGCTCCCCGGACCCGCTCCGGGTGCGTCACCCGAAGCGCCGGGCGCAGGCGCGTCCTCGGCGACGGTCCGCGGCGGTACGTCCGTCACCTCGCCCACCGGCACCTCGAGCACGTACGCGCTGCCGCCCGCCGCGCCCGGCACCTCGTGTGTCTGGAGCACGCCGCCGTGCAGTTCCACCACGCCCTGCGCGATGGGCAGGTGCACCGGGCTGCCGCCGCCGTGCGGCCCCCGCACCTCCACCCGCACGACGGCCTCGTCCGGGCTGTTGCCGTCCTGCTTGCGCCCGCCGCGTCGGGCGGCGGCCACCACGATCGTGGAGTCGCCGACGCCGCCGAGCGCCGGTGCGGTGCCGGTGGCGTCCACTCCCGCGACGTCGGCCACCAGATGTGCGATCGCCAACGCCAGCCGCTCGGCGTCGACCTCGGCCTGTATCGGCGGGGCGTGCACGGCGAACTGCGCGCGTCCCGGACCGATCAGCTCGACCGCGCCCTCCACGCCGGCGGCGATCACCGCGTCCAGCGACGCCTGTTTGCGGTCGAGTTTCTCCCGCCCGGTGTCGAGCCGCTGGTAGCGGACGACGTTGTCGATCAGCGTGGTCATCCGGGAGTACCCGGCCGACAGGTGGTGCAGTGTCTGGTTCGCCTCGGGCCAGAGCTGGCCGGCCGGGTCGGCGGCGAGTCCGGTCAGTTCGGTGCGCAGCTGCTCCAGCGGGCCGCGCAGCGCCTGGTCGAGCACGGACAGCAGCTGCGCGTGGCGTGTCTCCAGCGCGTCCGCGGCCCGCCGGTCGGTGAACGTGAGCACCGCGCCCACCAACTGGTCGCCGTCGCGCACCGGCGCGGTGGTCATGTCCACCGGCACCCGCCGGCCGTCCTTCGCCCACAGCACCTGGCGGCGCACCCGGTGTTTGCGACCGGAACGAAGTGTGTCGGCGAGCGGCGTCTCCTCGTAGGGCTGCGGGGTGCCGTCCGGCCGGGTGTGGTGGACGAGCGGGTGCAGGTGCCGGCCGCCGAGGTCGCTCGCCCGGTAGCCGAGGATCTGCGCGGCGGCCGGGTTCACCAGGACGACCCGCCCCTCGGTGTCCGTGCCGACGACGCCCTCGGCGGCGGCGCGCAGGATCATCTCCGTCTGCCGCTGCTGACGGGCCAGCTCGGCCTCGGTGTCGAGGGTGCCGGCGAGGTCGCGGACGACAAGCATCAGCAGTTCGTCGCCGCTGTAGCCGTTGCCGTGGTCGGCGTACGCGGCCTCGAAGGCGGACTCGTACGGTGTGCGCCCGTCCTCCAGGTTGGCGCTGGTGACCTCGACGGGGAACTCCGTCCCGTCCGTCCGCCGCGCGACCATCCGCGTCGGCGGCTGCCGGCCCTCGACCTGCTCGTCGGGGCGGCGCATGGAACCGGGGATGCGCCGGGAGTCGAAAGCGGGCAGCAGATCGAGGAGACCGCGCCCGATCAGCGCCGTCCCGGGCGTCTCGAAGACATCGAGCGCGATGCTGTTGGCGTTCACCACCGTGCCGTTGGCGTTGACCAGTAGGAGCGCGTCGGGCAGCGCGTCGAGTATGGCGGCGAGGCGAGCAGCGCCTCGGGATGGCCGGCTGCTCACGACGGCGTTCCTCCTTGCTGACCACCTGGTGCCCGGTCAGTCTGCCTGTCCACCCGGGCCTGTCACCAGAGGGGAGTCTACGGGCAGCAGCCTCCCCGGGGGCGGCGGATGCGCACCCCGGGGAGGGAGGAAGCAGCCGCACCGGTCCAGGCCGGACATAAAGCAGCGGCGGTCGACACGGAGTGTTCCGGAACGTGCGATTCCGGTTATCCGGCCGGGGCCCGGGGCTCTCACCGCACCTCGGGCAGCGCCGGCGTGAGGCTGTCCCAACGGGCGATCTCGCAGCCGTTCGACCGGTCGAACGACGCGTCCACCTTCCGGCCCGCCCAGGTGCCCGTCACCCGCGCGGTCTGCGGCCCGCCGTGCATCTGCGTGCACATGGTGTCCGCCGACACCGGCTCCCACGGGCTGCGCACCCCGCGTGTGGCACGGTCCACCGCCGCGCACGCCTCCTCCGCCCGCGGGTGGTTGCCGCCGGTCGGCTCGCAGCGCAGCGTGAGACGCCGCTCCTTCGCGTGGACGTCGTCCTTCACGACGATCGTCAACGACTTCCCGTCCGCCCGGCCCC
>NZ_VJYK02000379.1 GCF_007097205.2 Streptomyces alkaliterrae
CTACTGCCTTTCCTGCTGACAGGGGGACGTGTCAGAGGGGTCTGGCAGGGTCGGTGTGTGTTCGAGATCGTGGTGTGTACCGAGAACGGGGAGCGGCACGTCCGGGTGGCCGCCGGGGAGTTGGCCGGGCTGGTGGGGCGCGTCGGCGGCGCTGGTGACCGGTTCCTGGTGGTCCAGCGGATACCCGACCTGCCAGACGACTTCGCGCAGGTCTGGCACGAGGCCGGGGGCGACTACACGGTGGAGTACCGCGACGGCGCCGCCGACCGCCACTTCCGGGCGGCCACGGACCGGAGTCAGGCGGTGGTCGCGGCGCTTGCCGGCTGGGCACGCCGGGAGGTCGGATGGGATCGTGGGCTGTCCTGGTCGCCGTTGGAGGTGGGCGCCGGCGCAGCCCGGGACGCGCCGCCGCTCGATCTCGACGAGGAGGAGCGGCGGGAGTTGGCGGAGCACGTCCGTCGGGTACTGGTCGGCGGCTATGCCACCCGCGCCGAACTGGCGCAGCTCGCCGAGGAGTGCCTGGTCGACGGAGAGCGTCGGCCCGTCTCGCGTGGACAGGCGCAGGCGCTTGTCGACCGGTTGTGGCTGGACCGCGTCGCGGAGCAGGCTTCGTGGCGGGGCGAGACGGATCCCGAGCGACTCGCCCGCGCGTTCGCCGCACTTGACGAAGCCGGCATCACGGCCCGTGAGAACTTCACCTGCTGCCGTAGCTGCGGACAGTCCGAGATCGGCAGCGCGGGTGAGCCGGGCGCCTGGGGCTACGTCTACTTCCACACCCAGTGCACGGAATCCGCCGCGGCCGGGTACGGGCTGACGCTCCTCTACGGCGCCTTCGACGGAAGGTCCGAGACCACCGCGGCCGTCGGCGACGAGGTCGTGGCCTCGCTTGAGGCAGCCGGACTCCGCGCGACGTGGGACCGTGATCCCGACCGGGTCATCACCGTGGACCCGCTGGACTGGCGCCGTCGTCTGGTCGGTTAGACGTGCCCGACCGTGGGGCGGTGCCGGGCCAGGCGGAGGAATGCCTGGGTGTGGGTCTTTCCGCGAGCTCGGCATCGGTCGTAGTAGGTGCGGGAGGCGGGATCGTGCAGGGCCGCGAACGCGGAGAGGAACATCGCGCGTTCGAGCTGGCGGCTACCGCCTCGTGGTGCGCGTTCGCCGTGGATCGAGTGCCGGACGATCTGGTGGTCGGGGCGAGGCCGGCGCGGGTCCGGTGACACCACCCCCGGGTCACAGCCTTCGACAGGGGGCAACAGTCATGCCGGGCGCGGAGGCCGGCGGCCCACTTGCAGGACCCGCGCAGAACACAGCGGGGGCGGCGGGGTCAGGTGCCGGTGCCGGTGTCGAGGAGGATCTGTTCGGCCCCTGTGACGTTGTCGGCGCGGAGTGCCTGGGCAATCGCGGCCCGGGCGGCGTCCGGTTCCGTGTGGGGCGGCACGACCAGCAGCGAGAAGTGGTCCCTGTCGCCTCGTGTGATCAGCACCGTGTCGTCGCCCACCGCGAAGGAGTCGATGTGCACCACGCGGTCGTCGACGATCAGGCGGGGCGGCAGCTCGTCCCAGCCGGCGGCGTCCACGCCGACGCGGGTGATCGGGCCGACGTGTGCGGTCAGGGCGCCCACCAGGGCGGGGAGCTCCGCCGCGAGGTCGCGGGAGTGAGGCCACCACGCTCCGTCGAGGACGCGGTCCCGGGCTTGGGCGGTCTGGAGGCGGAGGACCGCCGTTCCGGGCTTGACCGCGTGATGGACGGCGTTCGGCAGCGGACCGGTGCCGGGAGGCGGGGGTGTGTGGGAGTCGGCCATGGTGTCGTCCGCCTGTCTGCGGGTCGCCGGTGCCCTGGTGGTCAGGGGCTTGATGCCCTGGTGGTCAGGGGCTTTGCGTTCCGTTCCCACGGTACTCCGCGCCGCCCCGGCCGCGGCCGTCCTCGAGGAAAGGACGCGCTCGTCGGCGCGGCACCGAGCGGGAGCGGTCGCGGCGCCGCGTGACGACGACGCCGGCCTGTCGGTGCCACCCTCGCTGGTTGCGGCGGTTGCCAATTTACTCTGACGTCAGGGTAGGTTTTCGCCCACGGGGCCGGTACGGCGACTCAAGGTGGTGGAGCCGTGGGTGGGCGGCTGATGCGGATCGGTGAGGTGGCCGAGCGTACGGGCCTGTCCCTGCGGACGATCCGGCACTACGAGGAGGTCGGGGTGGTGAGCCCGGCCGAGCGGAGCCACGGGGGGGGGGTTCCGGCTCTACACCGAGGCGGAGGTGCGGCGGCTGGAGCTGGCGCGGCGGATGCGGCCGCCGGGTTTCCACCTGGAGGACGTGCGGGCGCTGCTGGACGTGCTGGACCGGCTGCCGGACGCCGGGGCGCTACCCGACGACAACACACGAGCACGTGAGGAACTGGTGGCACGGTTGCGTACGTACTGGTTGGAGCCCGACAGCCGCTGTGAGGAGTTGCGGGAACAGCCGGCGCGGGCGGAGGAGTTCGCGCGCTCCCTGCACGGGCAGCTGTCCCGGTTGGTGGCCGCGACTCCGACCGGCTCGAAGGGGGCGACACGATGACGGCGGAAACCGAGCGGGTGGCCGGGGAGGCGGCCCGGCGGCGGACGTTCGCGGTGATCAGCCATCCGGACGCGGGCAAGTCGACGCTGACGGAGGCGCTCGCTTTGCACGCGCGAGCGATCACCGAGGCCGGCGCGGTGCACGGCAAGGCGGGGCGGCGCGGGGTGGCGTCGGACTGGATGGAGATGGAGAAGGCGCGGGGCATCTCGGTCACGTCGGCGGTGCTTCAGTTCGCCTACCGGGATTGTGTGCTGAACCTGCTGGACACGCCGGGGCACGCGGACTTCTCCGAGGACACCTACCGGGTGTTGGCGGCGGTGGACTGCGCGGTGATGCTGATCGACGCGGCGAAGGGCCTGGAGGAGCAGACCCGCAAGCTGTTCGACGTCTGCGCGCACCGGGGCATCCCGGTGATCACGTTCGTGAACAAGTGGGACCGGCCGGGGCGTGAGGCGCTGGAGCTGCTCGACGAGATCGAGCGGGAGTTCGGGTTGCGGCCGACGCCGGTGACCTGGCCGGTGGGGTACGCGGGACGGCTGCGCGGGCTGGTCGACGCACGAGAGCCGGGGCGCATGCTGCGGTACGCCCGGACGCCGGGTGGCACGCACGAGGCGACGGAGGAGGTCGTGGCGGGCGAGGCGGCCGCGCGTGAGGAGGGCGACGACTGGACGCAGGCGGTGGAGGAGCTCGAACTGCTGCGCGCCGACGGTGCCGAGCACGACCGGGAGGCGTTCCTGGACGGCCGGACGACGCCGGTGTTCTTCGGCGCGGCGATCACGAACATCGGGGTGCGGCTGCTGCTGGACGCCGTCGTCGACATGGCGCCGCCGCCGGGGCCGCGTGGACTCGCCGGCGGCGGCACCCGGGCGGTGGACGCGCCGTTCTCCGGGCTGGTGTTCAAGGTGCAGGCGAACATGGACCCCGCGCACCGGGACCGGATCGCGTTCGTCCGGGTCTGCTCCGGCGTCTTCGAGCGCGGCACGACGGTGACGCGAGCGGCGTCGGGCAGGCCGTTCGCCACCAAGTACGCACACAGCGTCTTCGGGCAGGACCGCTCGATGGTGGAGACCGCCTACCCGGGCGACGTGGTCGGCCTGGTGAACGCCACGGCGCTGCGGGTCGGCGACACGCTGCACTCCGCCGGCTCGCCGGCCGTCTTCCCGCCGATGCCGACGTTCGCGCCGGAGCACTTCATGGTGGCGCGCCCGGTGGACATCTCGCGGTCGAAGCAGTTCCGGCGCGGCATCGCACAGCTCGACGAGGAGGGCGTGGTGCAGGTCCTGGTGTCCGAACTGCGCGGTGAGCAGGCGCCGGTGCTGGCCGCCGTGGGACCCATGCAGTTCGACGTCGTCACGGCCCGGATGGCGGGCGAGTTCTCCGCGCCGGTGCGGCTGGAGGCGCTGCCGTACGCGTTGGCACGGGCCACCGACGCCACAGGCGCGGACGGCCTCAACCGCTCCCGGCTGGTGAAGGGCGAAGCCCTCACCCGGGTACGCGACAAGACGCACCTCGCGCTCTTCCCCGACCGCTGGCAGGCGTCCAACTTCGTACGGGCCTTCCCCGACGCGCCTCTCGAGTCGCTGCTCGCCGCCCACGCGTAGCGGCGGGGCGGGCGGTCCGGCAGGACCGAGGACACTCCCGTCGCGTTGGAGTGGGGACGGGTCCGGACACGGCGCCTGCCGGGCCACGGAAGTCCCGAGCGCGGGAGGGAGACCGGAGTCGTGGCCGATGCGCGGACATGCCCGTCGTGCGGCGAGGCGGAGGAGCTGCGCGGTACGCCGCACGAGGGCGACATCCAGGTCACCTGCCTTTCCTGCGGCGCGCGTTGGATGCGCGGCGCCCCGCGCTGTGCGACGCGCGGGGCGCGGACATCGCGCGGAGGCCCCAGTCGACGACCCGGCACTCGCGCGGCACGCAGCTCTCGATCATCGGCTGGCAGGAGGTCCCGCTCTGCCGCGTCTGGGACGCGGACGCGGTCGCGACGTCCATCCCTGGGAGGACCTGCCGGACGTCCCGGTCGGGTCCTGACCAGCCAGGCGGGCCAAACGGGCGGGGGACCGGACGGGCAGGGCCAAACG
>NZ_VJYK02000038.1 GCF_007097205.2 Streptomyces alkaliterrae
GCCCAGGGGAGGGGGACCGCCAGGTGAGCGGCCGGATGGGAGGAAAGTAAGCAAGGTCACACCCCGGGGAAAGCCACCCTCACCGCCGTGCGGCGAACGCGCCCGGCACGCGTCGAACGGCGTGCCGGCGTGCGCCGGACGGTCGCCCCGCGCGACGAACGGCACGCACGCGCGTCCCCCGGCGGTCCCGGCTCACACTCGAACGAGCGAAAACCGGCCGCCCACCCGCTCCCCGTCCGGGTGCCGCTCGTTGCACCGGACGTGATGAGCGACAACAACGACCGACACGGCCCGGAACAGCGCTCCGCCCGCGACCGCCTGAAGGAGGAGCGGGAGCGCCAGAAGCGCTCCGACAAGCGGCGGCGTACGCTCACGGCCGCCCTCGCGGTCGTCGCCGTGCTCGCGGCCGTCGGCACGGTCGGCGTGCTCGCCACGAAGAAGGTCGGCGGGGAGGACGACTCCGCCGGACCGGGGCCGGCCCCGATCACCGAGGGCGACGCCCAGGCCCCCGTCACGCTCGACGTGTACGAGGACTTCCGCTGCCCCGGCTGTGCGGGTTTCGAGCAGACCTTCGGCGAGACCATCAACGATCTGCGGGAGGCGGGCCGGGTCAAGGTCCGCTATCACCTGGTCACCGTCGTCGACGGCCACAACGGGAGCAGCGGCTCGAAGAACGCCGCCAACGCCGCCGCCTGCGCCAAGGACGCCGGTCACTTCGTCGCCTACCACGACCTGCTCTTCAAGCACCAGCAGGACACCGCCGACGGCGGCTTCGAGAACAAGAAGAACCTCGTCAGGCTCGCGAAGAAGGTCGACGGGCTGGACACCCCGACCTTCCGCGAGTGCGTCAACGAGGGCACCCACGACGAGTGGGTGGACCGCACTCACGCGGCCTTCCTGAAGTCCGGCTACCAGGCGACGCCCACCCTGGTGATGAACGGCGAGGACCTGTCCAAGGACCGCAATGCCCAGTTCACGCCCGAGATGCTGGTGAACAAGGTGGAGGAGGCCGCGGAAAAGTCCTGACGCGGCTGCCCTTCGGGCGCCCCGGCAGGGTAGCGTCTGAGGGGCCATGAACATCCTCGCTTCGATTCCCAGCCCGTCGACCGGTGAGCTGCACCTCGGCCCGCTCCCGCTCCGGGGCTACGCGCTCTGCATCCTCCTCGGCATCTTCGTCGCCGTCTGGCTCGGCAACCGGCGCTGGGTGGCGCGGGGCGGACGCGCCGGCACGGTCACCGACATCGCCGTGTGGGCGGTGCCCTTCGGCCTGGTCGGCGGCCGGCTCTACCACGTGATCACCGATCACCAGCTCTACTTCGGCGAGGGCCGGAACTGGGTAGACGCCTTCAAGATCTGGGAGGGCGGCCTGGGCATCTGGGGCGCCGTCGCGCTCGGTGCCGTCGGAGCCTGGGTCGGCTGCCGCCGCCGGGGCATCCCGCTGCCCGCGTACGCCGACGCCATCGCCCCCGGTCTCGCGCTCGCCCAGGCCATCGGCCGCTGGGGCAACTGGTTCAACCAGGAGCTGTACGGGCGCCCCACCGACCTGCCGTGGGCCCTGGAGATCGACAACGGCACCGACCTCGGCACCTTCCACCCGACGTTCCTCTACGAGTCGCTGTGGTGCGTCGGTGTGGCGCTGCTGGTCATCTGGGCCGACCGCCGCTTCAACCTCGGCCACGGCCGGGCGTTCGCGCTGTACGTCGCCGCGTACACCGTGGGCCGGTTCTGGATCGAGTACATGCGCATCGACCAGGCCCACGAGGTGCTGGGGCTGCGGCTGAACAACTGGACGGCACTGCTGGTCTTCCTCGGTGCGGTGGCCTACTTCGTGATCTCCGCCCTCCGGGCGCCGGGCCGCGAGAAGGTCGTCGAGCCCGGAGCGGCGGACGACACCGCCGGTTCTGACGCCGACAAGGCCGACGCGGACAAGGCGGACGCGGACAAGGCGGACGCGGACAAGGCGGACGCGGACAAGGCGGACGCGGACAAGGCGGACGCGGACGGCGCTAAGGCCGGTGGCGACAAGGCCGACGCCGACAAGGCCGGTGGCGCTAACGCCGATGGCGACAAGGCCGGGGCCGCAGGCGGCGAGAAGGCCAAGGGCGACTGACGCTCCTACCCCCTGTGCGGCCGGTCGACCGACCGGCCGCACAGTCGTTCCCGGAGCCTACTTTCCGTCATCATTGCAGCTCAAAGCCGGTGAGTTCGGCCTTGCTCGCTGGCAGCGCCGCCGCCACGGGCCTAACGTCGGGAGCATGACCCAGCCCGGGGACAAGGACCTCACCCAGCCCGCCGTGCACCGGCTGAACCACCGGCACCGCGATGTCAACGGCGGCTGGCTGCGGCCCGCCGTTTTCGGCGCGATGGACGGTCTGGTCTCCAATCTGGCGCTGATCTCCGGTGTGGCCGGCGGCTCGGTCGCGCCGAACACCATCGTGCTGACGGGGCTGGCCGGGCTCGCCGCCGGCGCGTTCTCCATGGCGGCGGGGGAGTACACCTCGGTCGCCAGTCAGCGGGAACTCGTCCAGGCCGAGCTCGACCAGGAGCGTCGTGAGCTGGCCGGGCATCCGGCGGAGGAGCAGGCGGAGCTGGCCGCCCGCTACCGGGCGCGCGGGGTGGATCCGAAGCTCGCGGACGCCGTGGCCGAGCAGCTGTCCCGCGACCCCGAGCAGGCGCTGGAACTGCACGCCAGGGAGGAGCTGGGCGTCGACCCGGGGGAGCTGCCCTCGCCGACGGTGGCCGCCGTGGCCTCCTTCTGCTCGTTCGCGGTGGGCGCGATGCTGCCCGTGCTGCCGTACCTGCTCGGCGCCACCGTCCTGTGGCCGGCGGTGCTCGTCGCGCTGTCCGGGCTGTTCCTGTGCGGCGTGCTCGTGTCGAAGGTCACGGCCCGTACCTGGTGGTACACCGGGCTCCGACAGTTCATCCTGGGTGGGACCGCCGCCGCGCTCACCTACGGTCTCGGCAATCTGCTCGGGGCCGCCCTCGGCTGAGCGCACCGGCTGTGCCCACCCGGCAGTGCGCGTTCGCTCGCGCACATCGGGTGACAACGGTTACCAGGCGGTTTCGAATGCTTTTCGGCGGGGCAGAAGCCGGGAGCGCTCGTGGGCGACGATGCCCGCGCGCCCCCGCGCCCACCTGGGCGGGACGACTGTCCCCTCCGGTTGCGCGCCCACTCCAGGCGTCCGCATGATGGACTCGACTATCCAGTTCTCGGGAAGCTGGCCATCATGTAACCTGCACGAAAATTTCCTGAACGCAGAGGGCCAGCGTCGTCCCTCGGCACCTGAAAACTGCCACCGACGACGACGGGAGAGCCCATGCGTGCAGCGTCCATGGCGGCCCACCCTGCCAAGCAGGGGATGTACGACCCCGGGTACGAGCACGACGCCTGCGGCGTCGGTTTTGTGGCCACCCTCACCGGCGAGGCCAGCCACCAGCTCGTCCAGCAGGCGCTGACCGTACTGCGCAACCTGGAACACCGAGGCGCCACCGGTTCGGAGCCCGACTCCGGTGACGGCGCGGGCATCCTGCTCCAGGTCCCGGACGCCTTCCTGCGCGAGGTCGTCCCGTTCGAGCTGCCCGCCGCCGGCGGCTACGCCGTCGGTATCGCCTTCCTGTCGGCCGACGAGGCCGAGGCCGCCGAAGCCGTCTCGGCCATCGAGACGATCGCGTCCGAGGAGGGGCTGCGCGTCCTGGGCTGGCGTGAGGTCCCCGTCGCCCCCGAACTGCTCGGCAACGGCGCCCGCGCCACCATGCCGTCCTTCCGCCAGCTCTTCGTGACAGACGCTGCGGATGCCGCCACCGACAACCCGCGCACCGGCATCAAGCTGGACCGCCTCGCGTTCGTGCTGCGCAAGCGCGCAGAGCGGGAGGCCGCCACCTACTTCCCGTCGCTGTCCGCGCGCACCCTCGTCTACAAGGGCATGCTGACGACCGGGCAGCTGGAGCCGTTCTTCCCGGACCTCTCCGACCGCCGACTGGCCTCCGCCGTCGCGCTGGTCCACTCCCGGTTCTCCACCAACACCTTCCCGAGCTGGCCGCTGGCCCACCCCTACCGGTTCGTCGCCCACAACGGCGAGATCAACACCGTCAAGGGCAACCGGAACTGGATGCGCGCCCGCGAGTCCCAGCTTGCCGGCGACCTCTTCGGCAGCGGCGACCTCGAGCGCATCTTCCCGATCTGCACCCCCGACGCCTCCGACTCGGCGTCCTTCGACGAGGTGCTGGAGCTGCTGCACCTCGGCGGCCGCAGCCTGCCGCACTCGGTGCTGATGATGGTCCCCGAGGCGTGGGAGAACCACGACTCCATGGACCCGGCCCGCCGCGCCTTCTACCAGTACCACTCCACGCTGATGGAGCCCTGGGACGGCCCGGCCTGCGTCACCTTCACCGACGGCACCCAGGTCGGCGCCGTGCTCGACCGCAACGGTCTGCGCCCCGGCCGCTACTGGGTGACCGACGACGGCCTCGTGGTGCTGGGCTCCGAGGTCGGCGTGCTGGACATCGACCCGGCGAAGGTGGTCCGCAAGGGTCGCCTCCAGCCCGGCCGGATGTTCCTCGTCGACACCGCCGAGCACCGCATCATCGAGGACGACGAGATCAAGGCCGCCCTCGCCGCCGAGCACCCCTACCAGGACTGGCTCGCCGCCGGCCTGACCCAGCTGAAGGACCTGCCGGAGCGTGAGCACATCGTGCACACGCACGCCTCGGTCAGCCGTCGCCAGCAGACCTTCGGGTACACCGAGGAGGAGCTGCGCGTCCTGCTCGCCCCGATGGCCCGCACCGGCGCCGAGCCGATCGGCTCGATGGGCACCGACTCGCCGATCGCGGCGCTCTCCGACCGGCCCCGGCTGCTGTTCGACTACTTCACGCAGCTCTTCGCGCAGGTCACCAACCCGCCGCTGGACGCCATCCGGGAGGAGCTGGTCACCTCCCTGATCTCCTCCCTCGGCCCGCAGGGCAACCTGCTCGAGCCCACCTCTGCGTCCTGCCGCAGCGTCACCCTGCCGTTCCCGGTGATCGACAACGACGAGCTCGCCAAGCTCATCCACATCAACGCCGACGGCGACCGCCCGGGTATGAAGGCCGCGACCCTCTCCGGCCTCTACCGGGTCTCCGGCGGCGGCCAGGCGCTGGCCGACCGCATCGCCGAGATCTGCGCCGAGGCGGACGCCGCCATCGCCGACGGCGCCCGGCTCGTCGTGCTCTCCGACCGGCACTCCGACGCCGAGCACGCGCCGATCCCGTCGCTGCTGCTGACCTCCGCCGTCCACCACCACCTCATCCGGACCAAGCAGCGCACCCAGGTGGGCCTGCTGGTGGAGGCCGGTGACGTGCGCGAGGTGCACCACGTCGCGCTGCTCATCGGCTACGGAGCCGCCGCCGTCAACCCGTACCTGGCGATGGAGTCCGTCGAGGACCTGCTGCGCGAGGGCACCTTCCTCCCCTCCGACCTGGAGCTGGAGCAGGCCACCGCCAACCTCATCAAGGCGCTCGGCAAGGGCGTGCTCAAGGTGATGTCCAAGATGGGCATCTCCACCGTCGCCTCCTACCGCGGCGCGCAGGTCTTCGAGGCCGTCGGCCTGGACGAGCAGTTCGTCGAGACCTACTTCCACGGCACCGCCACCAAGATCGGCGGCGCCGGTCTCGACGTGGTCGCCAAGGAGGTGGCCGCCCGCCACGCCAAGGCGTACCCCGCCACCGGCATCCCGGCCGCCCACCGCCGCCTGGAGATCGGCGGCGAGTACCAGTGGCGCCGCGAGGGCGAGCCGCATCTGTTCGACCCGGACACCGTCTTCCGTCTCCAGCACTCCACCCGCGAGCGCCGCTACGACATCTTCAAGCAGTACACGGCGCGCGTCGACGAGCAGTCGGAGCGGCTGATGACGCTGCGCGGACTGTTCCAGTTCAAGTCGGACCGGGGGCCGGTGCCGCTGGAGGAGGTCGAGCCCGTCTCGGAGATCGTCAAGCGGTTCTCCACCGGCGCGATGAGCTACGGCTCCATCTCGCAGGAGGCCCACGAGACGCTGGCCATCGCCATGAACCGGCTGGGCGCCAAGTCCAACACCGGTGAGGGCGGCGAGGACCCGGAGCGGCTGTACGACCCGACCCGCCGTTCTGCGATCAAGCAGGTCGCCTCCGGCCGCTTCGGCGTCACCAGCGAGTACCTGGTCAACAGCGACGACATCCAGATCAAGATGGCGCAGGGTGCCAAGCCCGGCGAGGGCGGCCAGCTGCCCGGCCCGAAGGTCTACCCGTGGGTGGCCAAGACCCGGCACTCCACGCCCGGCGTCGGCCTGATCTCCCCGCCGCCGCACCACGACATCTACTCGATCGAGGACCTCGCCCAGCTCATCCACGACCTGAAGAACGCCAACCCCAAGGCGCGCATCCACGTCAAGCTGGTCTCCGAGGTCGGCGTCGGCACCGTCGCCGCCGGCGTGTCCAAGGCGCACGCCGACGTGGTGCTGATCTCCGGTCACGACGGCGGCACCGGCGCCTCCCCGCTGACCTCGCTCAAGCACGCCGGCGGCCCCTGGGAGCTCGGTCTCGCCGAGACCCAGCAGACGCTGCTGCTCAACGGGCTGCGGGACCGGATCGTCGTGCAGACCGACGGCCAGCTCAAGACCGGCCGCGACGTTGTCATCGCCGCGCTGCTCGGCGCCGAGGAGTTCGGCTTCGCGACCGCGCCACTGGTCGTCTCCGGCTGCGTCATGATGCGCGTCTGCCACCTCGACACCTGCCCGGTCGGCATCGCCACCCAGAACCCGGTGCTGCGCGACCGCTACACCGGCAAGGCCGAACACGTCGTCAACTTCTTCGAGTTCGTCGCCGAGGAGGTCCGGGAAATCCTCGCCGAGCTCGGCTTCCGCACCCTGGACGAGGCCGTCGGCCACGCCGAGGCCCTCGACGTCAGCCGCGCCGTGGACCACTGGAAGGCGCAGGGCCTGAACCTGGCCCCGCTGCTGCACGTGCCCGAGCTGGCGGAGGGCGCCGTCCGGCACTGCGTCACCGTGCAGGACCACGGCCTGGAGAAGGCGCTGGACAACCAGCTGATCAAGCTGGCCGCCGACGCGCTCGCCGCCGAGACCGTGGAGGCCGCGCAGCCGGTCCGCGCCCAGGTGCCGATCCGGAACATCAACCGGACGGTCGGCACGATGCTCGGCCACGAGGTCACCCGGAAGTTCGGCGGCGCCGGACTGCCCGACGACACCATCGACATCACCTTCACCGGCTCCGCCGGCCAGTCCTTCGGCGCGTTCGTCCCGCGCGGCGTCACGCTGCGGCTGGAGGGCGACGCCAACGACTACGTCGGCAAGGGCCTCTCCGGCGGCCGCATCGTCGTCCGCCCGGACCGGGCCGCCAACCACCTGGCCGAGTACTCCACCATCGCGGGCAACACCCTCGCCTACGGCGCCACCGGCGGCGAGATGTTCCTGCGCGGCCGGGTCGGCGAACGCTTCTGCGTCCGCAACTCCGGCGCCACCGTGGTGTCCGAAGGCGTCGGCGACCACGGCTGCGAGTACATGACCGGCGGCAAGGCCGTCGTCCTCGGCGAGACCGGACGCAACTTCGCGGCCGGCATGTCCGGCGGCACCGCCTACGTCATCGACCTCGACCCGAGCAACGTCAACCGCGAACTGCTCACCGCCGTCGAAGAACTCGACGCCGACGACCACCAGTGGCTGCACGACGTCGTGCGCCGCCACCACGAGGAGACCGGCTCCACCGTCGCCGAGAAGCTCCTCGCCGACTGGGACACGGCCAAGACGCGCTTCAAGAAGGTCGTTCCCCCCACCTTCAAGGCCGTGCTCGCCGCCAAGGACGCCGCCGAGCGAGCGGGACTCAGCGAGTCCGAGACCCACGAGAAGATGATGGAGGCGGCGATCAATGGCTGACCCCAAGGGCTTCCTGACCACCGACCGCGAGGTCGCCAAGAGCCGACCGGTCCAGGAGCGGGTCAAGGACTGGAACGAGGTCTACGTCCCCGGCTCCCTGCTGCCGATCATCAGCAAGCAGGCCGGCCGCTGCATGGACTGCGGCATCCCGTTCTGCCACAACGGCTGCCCGCTCGGGAACCTCATCCCCGAGTGGAACGACTACGCCTACCGGGAGGACTGGCAGGCCGCCAGCGAGCGGCTGCACGCCACCAACAACTTCCCGGAGTTCACCGGCCGGCTCTGCCCCGCGCCCTGTGAGTCCGCCTGCGTGCTCGGCATCAGCCAGCCCGCGGTGACCATCAAGAACGTCGAAGTCAGCATCATCGACAAGGCGTGGGACAACGGCGACGTCACGCCGCAGCCGCCCGAGCGGCTGTCCGGCAAGACCGTCGCGGTGATCGGCTCGGGCCCGGCCGGACTGGCCGCCGCCCAGCAGCTCACCCGCGCCGGCCACACCGTCGCCGTCTACGAGCGCGCCGACCGCATCGGCGGCCTGCTCCGCTACGGCATCCCCGAGTTCAAGATGGAGAAGCGGCACATCAACCGCCGCATCGAGCAGATGCGCGCGGAGGGCACCAAGTTCCGCACCGGCGTCGAGGTGGGTACGGACGTCAACGCCGCCGACCTGCGCCGCCGCTACGACGCGGTCGTGGTCGCCGCCGGCGCCACCACCGCGCGCGACCTGCCCGTGCCCGGCCGCGAACTGCGCGGCATCCACCAGGCCATGGAGTACCTGCCGCTGGCCAACAAGGTGCAGGAGGGCGACTTCGTCACCCCGCCGATCACCGCCGAGGGCAAGCACGTCGTGGTCATCGGCGGCGGCGACACCGGCGCCGACTGCGTCGGCACCGCCCACCGCCAGGGCGCCGCCTCCGTCACCCAGCTGGAGATCATGCCGAAGCCGGGCGAGGAGCGCTCCCAGGGCCAGCCCTGGCCGACGTTCCCCATGCTCTACAAGGTCACCTCCGCGCACGAGGAGGGCGGCGAGCGGGTCTACTCCGTCTCCACCACCCACTTCGAAGGCGACGAGGACGGCAACGTCCAGTGGCTGCACATGGTCGAGGTCGAGTTCAAGGACGGCAAGCTGGAGCAGAAGCCCGGCACCGAGCGCCGCATCCCGGCGCAGCTGGTGACCCTCGCCATGGGCTTCACCGGAGTCGACCGGGTCAACGGCCTCGTCGAGCAGTTCGGCGTGGAGATCGACGGCCGCGGCAACATCGTCCGCGACGCCGACTACCACACCGGCGCGGACGGCGTCTTCGTCGCCGGCGACGCCGGGCGCGGCCAGTCGCTGATCGTCTGGGCCATCGCCGAGGGCCGCTCCGCGGCCCGCGCCGTCGACCGCTACCTCACCGGCACCAGCGCCCTCCCGGCCCCGGTCCGCCCGACGGACCGCGCCCTGACCGTCTGACGTCCGGCCTCTGACCTCCGGCCTCTGGCCTCTGAAGCTCCCGTACAACGGCGTACGGATCGCCGCGGTGCCCGCCCCCACCCCCGACCGAGGGCGGGCGCCGCGGCACACTCCTGTACGGGAACGGAACCGACCCGCCACCCGCCTCGTCACACCGGCAACCCCCAAGGAGGCGAGATGCGACGAGTAGCAACGGCACTGGCGCTCGCGGCGGCCACCGCCCTGGCCGCGGCCGGCTGCGCGAAGGACGACCAGACCGTGCGGACCGGCGGCCCCGGCGACGAGCCGACCAAGAAGCAGACCCGGTTCGAGAAGCGGGCCGAGGCCATCGAGAACACCTGGCCCGAGCGGCTCAAGCCCCTCACCGGCCGCCCCGACGCCCTCCTCCCGCTGGAGAACGCCGAACGCCCCGACCCCGACAGCAGGACGATCACCGTCATCGTCGGCCACGGAGCCTGCGACAAGGACTGGGGCGCACACCTCCACGAGACCGACGACCTGGTGATCGTCGCCGGCTGGAAGAAGGAAGACAAGAACGTCGACTTCTGCACAGAGCAGCTGGTCACCGACAAGGTCAAGGTGAAGCTCGACGAGAAGTTCGGCGACCGAACCCTCGTAGACGCCGCAACCGGCCGCCAACTCCCCCACGAGAAGGAGTAGCCATTCGGCCGGGGCCGGGTTGTGGCGGGACGGCTGCCTGTGAGCCGCCCCGCTGCTACGGTCGCCGACATGACTCTCTCGGTACCTTCGGCCCGTGCCGTCGACTTGCGAGTCGAAGCGGTCGAGAACGTTCTTGGTCGCGTCGAACGAGCCCTCCAGGTTCGTATGGAGCGGGACACGGTTGTCCGGAAGCGGCGCTCGGTCGGGGCGCGGACGGATCGTGGTACGTGGGTGCGTATCGAGCGGCGGGGGCTCGACAGGATCGGCGTGCAGGGGTGGAACGGTACCGAGTGCGCCGCGCGGCTGGAGGGCATTGCTCAGCCCGCGTGGCAGGGGTGTGTGGTCTGGCGGGATGCGGCTGAGCCCGTGATGTGGCGGGCCGACGAGACCGAGCTTCTGCCGGGAGCTCCCGTCGGCACCGCCGTACTCAGCGAGGAGCCGAAGCTGCCGGATAAGTGGTGGAAAGCGTTCAACATCTCGCTCGACGCGCTCGCGGCTCAGGAGACGAGTCGCGTCGCCACCCCGGACACCGACACCATCACGCAGGCCCTCGTCACCGAGTCCATCTGTCGTACGTTTGCCGGTGATTTCGACACCACTGTTGAACAGTGGGTTCCGGCCCATGCGGATCTGAACTGGGCCAACGTCTGTGCGCCAGCGTTCTGCCTGTTCGACTGGGAGGACTGGGGGAGTGCGCCGCGCGGGCTGGACTCCGCCACGCTGTGGGGGAGCTCGCTGGCCGTACCGGCTCTGGCCGATCGCGTACGGCAAGAGCGGCGGCCCGACTTCGAGAGCCGGGACGGCAAGCTGATGACGCTGTTCATGTGCTCGAAGATCCTGGGGCCGGACGCACACCCCGAGGACCCCCGGCTGGAGCCCGCGCGGCGTATGGCGGAGCAGATCGTCGCGGAGCTTCAGACGAGCTGATCGCGTGATCGCTCTCGGAGCAGGCTCCGATAGTGGTGGATGGCCTGCTCGTCGACCTCGCCAGCCAGGGCGCCGACGAGTTCGCCCAGGTGGGCGGGTTCGTCGGAGCCTACGGCGACGGTGTTGACCTGGGGGAGGTGGTAGGCGGCCCGGAAGGCCGCTTGTATGCGGGAGAGTCCTGTGTGGTCCTGTAGGAAGACGCGGGGGTCGATCCGGCCCCACACGGGGGTGCGTGTACTGCCTCCGAAGGGGCTCATGCCCCATACCGTGCTGCTTCCCATCTCGAACGCCTCAGCGAGGGCATCGGCGGCGTCGAGTGTTCTGGTGCCGACTAGCAGGCCGGCACGGACCATGAGGACGGACGGCTTCGGCGTGGTCGCGTCGATCAGCTCGGGCAGTGGTGACGGGTCCCAGGACGCGATGCCCCAGGCCTCGCACACCCCCTGTCTCGCGGCGTCGGCGAGGACGGCGCACGCCCAGGCCAGAGCATCCCGGTTGCGAGGGGCGGCTTCTTGGAGCGATTGCTCCGGGTTGTGTAGGAACACCACGTCCGGCTCCCGTCCGAGGTCCCGGGCCGCCCGTTCGACGGCTGCGTACAGCCGAGCGGGGTTCAGGGAGTGTTCCGCTCTGTCCACCCCCGGGAAGTAGCCCACCTTCGTCGAGAGTGTGAACTTCGGCAGCAGATCGCTGGCTATCCGGGCGACGACCTCATGCGAGCGGAAACCGAGGTAGTTGGCGCTGGTGTCGATCGCCGTGACGCCGAGGTCCAGTGCTCCGGTCAGGAGACGGCGTTCGTGACGAGACCGGTGTAGCCCGAGGACAACTCGGGGGTCAGAGTCGCGCACATCTCCTCCTTCACAAGGATCTCGGCCACCTCCGCGACTTCGGCCCCGACGACGGTCGCCGCCTGGTCCAGCGGGACCGGCTTGCCGCTCAGCAGCAGACGCAGCGCGGGCACGGCCTTGGCCGTGAGGGTGATCTTCTTCCCTGAGGTCACGACGTCGACGGTCTCGGCGTTCTCGCGGATCTGGGGCGGGAAGTGGGTGGTGCACGCCACGGCATCGAGCGGTCCCAGGATGTCGAGGAACGGGACATGCCGGGGGAGCGCCGTCGCCTGTTCGTACGCGGCAAGGAAGTCGGCTGGGGAGCGCTCGCCGATCAGCCGGACGGCTGCCTCGGTCAGGGCCTGAGTGCCGCTCCCATGCGCGCGATCCAGGTCGTGCCGGAAGATCTCGTGCTCTCGGCACCAGTCGCCCAGCCATGAGAGCCAGCTTGCTCCCGTGCGCTTGGTGATCCCGAACGTGACATGCAGGCTCTTCCCCGATCCGTGGCCGTTGCGGGTCGCCTGGTGCCAGTGGCCTCGGGGGATGTGCATCACATCGCCGGTCTTCATGACGCCGGCCCAGACGATTTCTTCGGTCGGGGTGTTGTTGGGGTCGGAATCGCGGTACATGGGGACTTCGCGGGAGGTTCCGCGTACCTCCCACTCCTTCTCGCCAGCGAGCTGGATGATCACGACGTCGTGGTCGTCCCAGTGCAGCGGGAAGCCCGCAGCGTCGTTCGTCGTCAGATACGCGTTGACCTGCACCCGCTCGTGGGACCACCACTGCAATGCCCGGCAGGCGACTTCCATCGTCGGGTCGAAGACATTGACCTGGTCGAGGATGAGCGTCGCGCCTTCCCCCAGCAGCCTGCCCAGGCTGCGCATGTTGACCATGGGGATGCTCTGGCCCCGGGGGCTGACGGTGTCGGTGTAGTAGATGGCCGGGTGGACTTCCTCGCCCTTCTGGAAGCACCGGAACTGCGGGCGGTTCAGGCTCCTGCGCATGGCGATGTCGAGCAAGCGGTTCGGGGTCAGGATGCGGGAGACGAGGGCGGGGTCGTCGATGCTTCCCCGCACGAAGCCCTTGCCGAGCTCATCCACTCCGTTCCACCCGAGCGCCGTCTCGATGGCGTTGATCAACTGGTGTTCCATCACTGCCTCCTCATGAGTTCGACCACGTGACGCAGCTGCGGCGGGGGCCCGCACGGCGAACCGCGCGGACCTCCGCCGCCTGGTGCTACTCGATGTCGGTCAGGTTGCCGTCACCGCCCGGCCACGGGGCATCGCCGGAACTCCCGGCGTTGTCGGACCGGAGGCTGTCGTACCGGTCGTGGACGGCGGTCAATTCCTCTACCGCCACCAGGAGGCCACTCGCGGCCGGCGGTGGTGTCGTGCTCTCTGCCACCTCGTGCTCCTTCCTCTTCGGTTCTCCCGGCCGTGTCCGGCCGGGCTCGTCTGATGTAGCTGTGCTGTGCCTGGCGCCGGGCACCTCTGGGGAAGTCCCCCGGCGCCGCTCCCGGCCGGTGCTGTCCTTCGGTTGTCGGCCAGGATCCTGTGGGGTTACAGGGAGGCACGCAGGCCCTCCAGGACGCGGGTGAGGAGCGCCACGTCAGGGGTGAACGAGTCGACGGCAGCCCGGCCCTCCTCGAACCAGCGGCCGATGACCTGACACCACGTAGCCTCGGCGCGGAGGACTTCCGCACGGATCTCGTCCAGAGCCAGGTCGGCCTCGGTTCGCAGCCGGACGAGGTCGGAGGGAGTCAGACGCAGGGATGTCACAGTGATCGTGTCACCGCCACGTCGTGTCACAGCCAGCTCGACGCACTGCGCCGGGTCGCCGTTCAGTTCTTCTTCGGGAAGCAACCGGAGGGTCAGCACGTGGGGACCTCCAGCTCCGCCCAGACCGTCTTGCCCCAGCCGTGCCGGTCGTAGCCCCACCGGACGCTCAGCACGTCAACGAGGAACAGGCCGCGCCCTTCTTCGGCCTCGTCGGCGGGGCTGGTCATGTCGGGGACTGTGCGCGATTGGTCGGTGACCGCGATCTTCACGCAGTGTGGTGCGGGCCGGCTGACGGTGACCCGGAGCAGACGGCACGGGGTGTGCTGGACGGAGTTGCCGACGAGTTCGGAGACGACCAGTGTGGCCGTGTCCACCAGGTCGCCTATGCCCCAGGTGTTGAGGGCGGCGCTGATAAGCAGGCGCGCACGGCGTGCGGATTCCGGTTCGCACGGCATTGTCTCGCTGTAGCCGGGTGTGCCGGTTGAGGTGGGTCTGGCGGCGGTCGTCGTCACGGGGTCATCCCTCCGATGGGACGGCCCAGCCCGGCTACGGGGCGTGGGGCTGGGCCTCTCCTCCACTGCCGCCGGCACGGGGAGCCTGGCCTTCCGGCGACTCAACGACCTTACGAAGCCCGTGAGATCGGGCTCAACGAGATTGCGGGTTATTGCGGAACGTCATCTGAGGGCGTTGATCGCCGAGTTGATGAGGGCGCGAGCGTGGTCGCCGTAGACGGCCATCTTCGCGAGTTCGGCGAACGCCTTGCGGTAGTCGGCGATTTCGCGCGGTTGCCTGATGTTGATCTCGGCGGTCAGGGTCTCCACCACGGCGTGGGCGTCGTCGAAGACATAGAACGCCTCCAGGGGCCAGATGACGCGCTGGGCAGTGAAGGGGATGACACCGAGTGAAACCGAGGGCAGTGGCAGGACGTCAAGCAGGTGCCGAAGCTGGTTTGCCATCGTCTCCCAGTCGCCGATCCGCGAGCGCAGAACCCATTCCTCCAACAGCACGACGAAGCGGTGGCCTCCCTCGTACAGGAACCGACTACGGGCGAGGCGGGCGGCGACGGCCTCGGCGACATCGTTGGGGGTTCCCTGAAAGTCGGTGATCGACTGCATGAGAGCGGTGGCGAAGTCGGCAGTCTGGAAGAACCCGGGAACGGCGTTGGAGCAGTACACGCGGCACACAGCCGCTTGCTCGTGGAGGGTGTAAAAGTCCTCCTGGACCTTGCGCATGCCATTCCTGTGGATGCGCCGCCACTCCACATACATGGAGTCGACCGCCCGCGCCGTGGCGATCAGATCCTCCGTCTGGTCCTCCGCTCCACAGGCCGCGCACCAGGCTCTGATATCCGCGTCGGAGGGTGCGGCCTCGCCCTTTTGGATGCGGGTCGTCTTCGCCGGATGCCAGCCGCACCGGGAGGAGAGCTCCTTCCCGGTGAGGCCGGCGTCCTGGCGAAGGTGCTGCAAGCGCTTCGCGAGGGCTTCGCGCGCCGCCTGGGCGCTGGACGAGGGGGAGGCGGGCATGGGGCCGTGCGCGGGATCAGACGGTGAACTTCTCGTGGTCGATGCCGCGTTCCCACACAGCCTCGAACGCGGCGACGACCATCTTCACCACGTCGGGGTCCTCGTTGAACTCATGTCCTGCCCAGTCGCCGTCCCCGGTGAACCAGTGGAACATCACCCGTCGGTCGTCGATCAGCCACAGGTCGTTTCCGGGAAGGGCGATGTCGGAGGCGAGACGACGGGGGAGCCAGCGGACCTGCTCACCAACGGCGACGTTGACGGCAGTCAGGGCGTGCTCCCACCGGATGTAATCGGTCACCGGTTCGGAGACGATCCGGGCCCGGCGCATCTGGACGCCCCTGGCGACGGTTTCGCGCACCAGTGGAGTCCAGCCCTGCCAGAACGGCGAATCGGGGTCGAGGTCCGTCCGACCGGTCCGCAGGAACTCGTCAAAGCTGTCCCTCTCGTCGCCGACGCTGTAGACGTCGCGCATCTCCAGGTGGACAGCGGTGCGCTGGGCGGACCGCAGCAGTTCAGCGAAGTCCGGCACGCCGTTCTGCGACATCACACGCCTCCCTCAGAATCGGCACCATGCGGGCTGGGATGCGAATCACCGTCTCATGCGCGGGGATTCCCGTGTCGTGTCCGGCGACCCACTCCGTCTCGCTCACCTGGGCCTTCAGCAGCTTGTCGGCCGCCTCGCCCTGGAGGACCAGGTCGGCCGTCTCTTCCTCCACCCACACAGTCGGCGAGCCGCCTCCGGTGGTCTCCGGGTCGATCCCCACGAACTTTAGGGCCATGATGCCCTCCCGATCCAAGTCGCTTGCGGGTTCTTGCGTTGGGACGCTTCCCGAGGCGCGGTGACGGGTCAAGGGCGCGATACGCGCGTCGCGTCAGAATGGCTTGTTCGCGTAGACCAGCAGACCGCCGGGCAGAGGTGCCGGACGTACCATCTGCCGTGCTGGTCCGCCGGGCTTGAGCGGAGAAGCCCTGCTGGGCTCCACCGTCTTCACCCACTGCGACTCTGCATGGATTGAGTATCGACAGTGAGCTCTCCGCTCTTGTCCGAATCGGGTGGTGGCCGGGGCGTGACGACTTGATGCTGCCGGCCAGTCAGTGCACGACCGACCGTGCGAGGCCGGTACCAGCGCGGTCTGGCGGCCGCTTGTCCTCCCCCAGCCTTCGGCCGGAGGTGCCCCCAGGCCGGGGCTGAATCAGCCCGTCCGGCGTTTGAGGTCCGGCGCTGGGAGCTGCCTCCCAGGAGGCGAGGACGCGGCGGGCCGCGCACCTGGTGGCGCTACGCCAATCTGTCGATCGTCGCGGCGGCGACCGCGCCGCTACGCGGCCCCGGCGGGGCGATGCCGCACCCTGTGACCACGTCACATCGAGGGGAGCGGCCATGAGAACGCGACTGATCGCCGTCGGCGCGGCCCTGGGTCTGCTGGCCTGCGGCGCCGCCGCCTGCGGGGGCAGCGGTAGTGCGGACGACCGCGCCCTGACGGTCTGGATCATGGAGGGTACGAACCCGGACTCACGCCCCTTCTTCAAGGAGGTCCGGGAGGCGTTCACCGAGCGGACCGGCGCCGATCTGAAGGTGCAGTACGTGCCGTGGCCGGACGCGCATGACAAGTTCACCAAGGCGATGGCGGGCGGCACGACGCCGGACGTGGCGGAGGTCGGCTCGACGTGGACCACCGAGTTCGCCTCCGCCGGTGCGCTGACCGACCTCACCGAGCGCACCGGTCGGGCGGGTCTGGACGAGGATCTGGTGTCCGGGCTGCGGGAGGCGGCGACGTACGAGGACCGGCTGTACGGAGTGCCCTGGTACGCCGGTGTCCGTGCTCTGCTGTACCGCAAGGACGTGTTCGACAAGCACGGGCTGGCCGCGCCCACCACCTGGAAGGAACTCCAGGACACCGCCGTCCGGCTGAAGACCCTCGAACCGAAGATGATCCCGTTCCCCGTCGTCGGCGACAGCGAGTACGCGCTGGACGCCTTCATCTGGGGCGCCGGGGGCCAGCTGGCCGTGGAGAAGGACGGGCGGTGGAAGTCGGCCGTCGACAGCCGGAAGTCCGTCGAGGGCATTCGCTTCTACACGGATCTCGCCACCCGGCACGGTGTCTCCACCAAGGCGGCGGCCACCTGGAACGAGGCCGATCTTGTCGACCACCTGACCGCCGGGAGGGTGGCGATGGCGGTTTCGGGCAGTTGGACGCCGTCCGCGGTGCTGGCGGCCGCGCCCGAGTTGAAGGGCAAGCTCGCCGCCGCCCCGATTCCAGGGCCCGACGGTGGCGTCAGCCCGTCGTTCCTCGGGGGCTCGCACCTCGCGGTGTTCAACACGGCCCGGGACCAGGATCTCGCCTGGGAGCTGGTCGAACTGCTGAGCGACGCCGAGTTCACCGCCAAGTGGGCCGAGCAGTCCGGCTACTTCCCCGGTCAGCGGCCGCTGGTGGAGAAGGTGAGGGACGGTGGCGAACCACTGGTCGCGCCGTTCGCCCGGCAGATGCTGGAGGGCGGGACCACCGTGCCCACCACCCCGGCCTACGGGCAGGTGCAGGGCAGGAAGACGCTCGCCCAGATGGTGCAGGCCATTCTGACCGGCAAGAAGGACGTCGAGCGGGCGGCGGCCGACGCGGCCAGGGACATGGACCGGACCTTTGGCGACTGAGGCACCGCGTCCGACCGAGGCGCGGTACCCGACTGAGGCACCGCATCCGGCCGCGCCGCCGGTACCGCCGAGCAGCGGGCCGCCTCCGCCACCGCCTTTCGCCCCGCCGGCCGCCGCCCGTCGCCGGGCCCGGCGTAGGGCTGCCGCGCCGTGGCTGTTGCTGGCGCCCGCGCTGCTGGCCGTCGCGGCGTTGCTGCTGTGGCCGCTGGGCCGGGTGGTGTGGATGTCCTTCCAGGACTACGGCCTGCCGCAGATCGTCACCGGTACCAGCAACTACAACGGGCTGGACAACTACGCCGACATCCTCGGCCAGTCCTACCTCTGGACGACCGTCCTGCCGAACACCGTGCTGTTCGCCCTGGCGTGCGTGACGCTCACGGTTGTCCTCGGCACTCTGGTCGCGCTGCTGCTGGCCAGGCTCAGCCCGTTGTGGCGTACGCTCACGGCCAGCGCGATCATGACCGCGTGGGCGATGCCGGCGGTGACCGGCACCTACGTGTGGATCTGGCTCTTCGACCCACTCGGCGGCGCGGTCGTCACCGGCCTGGACGGGCTCGGACTGGTGGACGCCGGTGACACCAACTGGTTCACCGACCGGCTCGGCTTCTACGCCATCGCGACCCTCAACGTCGTCCACCACGGCTTCCCCTTTGTGGCGATCACCATCTTCGCCGGGCTGCTCACCATCCCCAGGGAGCTCCACGAGGCCGGCATCATCGACGGCGCCAACGCCTGGCAGCGCTTCTGGGCGATCACCGTGCCGTCCATCAGGCCCGTCTTCAGCGTGGTGATCATCCTGTCCACGATCTGGGATTTCAAGGTGTTCGTCCAGCTGTATCTGATGCCGGGCGGCAGCGGCGCGAACCCGGACGTGCTCAACCTCGGTGTGTGGTCGTACGTCGAGTCCTTCGCGCAGCGCCAGTACGGCATGGGGTCGGCGATCGCGGTGCTGCTCACGCTGCTGCTGCTGGGCATCACCACCGTCTACATCCGCACGCTCTTCAAAGAGAGCGAGGAGCTGTGACCGGCACCCCGCGCGCCACCGCGCTCACCCGGCTCGGCCACACGGCCGCCCTCGCCGCGCTGCTGGCCTTCACCCTGCTGCCCGTCTACTGGATGGTGACCTCCGCGCTCGACCCGCGCGCCGGGGCGCGCGGCTCGTCGATCCTGCCCAGCGGGCTGACGCTCGACCACTTCCAGCGGGTCCTCGACCAGGGCGGGTTCGGCCGCTTCCTGCTGAACTCGGCGCTTGTCGGCGTGGGCACGGTGCTGCTGGCCGGGCTGCTGGCGCTGCTGGCGGCCGTGGCGGTGGCCCGCTTCCGGTTCCGGTTCCGCACCGCTGTGCTGATCATGGTGCTGATCGTGCAGATGGTGCCGCTGGAGGCGCTGGTCATCCCGCTGTTCGTGCAGATGCGCAACCTGCAGATGCTCAACAGCCTGATCGGGCTGACCATCGTCTATCTTGCGTTCTCGCTGCCGTTCGCGATCTGGATGCTGCGGGGGTTCGTCGCGGCCGTGCCGCGCGAGGTGGAGGAGGCCGCCTACCTGGACGGCTGCGGCTGGTTCCGGATGTTCCGGTCGGTGCTGCTGCCGCTGGTCGCGCCGGGTCTTGTCGCGACCAGCGTGTTCAGCTTCATCGTCGCCTGGAACGAGTTCGTCTTCGCCTTCACCTTCCTCCAGGACGAGGAGAAGTTCACCGCCGCCGTCGGCTTGCACCGCTTCTTCGGCCAGCACACCAACGACTGGGGGGCCGTCATGGCGGGCTCCACGCTGATCACCCTGCCGGTGCTGGTGTTCTTCGTCCTCGCCCAACGCCGGCTCTCCCACGGCCTGGCCGCCGGCGCCGTCAAGGGCTGAACCGACCCCGGGCGCGGCGGCGCGGCGCTAGGTGTCGACCGACCACACCTGCGCGCAGCCCGCGCAACGCACCCGGACCTCGCCGCGCAGCGGCACCCGCAGCCGCTGCTGGCAGCGCGGGCAGCGGAAGGACACCCGTACGCCGGAGGCCCACTCGAAGCGGTACCCCTCGCCGCCGAACGCCGACTGACCGGGGCGCATCCGGGTACGCGCCAGGCGCCGGTCGTGTCCGTAGCGCCGGCGCGCCACCCAGCCCCCGCCGGCCAGCGGCGGTCGGCGGGCGTCCTCGGCCGCCTGCGTCCGCCCCCGTACGTACGCCTCGTACCCCTGCGGGCTGCTGAACCACACCGACGGGTCCTCCCCGAACACCTCGGCCCGCTTCGCCAGTACGTAGCCGAACTCCTCGGGGGTCAGATAGCCCAGCTTCTGTGAGCTGAGGGAGTCCTCGCGGAAGGCGTCGAGCAGCAGCCAGCCGGCGCCGAGGTAGGTGGAGACGGTGTCGGTCAGGATCTCGTTCTCCGCGACGCCGGGGAACTCCAACTCCAGCCGGTGCAGGTAGACATGGGTGATCTCGTGCGCCAGCGCGGCGCCGATGTCGCGGCGGTGCTCCTTGAAGCGCCGGTTGAGCTCCACGAAGTACTCGGGACCGGCGGACAGCTCCACCTCCGCGGCCAGCTCCATCTCGCGGAACGCCACGATCACCCGGGCGTCCGGCAGCCGGAAGTGCCGCACCAGCGCCCGCGCCACCCGCTGCACACCGCCGTACAGTTCCTCGTCCGGGTCGAGCGCCACGTCCACCGGCGGCACACTGACCGCGAACTGCTCCACCGAGTCCACCGACAGCCGCCGGTACAGCGCGGCGATCGCGTCCCGCACCACCTCCAGGTGCGGAAAGCCCCGCTCCACCGCACTCGACGCCCTCCCCGACACCCACATCACCCCCGCGCGTCTCGCTCCTCCTGCCACCTTACGGCCGCCGTCCGCCCCGGGGCCGCCGCCACGCACCCTGCCCTGCACACCCGTCCCACACACCGACCACCGGGCGCACGCACCCCGCCGCGCTCACTAGAGTCTGCGCATGAACAACACCGCATCCTCCGCTCCCGAGCCCGACGCCGTCGTCCGGGAGGAGCTGACCAGGCTGCGCGAGAGCATCGACAACATCGACGCGGCCGTGGTCCACATGCTCGCCGAGCGCTTCAAGTGCACCCAGCAGGTCGGCCACCTCAAGGCCCGCCACCACCTGCCGCCGGCCGACGCGCAGCGCGAGGCCCGGCAGATCGCCCGGCTGCGGCAGCTCGCCGAGAACGCCAAGCTCGACCCGGCCTTCGCGGAGAAGCTGCTGAACTTCATCATCGCCGAGGTGATCCGGCACCACGAGACGATCGCCGGCAACACGGACGGCAACACGGACGGCAGCGACGCCGCCGACGTGGGCTGATCTCCCGAGGCGAGTGATCGCCTGGAGCGGAACGGGCACGGACGCGGGGCCGTCTGAGGCACGATGACGGGCATGACCACCCTCTCCCGTCAGGAGGCGCGCACCCGCGCCCGTCAGCTCACCGTCCACAGCTACACGATCCACCTCGACCTCGGCCGGGACGGCGACACCTTCGGCAGCACCACGACCATCCACTTCACCGCCCACCACCAGGCCGACACCTTCGTCGAGCTGCGGCCGACGACGCTGCACGGCGTGACGCTGGACGGTCGGCCGCTGGACGTGGGGCTGCTGTCGGACGGGCGGCTGCGGCTGACCGACCTCACCGCGGGCGAGCACACCCTCTACGTCACCGCCGACATGCCCTACTCCCGCACCTCGGAGGGCATGCACCGCTTCACCGATCCGGCGGACGGCCGCACGTACCTGTACTCGATGTGCTTCCAGACGGAGGCGCCGCGCGTCTACGCCTGCTTCGACCAGCCCGACCTCAAGGCGACCTTCACCGTCTCCGCCACCACCCCCGAGGACTGGACGTTCCTCACCAACTCGGTGGCCACCCAGACCCGGCCGGGCCACTGGACCAGCCCCGCGACGCCGCCGATCAGCACCTATCTGATGGCGGCGGCGGCCGGGCCGTACCACAGCCACACCTTCACCCACGCCGGGCTGCCCTTCGGCGTGCACACCCGCCGCTCGCTGGCCGAGCACCTGGACGCGGAGGAGATCCAGCGGATCACCACCGCCTGCTACGACCACTACCACGAGATCTTCGACGAGCCCTACCCGTTCGACTCCTACGACCAGCTCTTCGCGCCCGAACTCAACGCCGGTGCCATGGAGAACCCGGGCCTGGTCGTACTGACCGACAGCTACGTGCACCGGTCCGCGACCACGGACAACCAGCACGCCACCCGCGCGACGACGATCGCCCACGAGATGGCGCACATGTGGTTCGGGAACCTGGTCACCCTCCAGTGGTGGGACGACATCTGGCTGAACGAGTCGTTCGCCGAGTACATGGGCACCGACGTCGTCGCGCGCACCACCGAGTGGACCGACAACTGGGCGCGTTTCACCACCGAACGCAAGACCTGGGGCCGCGACGCCGACCAGCGGCCCAGCACCCACCCGATCGCCCCCGACCCCGAGGACGTGCCGGACACCGCCACCGCCCTGCAGAACTTCGACGGCATCTCCTACGCCAAGGGCGCCTCCGCGCTGCGTCAACTCGCCGCCTGGCTGGGGAGGGAGGACTTCCTCCTCGGGCTGAACACCCACTTCACCCGGCACCGCTTCGGCAACGCCACGCTGGAGGACTTCCTCGACAATCTCGCCCGGCACACCAACCGCGACGTGCGGCAGTGGGCGGCCCGCTGGCTGCGCACCACCGGCGCCGACGTCCTCGTGCCCGGTGTGGCGGACGCCGACGCCGACACCTGGCTGCTGCACGTCCACAAGGACGGGAACCGCCCGCACCGGCTGCTCGCCGCCGCCTTCGACCGCGCCCCGGACGGCACCCTGGCCGCCCGCCCGACCGCGCACACCGACCTGCCGGCCGACGAGCGGACCACCACGCTCACGCTTCCCGGCGACCCGCCCGACCTCGTGGTGCTGAACGACCAGGACCTCACCTACGCCAAGACCCGCTTCGACGAGCGTTCCTGGCAGACGCTGCGGACCGCGCTCACCGCCGTCCCGGACCCGCTCACCCGGGTCACCGTCTGGAGCGCCGCCCGCGACCTGGTACGGGACGCCGAGCTGCCGCCGGGCGAGTACCTGCGGCTCGTCGAGAAGCATCTGCCGCACGAGAGCGACAACACGACCGTGGCGGCCGTGCTCGAGTTCGTCCACGGCACCCTGCTCGACCGATACCTCGACCCGGCGGACCGGCCCGACGCGCTGGGCCGGCTGCACGACCTCACGACGCACCTGCTGGCGCACACCGAGGAGCACGACCGCAGGCTGACCGTGCTGCCCACCCACATCGGCACCACCACCCGGCCCACCGAGCTGACGACCTGGCTGGACGGCACCGGCACCCTGTACGGCGTACCGCTGGACGCCGACCGCCGCTGGCTGGCCCTCCGGCGCCTCACCGTCCTCGGCCAGCTCACAGCCTCCGAGCTCGACGAGGAGGCCGCCGCCGACCGGACCGCCAACGGCGAGCAGGCCGCCGCGCGTTGCCGCGCCGCACTGCCCGACGCCGCCGCCAAGGCGCGCGCCTGGGAGCTGATGTTCGGCGCCGAGAGCGCCCTCAGCAACTACCTGTTCAGTGCCACCGCGCAGGGCTTCTGGCCGGCGGAGCAGCGGGAGCTGACCGAGCCCTACCTGAAGCGCTACTTCCCGGACGCGCTGGCGCTGGCCCACCGGCGCGGCGAGACCGTCGCCCGGCTCGCCGGCCGCCAGGCCTTCCCGCACACCGCCGCCGAGGACGCCGTGCTGGAGGAGGGCCGGCGGACGCTCGCCGAGGAGGAGCCGCCGCCGGCGCTGCGCCGGGCGCTCACCGACGAGTTGGACGACCTGGCCCGCGCCCTGCGGGTCCGGGAGGCGTGAGCGGCGGTCGTGGGCGCGTGACCTCCCGGGCACAGACGGCCGGGCACAGGCGCCCGGGAGGTCGACACGCGTTCGGATGTCAACATCGGTTCATCCACACCACCTCTCCCGTCCACCGGACGAGGCGGCTCTACCAGTGGGTAAGCCATAGGCTCGGGCCATGCGCCGTGCCAAGATCGTCTGCACTCTCGGGCCCGCGACGGACACGTACGAACAGATCGAGGAGTTGGTCCGGGCGGGAGCCGACGTCGCCCGACTGAACCTCGCGCACGGCACGCACGGCGAGCACGAGACCCGTCTCCACCACCTGCGGACCGCCGCCCGGCAGGCAGACCGCAGAGTGGGCACGCTGGTCGACCTCCAGGGCCCGAAGGTGCAGCTCGGCACCTTCCGGCAGGGCCCGGCCGTGCTGGAGGCCGACGACGAGTTCACGGTCAGCACGCGGGACGTCCCGGGCGACCACACATGCTGCGCCACCACCCACCCCGCGCTCCACCGCGACGTACGCCCCGGCCACCGCCTGCTCGTCGAGCACGACGGCCCGGTGCTGGAGGTCACCGAGGTGCGGGGGCCGGACGTGCGCACCCGGGTACTGGCGGGCGGCATCGTCTCCGACCACAAGGTGCTGCACCTGCCGGACACCGACACCACGCTGCCCGTCCTGACCAAGAAGGACGAGGACGACCTGCGCTGGGCGCTGCGCAACGACGTCGACCTCGTCGCGCTGCCGCACACCCGCAGCGCCGACGACGTGCTGCCGCTGCGGCGGGTGATGGCCGAGGAGGACGTGCGCCGACCGGTGCTCGCCAAGCTGGAGAAGCCGCAGTCCGTCGAGCAACTGCGCGCCGTGCTCGACGCGTTCGACGGGCTGCTCATCGCCCGTGGCGACCTGGGCGTCGAGCTGCCCTTGCAGACGATCCCGGCCGTGCAGAAGCACGCGGTGAAGCTCGCCAACCGCAACGCCAAGCCGGTCATCGTGGCCACCCAGATGCTCGACTCGATGGTGGAGAGCCCGCGCCCCACCCGGGCGGAGGTCTCGGACATCGCCAACGCGGTGATCGACGGGGCGGACGCGCTGATGCTGAGCGCGGAGACGAGCGTCGGCAAGTACCCCACGGCGGCGGTGGCGACGATGAGCCGGATCGTCGCCGCCACCGAGCGGGACCTGCTGGCCCGCGGGCTCCAGCCGCTCGTCCCCGCCAGCAAGCCGCGCACCCGCGGTGGTGCCGTCGCCCGGGCCGCCGCCGAGCTGGGGGACTTCCTCGGAGCCCGCTACCTGGTCGCCTTCACCCAGAGCGGCGACACCGCCCGGCGGTTGGCCAGGTCCCGCTCGCCGATCCCGCTGCTGGCCTTCACCCCGGATCCGGCCACCCACGGCCAACTCAACCTGACCTGGGGGGTGGAGACGATCCTGGGGCCGCACGTGGAGACCACGGACGAGATGGTGCGGCAGGTGGAGGAGCAGTTGCTCAAGCTGGGCCGCTGTGTGCCGGGGGACGTCGTGATCATCACCGCCGGCTCGCCGCCGGGAGTGCCGGGCACCACGAACCTGGTGCGCGTGCACCGCATCGGGGAGGGCGGGGGCGACCGGTGAATCACACACCTGGAGGAAGATCGCCGAGCGGCTGATATGCCTTCGAAACGAAGGAAAGTACCCCGGGTGGGATTCGAACCCACGCTGGATGGTGTTTGAGACCATTGCCTCTACCGCTGGGCTACCGGGGCGCCCTTGGAAAGCAAGGCTAGCAGTAAGCCCGCGTGACTCAAACCTACATCAGCTAGGTAGGCTCGGGTGGCACTGCCCTGTTCGAGAGCGAGGAACATTACTCCGTGAGCGCCGCAGACGCCCCTGAGCCCACCGTGCCGGCGGAACCCGGCGAGCCCGCAGCGGGCGCCGACGAACACGTGCCGCCGCAGACGACCCGTGTGGTGATCGCGGAGGACGAGGCGCTGATCCGGCTGGACCTCAAGGAGATGCTCGAAGAGGAGGGGTACTCGGTCGTCGGCGAGGCCGGCGACGGCCAGACCGCCATCGACCTCGCCCGGGAGCACCGTCCCGACCTGGTCATCCTCGACGTGAAGATGCCGGTCCTCGACGGGATCTCGGCAGCCGAGAAGATCGCCGAGGAGCGGATCGCCCCGGTGCTGATGCTCACCGCGTTCTCCCAGCGCGAGCTGGTCGAGCGGGCGCGCGACGCGGGCGCCATGGCCTATCTGGTGAAGCCGTTCAGCAAGAGCGACGTCGTTCCGGCCATCGAGATGGCGGTGTCGCGCTTCACCGAGCTGCGCGAGCTGGAGCGCGAGGTCTCCGACCTGGCGCAGCGGTTGGAGACGCGCAAGCTGGTGGACCGCGCCAAGTCGGTGCTCCAGACCCAGTACGGGCTCAGCGAGCCGGCCGCCTTCCGCTGGATCCAGAAGACGTCGATGGACCGGCGGTTGTCGATGCGCCAGGTCGCGGAGGCCGTCATCGAGGACGGCGAGGAGCGCCGCAAGCAGCAGGAGGCGTAGCCGCCGGCGGGTCCCGTCCCGCGCCGGGTGTGGCGCGGGACGGCCGGGGGTAGGGGTGTCCGGCGTGGGC
>NZ_VJYK02000380.1 GCF_007097205.2 Streptomyces alkaliterrae
GGCGGAGGGCGGGGCGGGCGCCCGTGCGGCGGCCAGCGCGTCGGCGATCGTGCCGAGACCGCCGAGCTCGGCGCGTGTCGCCCGGCCGAGCACGCCCGGCTCGCCCGCCTCACGCGCCCGCTCGCGGCAGTGGAACGCCAGGTCGCAGCCCGACTGGCAGTCCGGCGCGTACGTCGCCGGGACCGCGTCGACCGCCGCCGTCAGCCGGTCCGGCGGCAGCTCGGGATCAAAGCTGACGCCCTGCGGCAGCCGCGCCGCGATCTCCTCGACGCGGGTGAGCCGGGCCAGCTGCCGCCGGACCGTCGCCCGCTGCCTGCGCAGGTCGAGCGGGGCGGCCGTCGGCAGGTTGGAGAAGTCGCGCGGGCAGACGAGCAGCGCCGCGTCGGCGACCGCGCCACCGGCCTCGGCGAGCGCCAGCGCGTACACGGCGGCCTGCCGCGCCGCCGCGCCGACCTTCGCCGGGTCGGCGGAACCGTCCAGGATCGAGAACGACTTGATCTCCACGATGGTGCGCACGGCGTCCGGCGTGACCACGACGGCGTCCGGCTCCAGACAGACCGGGGAACCGGCCACGTCCAGCTCCAGCATCGGGTGGAGCAGCACCGTCCAACGCCCCTCGGCGGCGGCCTCGTCCGCCTCGGCCAGCGCCCGGAGCGTCCGCGCGCGGCGGCCCGCCGGGCCCTCACCGGTGGTGTCGGGGCAGTCCAGCGCGGTGGCGACCGGCGGGGTGCGGCCCGTCACGGAGCACAGCAGGCGTACGAGCTCGGCGCCGCCGTCGGCGGTCACCCGGGACTCGAAGGCGTGCCCGCGGGCGAAGGCGAACTGCGACCGGCCGAACCCGGACGGCGCGCCCAGCGCCCCGGCGAGCGCGGCCTTGTCCACGCCGGCGCTGTCGAGCAGCGCCCGGCGGTCGCAGCCCGGGTTCGCTGCGAGCGCTGCCAGCGCCCGGCTGTCCATCGGGCGGGGGGCACGGCCGGGCCCGCGCAGCGCGGCGAGCCGGGCCCGCAGGGCGGACCGCGCCGGCCCGCCCTGCGCGGAGGCGGTGGGGTGGGGCAGATGGGTCACCCGCCGAAGTCTGGCATCTCCCACCGACAACGCGCCCGGGCGACACCGTTACGCATCGCGACCAGGACGCTGACCAGGCGTGATACGCCCGCCCCGGGCGGCCGGCCACGGACGCGGGTGCGATCCTGGGCAGACGGCACGACCCCGATGAGGAGCAGGACCTGTGGTGGACGCCCCGACACGTACGCGCGTACTACTCGTACGGCACGGCGAGACCGCCTGGTCGGTCCGCGGCCGGCACACCGGCCGTACCGACGTGCCGCTGCTGGACCGGGGACGGCGCATGGCGGAACTCCTCGGCGAACGTCTGCGCCGGGCGCCCTGGGACGGCCTGGACGGCGTCGAGGTGCGGACGAGCCCGCTCGTCCGGGCGTCCGAGACCTGCGAGATCGCCGGCTTCGGCGACCGCGCGACGCCCTGGGACGCGCTCATGGAGTGGGACTACGGCTCCTACGAGGGGCTGACGCCCGAGGAGATCCGCGAGCGCGCCGGTGCCGACTGGGTGATCTGGCGGGACGGCGTCGCCGACGGCGAGAGCCGCGCCGCGATGGCCGAACGCGCCGACACGATCGTGGAGTGGGCGCGCTCGGCCGACCGGGACGTGCTGCTGTTCGCGCACGGCCATCTGTTGCGCACGCTGGCCGCCCGCTGGCTGGGCGAGAGCCTGGAGTTCGGCGCCCGGCTGCGGCTGGCGCCCGCGTCCCTGTCGGTACTCGGCTGGGCGTACGGGCAGCCGGCGGTGGAGCGCTGGAACGACACCGGCCACCTGGACTGAGCCGGCCGCGCGGCCCGTGGAGGCGCTACCCGTCCTCGCCGCGCGTCACGCGCTCCCGCCGCGCGGTACGGGGACGCGGGCCGCGCGCGGTGGACCCGCCGGCGTCGGGACCCGTTCCAGGAAGGCCGCGACCTCCGGGCGTCGGCGGTGCGCCGACAGCCGCCCGGCGGTGTCGTGCAGCATGCGCCGCACCCGCGAACTGTGCACGGTCCGTAGCAGGTCCAGCGCCCGCAGGGCGTGGCTCGCGGCCTCCTCGGGAGACCCGGCGGCCACCAGGTCGCCCGCCAACTGGGCGGTGAACAGGGCGGTGTTGCGGACGAACTGGGGCGGCTGGAGGGCCACGGCGTCCAGGGCCCGCCGCGCGGCCCGGTCGCGGTCGCCGAGCGCGGACCACGCCTGGGCCTCCAGACCGGCCAGCTCCGCCGCGCCGAAGAACGTCATCCACTCGGGGTCGTCGTCGGTCGGCCCGCGGTCGAAGAGTGCCGTCGCCCGGCCCAACGCGTCCTCGGTCCCGGCCCGGTCGCCCAGGCCGCTCCAACCGCCCGCCTCGCGCAGGGCGAGCAGCGACTGGAGTCGGTAGGACCCGAGCCGGCGGGCGGCCTGCTGGCCGGCCTGCGCGGCCCGCAGCGCCTCCCGGGGGCGTCCGGCGTCCCTGGCGAGGAAGGACGTGTTGCAGAAGGCGTGCGCCTCCAGCGCCGCGTCACCGGCGAAGCGGGCGATGGACAACGCCTCCGCGTAGTGCGAGCGGGCGTCGTCGAAGCGCTCCGAGTCGTGCGCCAACCAGCCGACCGAGATGGCGAGTTCGCCCGTACTGCCGCCGAGCTGGTCGGCCACCGTCTGGTGGCGGGCGCCCGCGTCGAGCAGTTCGAACGTGCGGCGCAGGGTGGCGCCGGCCCGCTGGTAGAGCCGGTCGGCGCCGTGCCGGTCGTCCAACAGCCGGATCTGCCGCACGGCTTCGGCGACGGACGCCGCCTCGCTGCGACCCGGTCGGGCGGCGGGCCGGGCGGGCTGCTCGGGGATGCCCGTCGGCAGCGGTTCGGCCGCCGCGGCCGGCCGGCCGCCGAGCGGTGTGTACAGGGAAGCGGTGGCCAGGGCGGCGGAGCCGCCGGTCATGAACGCGCGACGAAGCACGTCGCTCTCCTCGTCGGTGTGGGCGCGGTTGTCGCCGCGATCGGAAGTGCGGTCGCCCGAGGGGCGCGCGGAGGCGCTTTCGGGCGCGTCGTCACCTCCGTACGCCCTTCGCCGCCTGGCCGAGCGGCCGCGCACGGCCTCCCGGGGGCAGAAGCCCATGTCCACCAGCGAGTAGCCCGGGAACATGTGCCGGAACACCCGCTCGTAGGCGTAGTTGGGGCAGCGGATCTCGCCCGACTCCACCCGGCCGATGTACCGGGCGTCGCACGACACCTGTTCGCCGATCTCCCGCGCGGCGCGGCGCACGGTGGCGGCGAACTCGCCCGGCGACAGCTGGCCGCGCAGCCGCCGGAACACCTCGTTCGGCCGCCGCCGTGGTGTCGGCGGCGGATCGCCCGTGGTCGGTGCGGCGGCGGTCCCGTCGGTCCCGCCCGCCGGCCCGGCCCGGACCGCACGGCCCGCCGCCCCGGCCGGCTCGTACTCACCGGCTGACGTGGAAGGTGACGACGCCATGCCGGGAAGGTACACGCCGCAAGCTGGGCGGCGGACGGTGTTTGGCTACAAACCGGATATCCCATCCGTGATCCGCCATGAACCGCCACCCTTCGAGTGGTGCGGAACCGTTTCCGTTGACGGCCGGGACGCGTTGGTCCTCATGCAGTACCGACAGCGGAGGAAGGAATCCCGTTGCTGGACACCGACGGATCATGCGGAGTCACCGAACGCCACACCCCACCCGGTTTGCCGTCGCCCGTCGACGGCGATGAGCGGCCCACCTGGGAGCTGGTGACCGTTCCCGGCAGAATGGGGCTCGAAACCGTCGACATCCTGCGCCTCGGCGGAGGAGTCGGACCGGTCCTCCACGACCTCACCGGCGACACGGTCGGCTTCCTGGTGGAAGCCGGGACCGGCGCGCGCTGGAACCTCCTCGGCAGTGTCTGCGTGCCGCTGCGGGGGTGGCGGCGGCTGGCCGCCGTCCCGCCGCTGCCCGGCGCGTCCTGGCTCGTCGCACCGGACGCCGCGCAGGGCGAGACCACCGACAGCGCGCGTCTGCGCCGCGCCCTCGCCGACGCCGCCCGCACCCTCGCCGCCGTCCACGCCCTCGGCACCCCCACCCACCACACCGACTGACCGGCGCGGCGTCGGCCGTGCCGCGCGCGGGCTCACGTGGCACGGCCGTACCGAGCACGACGCGCCCCGGCGCTCGGGTCCGCGCCCCGGTCGGCACCGCATACGGGCCGCGGCGGAGGCGTGGGACCGGCCCGGCGCGCCGAGGTGCCGTCGGAGGGGCACGTGCCCGCGACCTCGCCACGCCCGAGAACCGGCGCCCGTGCCGCGCGCCGTCGCGAGCGCGCGCCGACGGCGTCCGTTCCCGGGCAAAGACCCGCGCACGTCGTGATCGGGGCGCGTCCCCGGGAGGGGATCTGGGTATCGGGACGCGGGCAAGTGCCCTCCCGCCTGTCGGCGTCGCGTCGGACGAGTCGATACGGGGCCGCCCCCGTGCTCCGGTCGGGCGAGCAGGTCGGCGGGGACAGCCCGTCCTGGGGGAGTTCGAGGGCCGGGGGCCGGGAGCTGGCCCTCAGGATGGGGGCGGCGCCTACGACCGGGG
>NZ_VJYK02000381.1 GCF_007097205.2 Streptomyces alkaliterrae
GTGTTCGCCGGGGCCGGGGCCCGGCCGGGGCGGCCGGGCCGGTCGCCCGGGCGTCAGCGCGGTCGGCGGGGGCCGCACGGCGCGGCCTGCCGGGTGCTCACGGCCGTCGCCGCACGGGCCGGTGGCCGGTCACGGCCGGGTCACCGCGCTGACCGGCATCATGTTGACCGGGTCGTAGCGCACCTTGGCGCCCGGGTAGGGCGAGTGGATGACCTGCCCGTTGCCGGCGTACATGGCCACGTGGCTGGCGTCGGCGCGGTAGATCACCAGGTCGCCGGGCTGCGCCTGGGACAGCGGGACCCGGCGTCCGGCGTGCGCCTGGCCCTGGGAGGTGCGGGGGATGGAGACCCCGGCCTGCCGGTAGGCCCACTGGGTCAGACCCGCGCAGTCGAAGGCGGAGGGTCCGGCCTGCCCCCAGGCGTAGGGGCTGCCGAGGGCGCGCTGGGCGGCGGACAGCGCGCCGCCCGCCCGGCCGGAGGCAGGGACCGGCAGACCGGTCGGCGCGGCCTGCTGCCCGTCCTGTCCGGGGCGCTCGCCGCTGCGGGAGGCGCGGTCGCGGTCGGCGCGTTCCTCCGGGGTGAGGCGGTTCAGCAGGCGCCTGGCGGCGCTGAGCTTGCTCTGCACGGTCCGCTTGTGGCGGGAGAGTTCGCGGCGCTGCTTCTCCAGCTCCTGGAGTTTGCCGGCGGTCTCGGTGCGGTGTTGGCGCAGGGCGCGCTGGGCGCGCTGGAGTTCGTGGAGCCGGCCGGTGGCGCGGGAACCGGCGAGGTCGAGTGCGGCGGCCCTGGCCAGGTAGGCGTCGGGTTCGGTGGACAGCAGCAGTGCCAGTGTCGGGTCGAGTCCGGCGGTGCGGTACTGGGTGCCGGCGACGGAGGCGAGCGAGTCCCGCATCCGGTTGACCTCGGCCTGGCCGCGCGCGGCGCGGTCCTGGGCACGTTCGACGTGCTTGCGCAGCGCGGTGACGCGTTCGGCGGCGGCGTTGTACTTCTCGGTGGCCCGCTCGGCCTCCTCGTAGAGCCGGTCGACCCGCGCGGAGGCCTCGCCGCTGTCGGTCGGGCCGCCGCCGGGCTCGGCTCCGGCGGGCACGGTGCCCAGCGCCGCGGCCGCAGCTGCGGCCGCGGACAGCACGGTCAGCCGGGCACCCCTGGTGGGAAGCGGCTGGCTGTGTCGAGGGGACCAGTGTGACACCACGAGGGCCCGTACTCCTTCCGCCGACGCTCCCCGGATGGGAGCGGCGCGGGCCAGACAGTAGCCGCGCGGCGGGGAGCCGACCAAGGACCGTCGGCCCGGCGAAAGAGCGTGCCCCGCCGCTGACGCAGGTCAGCAGCGGGGCGCGGCTTTTTCTCCGGCCACCGAATCACCCGGAAGGAGGAGGTTCGGACCGTGTCGGGTTGTCGGTCCGCTCAGACGCGGACGCCGAACTGGAACGGCATGTTGTTGATCGACTCGTAGCGCACGTTGGCGCCCGGCTTCGGCGAGTGCAGGATCTGGCCGTTGCCGGCGTAGAAGCCCACGTGGTGCAGGTCGCCGTAGAAGAAGACCAGGTCGCCGGGGACCAGTTGGGCCCGGGAGACGCGGGTGCCGATGTTCGCCTGCGCCTGCGAGGTGCGCGGGATGGAGACGCCGGCCTGCTGGAACGCCCAGAGGGTGAGGCCGGAGCAGTCGAAGGAGTTGGGGCCGGTGGCGCCCCACACGTACGGGCTGCCGACCTTGCTCTGCGCGGCGGCGTACGCCGAGGAGGCGCGGCCCTGGGCCGGCGGGGCGGTGTTGCCGGGCGAGCCGAGGTCGGCGCGGTCACCGGCGGAGCGGCTGGCGCGCTCGGCCTCCGCGGCCTCCTGCCGGGCTATCTCGGCCCGTTCGGCGGCGGTGAGGCGGTTGAGCAGCGTCTGGGCCTCGGCGAGCTTGCCCTGGATGCTCTGCTTCTTCTTGTTCAGCTCCTGGCGGGTGCTGTCGAGCTGGGACAGCTTGTCCTTGGCCTCCTTGCGCTGCTGCTCCAGGGAACGCTGCTGGTCCTGGATCTGCTTGAGCGCGCCGGCCTGCTTGCCGCTGAGCTGGTCCAGCGTGGCGGCCTTGGCCAGGTAGGAGTCGGGGTCGGCGGAGAGCAGCAGCTGCATCGACGGGTCGATGGAGCCGGTGCGGTACTGGGCGGTGGCCATCGCGCCGAGCCCGTTGCGCAGCTTGTTCAGTTCGTCCTGGCTGCGGGCGACCGAGTCCTGGAGGCGGGATATCTGCTTCTGGAGCTTGTCGTGCTTCTCCTTGGCGCCGTTGTACTTCTCCGTCGCCGCGCCCGCCTCTTTGTAGAGCTTGTCGACCTTCGCCTTGACGTCCGACTTGGACGGGTTCGGGTCGGCCTGGGCGGTGTGCGCCGTGACGGCGACCGCCGCGGCCGCGGTGGCGGTGAGTACGGTGACGCGCGTACGGCTCGGCTGCTTGGGACGACGGTGGGACGCCACTGGGGCGAGCTCCTTCTTCCTCAGCCGCCTGCCGGAAGTGCGCCCGGGAGGGGCGCCCCCGGCTCCGCGCGAACGCCGCGGATTCGGCGGTACCTTCGCCGCCACCCCGGATGGGCGATCAACCGTGCGAAGGTTCGGGCCCTGAGACTAGCGAGGGCCGTGGGACGGCTTCAAATCTTCGCCCGGAAAATCTCACGGTCCGGCGCGATCCTTTACCATTGCCGCACACGCCGCGACCGTCAACTGACGTTCCGTAGGCGTCGATCACCCCAAGAGGTGACAAGGGACACTTCCGGCCGCTTCCATGGCCTCGCGTACCGTCGACTCAGGTGCGGCCAAGTCTCTTCAGGAGCAGGACGGATGGGACAGGTCGGGCACCGGCCGCCGCGACACCGTCGGCGACCTCCCGGTCCGTGGAGACGACCACCACGGGACGCCCCTCCGGCTCGGCCCGCACCAGCCTGCGGATCAACTCGTCGGCGGTCTGCCCCGGTTTGCTGAACAGCACCCGCACTCCGCGCGGCGGCGCGAGCAGCACCGGCGCGGCCAACTCGGCCCCGTCGAAGACACACGTCACCTCCGCCCCCGACTGCGCCGCCAACATGGACAAACCACCCAACAGCCGCAAACGCTGCTTCTCCAACGGCAGCGAGGGATAACCGGTCTTGGTGACGTTGTAACCGTCGACCAGCAGGTGCACCCTCGGCAGCGCGAGCAACTGGTCGAGCAGCGCCGGGTCCTCCTCCGACAGCGCCCGGTGGGCGATGTCCTTCGGGCTCAACCGGCCGGGCTCGACGGCGTCCACAAGATCCGCCGGCGAGTGCGTCGCCGGCGGCAACGCCAGCTCCCGGCGCAGCCCCTGGGCGGCGTCCAGCACGGTGTCCAGCAGCAGCCGCACCCGCATGTCCTCCACGCTGCGGCCCTCGCGCACCGCGCGCCGCCCCGCCTCCAGCGCGGCCTCCGCCTCGGCGACGCGGGCCCGCAGCCGGCGCGCCTCACTGTCCGCGGCGGCCTTCTGCGCCGCCGCCTGGGCGCGCGCCTCCTCGGCCTCGGCCTTCGCTCTGCGCACCGCGGCCTCACCGCGCTTGACGTCGCTCACCGCGCTGCGCAGCTTGCGGTGGAGGGAGTCGTTCTCCTTGCGCGCCGCCTCCAGTTCGCCTCTCAGCCGCCCGGCCTCGTCCCGCGCGGCGCTCTGCGCCTGCGCCAACTCCTCCCGGAGTCGGGCCAGTTCACGCTCGGCCTGTTCGCCGGCGCGTTCCGCCTGGGCGCGCTGCGCCTCCTCCCCGGCGGTCTGGACGAGCTTGTCCCAGTCGACGGGGCGGAGGACGTAGGCGAAAGCGGCCACGTCCACCGGGTCGGCCGCGGCCGGCGGCGTGCCGCCCTCCAACGCCTGCGCCAGCTCGGCGTCGGCCTCCCGCAGCCGCTCCCCGATCCGCTGCCGGAACACCGGGTCGGACTCCAGCGCGGCGGCCATCGCGTTGCCGCCGAACCGGACACGACGGGCAGGGGCGAAGCGGGCGTACTGGCGCAGCGGAGCGGGCAGGTCGGCGACGGTCAGCCCACCGAGGGCCTCGCCGGTGAGCGCGACCACCCGCCGCCGCACCTTCTCCGGCAGCGGACGGTGCGACTCCTCGGCGGGCCGCCGCTCCCGCTCCGGCTCACCGCCGGTCGACTCCTCCACCGCTCACACCGCCCGTCCGCTCAGACCTGCGCGCCGGGCCGGTCGACCAGCTCGACCTGGTCGACCGCGTTGCACCAACGGCAGCGCACCGACTCCAGCGTCTCGCTCAGTACCTCCCGTTCCTCCACCTTCGGCTCGCCGGCCAGGTCCAGGTGGACGTACTCCACCACCCGGCTGCTGCGGGTGACGTCAAAACGGGTGAGGTTGCCGCACAGGGTGCAGCGCCAACGGGTCTCGGCCGTTGGCTCGGGGACCGACATGCTTGCTGTCCTCCACGTTCGCGGTGGTTTCTCGGCCATCCCCGCCCTTGTCCGCCGCTGGGGATGGCGCGAACTGCTCTTCCCGGCAACCCTACGGCCTGCGACACACCGCGTGTGTCGTGACCGGGACATGGTGTCCGAGCCGTCATCATCCCCCTCATGACCGGTCTCCCGGACAC
>NZ_VJYK02000382.1 GCF_007097205.2 Streptomyces alkaliterrae
GTATAAGGGCAAGGGGGCGGGGCCTGCCGGACCGACGGCTACGGCCGGGGCGGCCGGGTCCTCGTCTCGGGGGCCGAAGAGGGCGGTGACCAGCAGGTGGGTCAGTAGGGCGGCCAACGGCCATACCAGTATGGCCACTTCGGCCTCCAGCCGCAGCGGCCCGTCGAAGACGCCGCCGCGTCCGGCCTCCGCCGCCCGCGCGGTGAGATCACCACCGGGTCCGAGCAGCTCGCCGAGCAGCCGGCCGACCATCGAACCGAGCACTCCGCCCAGCGCGAGCCCGACCACCACGCCGACACCGCCCGAGCGCCGGGCGAGGAAGGCCGCGACGCCGCAGAGCGCTCCGATACCCGCGGCGAGCAGCGCGTACGTGCCGTCGACGGCGACGCCGTGCTCCGCCTCGCTGTTCTGGAGGTAGGCGCGCTGGCCGTCGGAGATGTACGGCACGCCCGGCGCGAGCCACAGCCACAGCAGGCCCAGCACAACCCCGGCGAGCGCCACGAAGCCGGCGACGACCAGCAGGTTGCGCAGATCGCCGGGGCGGACGAGCCCGAGCTCCAGCCGGTCTTCCGGGCGCACGCCGGCGCCCGGCGCGCCCCAGCCCTGCCCGCCGTCCGCCGGCTCGGCGGCCGGCGCGGCAGGGGCGGGCGGCGGCGTCGAGCCGTCCTTCTCCGGGCGGTGCGCCCAGGGGTCGTAGGGCGGCTGTGGCCGGGAGGAGCCGTGCGGGTCCGGGGAGGGAGTGGGTGCGCTCACCCGCACATCGTGCCAGGCCGCCGCGCCGACCGTCCGCCACGGGTCCGCCGAACAGCCGGACCCGGCGGGGTCAGCGGCGGGCGGCGTGCCGGTACGCCCAGGCCGCCAGGAGCAGGGAGACCACTCCGACGGCCGCGCAGACGCCGAGGTCGACCATGACCGAGCCCCAGTCCGGTGCCGGTTCGAAGGTGGCCATCAGCGCCTCCACGCCGTAGGTGGAGGGCAGCAGGTCCCGCGCCCACTGCAGCGGAAGCGGCATGCCGGACGGCGGCAGCACACCCAGCAGCAGCGCCGCCGACATGCCGAGCTGGCCGCAGACCGTGGCGAGTTCGGGGCGCGGCGCGAGCAGGCCGAGCGCGGCGCCCAGCCCGGCCAGTGCCGCGCCGGAGAGCGGGATGACGGCGAGCAGCACCCACAGTCCGGTGAGCGGAAGTTGGAAGAGCAGGCTGCCGGTGAGCGCGGTGACCAGTACCCCCGGCACGGTGAAGGACGCGTACGCCGCCGCGACCCCGAGCACCACCGCCGCCGGGGGCACCGGCAGCGTCGCGTAGTGGTCCAGGCCGCCGGCGGCGCGGAGCTGGCCGAAGTACTGGGCCAGCAGGTTGAGCCCGACGAAGGCGACGACCAGCACGCTGGCGCCGGCGACGACCGCCCGGGCCTCCTCCCCCGGTCCGGCGGCGACGACGCCGCGCATCAGCACCATGATGCCGATGGACTGGAAGGTGGCGACGAAGAGCAGCGGGATGCGGGCGACCCTGGCCCGGGACAGCTGGGCCCGGTAGACGGCCGACAGCGCCGGCCAGAGGCGGGCGGCGGGCGCGAGTTCGGCGGGCTCGGCGGCTTCCGGAACGGTCGCGCCGACGACGGGCTCGCCGCCGCCTGCCGTGGGACGTCCGGTCCCCGCCTCGGCGGAGAGTGTGCTCACGCCCCTCACCCTTACCTTCTTCTCGTACCTTCGGCTCGCTGCCGGGTACACGTTCTCACATTCGGACAAGGCCCTCGCCGCTGCCGCCGAGCGCGAGGTAGACGTCCTCCAGGCTGGGCGTGGCGAGGGTGAAGTCGTCCAGCGCGGCGAAGGCCGGTCCGCTGGTGACGGCGGTGACCGCCGCGCGGGCGTCGGCCGGGGAGAGCCGCAGCGTCCAGCGGCGGCCGGTGCGCTGGGCCTGGCCCTCCAGGGCCGCGACCTCGGGGACGTGCAGGGGGGGTTCGGAGCGCCACACCAGGTCCAGCCGGACGTCGTCCCCGACGAGGGCCTTGAGGCCGCCGGGGGTGTCGCAGGCGATGACCCGGCCCTGGTCGATCACGGCGACCCGGTCCAGGACGGTCTCCGCCTCGATGACGTTGTGGGTGACCAGCAGGACGGTCGTGCCGCGTTCGGCGCGGCGGCGGTCGATCGCCGCCCACACCGCGCGGCGGGCCAGCGGGTCCATGCCGGTGGTCGGCTCGTCCAGGACGAGCAGGCCGCGTTCGCCGACCAGCGCGGCGGCCACGTGGGCCAGTCGGCGCTCACCGCCGGACAGGCGCTTGAGCGGGCGTTCGGCCAGCGGCGTCAGGCCCAGCTCGGCGAGTACGGCGGTCGCCTCGGCGCGGGCCGCGTCGGCGGCCAGGCCGCGCAGCCGGGCGGTCGTCTCGGCGGCGAGGAGCACCGACAGCTCGTCCAGCGCGGTGGTCTCCTGGCCGAGGTAGGCGAGCAGTCGCGCCGCCCGCTGCGGGTGGCGCACCAGGTCGTGGCCGAGTACGTGGATCTCCCCGGAGTCCGGGCGCAGCAGTCCGGTGAGCTGGCGGACGAGTGTCGACTTGCCGGCGCCGTTGGGGCCGAGCAGTCCGAAGACCTCGCCGCGCCGCACACCGAGGCTGATGCCGTCGCTCGCCCGCACCGGCTCCGCCACCGGGCGGCCGCGGCGGGCGCGGCGCGCGGGGTAGGTCTTGACCAGGTCGGTCACGGTGATCGCGGCGGGCGCCGGGCCCGCGGCGGCGTGTGCCGTGCCCGCAGCGCTGACGGTGTCCTCGGCGTTTCCGTCCACCGTCTTGCTGTGCCGTGCGCCTGTCTCCACGAGCCACCAGCGTACGCGCCCGCCACCGCCGTCCCGTCACCCGGGCTCACTCCGCGGGTGACGGGTGCTCCCGACCGGTGCGGTCGCCGATCTGCCGCCAGAAACCGGCCCGGATGGCGTAGCGGTCGTTCTCGTCGATCTGGTCGTCCTTGTGCGCGAGCAGGCCGAAGCGGGCCGCGTAGCGCAGCAGCTCGCCGTCGATGCGGTGCGGGATGCGCGGGTACTGCTCGAAGAGCCGGTCGGCGTCCGCCCGGCTGACCAGCCGGTCGAACCAGCGTCCCGCGAAGACCTGCCCGACCTCGAAAGGGTCGCCGCTGACGGTGGTGATGTCCTCCTCGCGGTCGGCCCATCGCTGCTCTGCGGTGGTGAGCTGGGCGAGCGTGGGAAGCGTGGCGGCCTCCGGGGGCTCGACGACTCCGCCGCGCTCGACCCAGCCCCGGTCCGACGACCACCGCAGGGTGGCGTTCGCGGGCTGCTGCTGACTGGCGGCGGCGGACCGGCCGAGCGCGGCGAGATCGCGTGGGGTGGGCACCCCTTTTGCCGGTTGGGGCTCGTCCCTGGGCTCGGCGGGCGCGGGGCGGCTGCCGTTCTTGGCCGCGGGCGGCTCGGGCAGCGGCGCGGAGAGGATGGCGGCGATCTCCGGCCGGGTGGGGGGCTGCGGCGCACACGGCCCGGCGACGTCCCTGGCCCGGACCGCGCGGGTGATCCACTCCCGGTCGAGCACCCGCCGCTCGTCGGCCTCGGCCACCAGGTCCTCGGACTGGTTGTAGTCGCCGTCGGCGGCCTGGACGGCCCACAGGTGTACGGCGACGCCGTGTTCCTTGGCCGACATCAGCCCGGGCAGCAGGTCCCCGTCGCCGGTGACCAGCACGATGTCGGAGCAGGCCCGGTTGCGGGCGAGTTCGGTGAGTTCGGCGTGCATCGCGGCGTCGACGCCCTTCTGCGCCCAGCGACCCTCGCTGCGGGTGAGGGCGCCCAGGCGGACCGTCACCCGCGGCATCACCCGCAGTCTGCGATGCTCCGGCTGCGGCACCCGGTCGGGAGCGCCGTCGAACCAGTAGATGCGCAGCAGGTCCCGGCCGGTGTCGGCCTCCGCGCGCTCACGCAGCCCTCTGATGAGCGCCGAATGGTCCACGGTGATCCGTGACCGCATCGGCTCACCGGCGAGGAGACTCGCCGCCGCTCCCAACAGATAGCCGGCGTCCACGAGAACAACGCAACGGTCCACGGCGCACCCACTTTCCTCGGTTTCCTCGCATCACACGGACCACCGCGGGCGGTCAGGGCCTGCTTGCCTTGAGTCTGCTCAGAGTCTGCCCGACCGTACCGGCGTTATCAGCCGGACTCGATCATCGGCGTGGCGGGAGACGACGGGAAGAGGGCGAGCAGGGGACAAGCGGGCGCGCGAGGGCCCCACTTTTGGATATGTCTGATATGCGGAGAACATCCGGTCGTGCAAGCCTGATTGTGGCCACACACCCGATGACCAGGAGGTCAGCATGGCCAAGAACAAGAACCGCATGCGACCGAAGGCGTCCGATACCGGCAAGGCGGCGCCGGAGCAGAGCACGGGCGCCGCCGAGCAGATGGAGTCGACGGCCTCGTCCGTCGGTTCGAAGACGGAACGCAAGCGCCAGGCGAAGAAGTTCGGCCACAACTGACCGTGTGCGCGTCAAACCCACCGGCGGCGCCGAGCGCACTTCCGCGCCCGGCGCCGCCGGTGGGGCCGGGGCGGCCGGTGGTGGGGC
>NZ_VJYK02000383.1 GCF_007097205.2 Streptomyces alkaliterrae
GCGGGGAGAAGGTTGGGGTGGCCGGGGAACATCTCCCAGAGGATCGCGAGTAGTGCTTTGTTCGACAGCAGCATTTTCCAGGCGGGCTCGATCCAGAGCGTGCTGCCGCTGCCGCCGCCGTTGTCGAGGGTTTCCAGTACCTGTGGGGCGAAGCGGTCCTCGACCATCCACTCCCACGGGTAGAGCTTGAAACACGAGCGGATGAAGCGCAGGCGTTGATCGACAAAGCGGCCGGACAGGCGGTCCCAGCCGATCTCCTCCATGGCGATCGACACCGTCTCCAGGCCGGCCTGCTCAGCGGCTTCCTGAAGGTAGGCGACCGTCATCAGATCCTCGCCCATCTCGTCGTCCCAGGAGTGCGCGAAGTGGACCGGGGCGCCGGGCGGGAGCAGCTCGGCCTGGACGCGCCAGGCATCCACCAAGCGCTCGTGGAGGGAGTTCCACTGGTCGGCACCAGGGAAGCGTTCCTCCATCCAGAACCACTGCGGGGAGGCGGCTTCGACCAGGGAGGTGGGTGTGTCGGCGTTGTACTCCAGCAGTTTGGCCGCGCCTCGGCCATCGTAGTGGAGGTCGAAGCGGCCGTAGAGGGAAGGGAGTTCGACTCGCCAACGCCAAGACTCGGCGACCCGGGCCCAGCCGACCTGTCTTCGCCATGCTGGTCAGGACATCAAGTATCTCCACGAGGCGGAGCCTGACAGGTGCCCTGACCAGCAGTCCAGCGGTTTCAGGGGTCAGCCCGCTGCGGGTTGTTCGGTTCAGGCTCGGGTGCTGGCGAGGCGCTAGGAGTCGGTGCCGGTCTCGATGATGGTTCCGTTGAAGGTGAGTCGGTCGACGATGGCCGCGCAGAGGCGGGGGGGCGGTGAACGTCTTGCTCCAGCCGCCGAACGACTCGTTGGAGGCGATCGCGACGCTGTTCTTCTCCTCGCGTTCGGTCAGGACCTGGAAGAGGAGTTCGGCGCCGTGACGGTCGAGTTCCATGTGGCCAAGTTCGTCGATGCAGAGCAGATCGACACGGCCGTAGCGGGCGATGGTCTTGTTCAGCTGCTTCTCGTCCGCGGCCTCGACCAGCTCGTTCACCAGCTTGGTGGCGAGGGTGTAGCGGACGCGGTAGCCCTTCATCGCGGCCTCGGTTCCCAGGCCGATGAGCATGTGGGACTTGCCGGTGCCGGAGTCGCCGATCAGGCAGAGCGGCTGGCTCTTCTTGATCCATTCGCAGCTGGCGAGGGTGTGGATGGTGGCCGGGTCGATGTTCGGGTTGGCGTCGAAGTCGAAGGACCGCAGGGACTTCTCCCGCGGGAAGCCGGCTGCCTTGATCCGCCTCTCCGAGCGGCGGCGGGCCCGGTCGTCGCACTCGGCCATCAGTAGTTCGGCGAGGAAGCCGCGGTAGGTCATCTGGTCCTTGATCGCCCGGTCGGCGATGTCGGAGAACTCGTTGCGGATCGACGGCAGCCGCAGCAGGCGGAGTCGATTGCGGCGTCGGCGGCCTGCTCGGTCAAGCCTCGCTGTCGGGGCATGGTCACTGCGCTTCTCCCTCACGGTGGCCGCTGCCGCTGGTGCGGCGGCGTCGGAGCAACTGGTCGTAGTGAGGCACCGAGGGCAGCGGCCTGGTGTCCGGCGGAAGATGCGCGAGTCGCCACTCGTGCAGGAACGTCACCGTCGCCGGCGGCTGGCCGAGGGTCCGGGCACCCGGTGCGGTCTCGGCCTGGCGGCCTTGCGGGCCTCCAGCGCGACCGCATCCGCGGTCATGGCCCCGGCCCGCAGGGCTGCGGCCAGGCCGGCGACGACATGTTCGTGCGTCATGTGGCGTCCGAGTAGCAGCACCTCGATGAGCGCGCGGGTGCCGTCCCGCTCGCCGTGGATCTTCATGGCCTGGGTCCACCAGGCGTCGTGGATCGGGGTGAACCTGCCCGCCGAACGGGCCTGTTCGAGAGCGGTCGAGCCGGGGAAGGCGCCCGGGCTTGCGCGGACCAGGACCTCCAGGTAGTGGTCCAGATCCAGGCGGACGGCACCCTTTGGCGATCAGTCGTTCGTGCCGGGCCACTTCCACGTTCTGGTCGTAAACCACCAGGTGAGAGGCGTGAAGGATGACCCTTACCCGTTTGCCGATCAGCCGGATGGGGACCGAGTAGCGGTTCGTGCGGACCGGGATCTGGCCATAGCGGTCGACCCGCGGCGTGAACAGCCGCCCTGTCTCGAACGGCTCCTCCGGCAACGGCATCAGCAGTGGTCGTTCGAGCGCGAAGTCCTCGGCGATGGTCCGGGATCTGGAGCCGATCCGGCGGGCGTCGTCCTGCCGGTCCCACTGCTCGACCATCTCGTTCAGCTCGGCGAGCGAGGACACCTCGGGAACCGGGACGAAGTGATTGCGGCGGAAGTAGCCGATCTGTCCCTCGACGCCGCCCTTCTCGTGGGCGCCCTCGATGCCCAGGCGGCAGTAGAAGCTTTCAATGCCGTAGTGCGACTTGAACGCGATCCACCGGTCCGTCTCCACCCTCGCCCGGCTCAGCCCGAGCACGCGGGCGACGGCCGCCTTGAGGTTGTCGTAGCGGACCTTGGTTCGCGGGACCCCGCCCAGCGTCCGCAGCGCGTGGACGTGGCCTTCGAAGAACGCCTCCTGGCCGCAGGACGCGAACACGCGATGGACGGCCTTGCCGGAATACGACAGGCGGAAGGAGAACAGGTAGCAGGTCACCAGCTCGCCGGCGAGGCGGATCGTGACGTCGCCGAAGTCGACCTCCGCCTCGTGACCGGGCTGGTGGGTCTGGGGGACGAACGCCTCCAGCGGGGCTTTGCCCGACTCGACCAGGATTTCGGGCTTCCGGGCTGCGACGTAGTAGCGGCCATCCCGTAGGAAACGTCGGCGCCGTGTTCCTCGACCAGCCGGTGGAAGATCCGGGTGACCGTGTGCCGCTGCTTGCGCGGCGCGCGTCCAGGTCCGCCCGCAGGATCTCGTCGATCACCGGCTTGTTGCGGTCCACTCCGGTCGCCCGCGGCGGCAGCTTCTTGCGCGGCTCCGGCCAGGACGAGTCCAACGCCTTCCGCACCGTCCGCCACGTCACACCGTGCTTACGCTCAAGCTCCCGCATCGACATGCCGCCACGGTGGTCACGCCGGATCGCCGCGTACAGCTCGACCTTCGACATCCGCGGCATGACCAGCACCTTTCACCAGGAGCATCCCGATGCTGCCCTGGCAAGAACCCCAGCGCCTCCCAAACTCGTCGACATCACCCATCCGTGGAACAGGGCGCCTCCCAAACCCATCGACAGGTGACGTCGCTACTGCTCGATAAAGCCAGCATGTCGAAGGACCGGATTCGGCCAGGCGATCTGATCGTGTTCAACAACGACGGGAACTGGGGCCACGTCGGTCTGTACATCGGCAGCAACAAGATGATCCACGCACCACGAACAGGGAAGAACGTCGAGGAAGTCATCGTGGCCCCTGGCACGTACTGGGCTCAGTTCCCCTGGGCTATACGCCACTTTCTCCCTGAAGGGAAGCCTTAACTCGGCCATTCTCCAATGTCTTCGACAACACGCCAGGAGGTGACCGGGAAGTCAACCTACGCGCGGGGTGAGCCCGCGCCGACACGCGTTCGCAAAATGCTGACGCCACGTCAAACACTGGGATGTTAAAGAGACATGCAAGGCTCACGACGTGTCCACCGTCACACAGGAAAGCTAGTCCACTCAGCCCACACCCCGTAGCGAGTTGATAACGTACGAGACGTTCGACTTCACGTCTCCGCCGACCACGGAGGCGCCTTCCATGAAGGGGGATCTAATGACGCAATATTCAAACACGGTGAAGGCGATAGTAACCGCCGCTATCACCACGTCGGCTCTACTATACCCGGCGACTAGCTCCGCCTCCGCCACGGAATCCTTCGAAACAGCAGACGAAATCACCACAAGTGAAATAGCCACACCCTCTGACTATCCGATCGAGGCAACCAATCAAATCCCCGTCGGAAAAATCGGCGAAACATGCAAGCGCAAAGAGCGAAATTACGTCGTTCGCGAGTACTTTCGCGGCCCCGCCAAGTACACACTGCGCTGTGGAACCGCGAGGTGGGGCTGGAAGCACATCAAGAAGCGCCACGGCTGGAACAAAACGATGGACAAGAGAATACGTGCCGCAATATGGTCCGGTCTCCCCAATGGACGCGGAGGCTATTCCTCCTACTCGAACACCTGCCCGCCTGAAGAGAAGTTTCGCACTCTCATCGGCACACCTGCCGGCGTGGGCGACCTATTGACCGCCTACACTGTCAACAAAAAGCCTGCCGCAGAAGCCAGCCTCGCCGAAGGCCAGGCTGGAGCCGCGTGCTGACGACGAAAGGCCCGAGGCAAACATGACCGCTGAGACACCCGCTGAGCAGGCTCTGGCACGTTCGTACACCACCGGTGACGGCGCGGTCACGTTTGACATCACCGACCTCTCAGTCGACCACCATCTCAATCGCAGTGTGACACTGACGTACTGGATCACTGTGAAACGGCAAGGTCGTCCGGACGAGCGATGGGTCTTCACCCTGGATTGG
>NZ_VJYK02000384.1 GCF_007097205.2 Streptomyces alkaliterrae
CCATCCCGCACCCCGACCCTGACGAAGGGACCATCATGAGACCGACACGACGCCAGAAGACCGGGCGCATAGCCGCCGTCACCGCCGGCGCGCTCGCCCTCAGCATCGGCGCCACCGCCTGCGGCGGCGACACCAGCGGCCCGGCCGGCAAGGAGCTCAGCGGTCAGAACCTCACGGTGGCAGCCGTGTGGACCGGCGTGGAGGCCGAGAACTTCAAGAAGGTGCTCAAGGCCTTCACCGACGAGACCGGCGCCGACGTCAAGCTCGTCGCCTCCGGAGACAACGTCTCCACGTTCGTCGGCAGCAAGATCGAGGGCAAGCAGGCGCCCGAGGTCGTGATGGTGCCGCAGGTCGGCGTGGTCCAGCAGTTCGCCAAGAAGGGCTGGCTGGTGCCGCTGTCCGAGAAGGTCGAGATGGCGACCGCGCGGAACTTCGCCAACGTGTGGAAGGACTACGGCACCGTCGGCGACAAGTTCTACGGCCTGTACTTCAAGGCCGCCAACAAGTCGACCGTCTGGTACCGCCCGGACGCCTTCGACCAGGCCGGCGTCAAGCCGCCGAAGAGCTACGAGGACATGCTGAAGGCCGCCCGCACCATCGGCGACTCCGGCACCTCCCCGTTCGCCGTCGCCGGCGAGGACGGCTGGACGCTCACCGACTGGTTCGAGAACATCTACCTCTCGCAGGCCGGACCGGCCAACTACGACAAGCTCGCCGACCACACCATGCCGTGGACGGACGACACCGTCGTCAAGGCGCTCACCACACTCGGCGAGCTGTTCGCCGACAAGGACCTGCTGTACAAGGGCTCGGCCGGCGCGCTGCGCACCGACTTCCCGACCTCCGTCGAGCAGGTCTTCGGCCCCGAGCCGAAGGCGGCGATGGTCTACGAGGGCGACTTCGTCGGCGGCATCGCCAAGGACCAGTTCGACCGCAAGCTCGGCGAGGACGCGAAGTTCTTCCCGTTCCCCGGTGTCGGCGGCGGTGACGCCCCGGTGGTCAGCGGCGGCGACGCGGCGGTGGTCCTCAAGGAAGGCAAGAACCAGAAGGCCGCGATGCGGTTGATGGAGTTCCTGGCGAGCCCGGAGGCCGCCGAGGTGTGGGCCGGCGCCGGCGGCTACATCTCCCCGAACAAGTCCCTCGACCTGTCCGCATACGGCGACGACACCACGCGTGAGATCGCCAAGTCGCTCGTCGACGCCGGCGACTCCGTCCGCTTCGACATGTCCGACCAGGCGCCGGCCGCGTTCGGCGGCACCAAGGGCGCCGGCCAGTGGAAGCTCCTCCAGGACTTCCTCCGCGACCCGTCCGACCCGAAGGCCACCGCGGCCAAGCTGGAAGCCGCCGCGGCCAAGGCCTTCGGCAACGGCTGAGCTAGGAGAAGTAGGGCATGTCCTCCACAGCCCCCGCTCGCGGCGCCGCGAACCCGCGGCGCCGCGCTCAGCGGCGTCGGAGAATGATCGCCTGGGTGTTCGTGCTGCCCGCGCTGCTGCTCCTCGGCGCGCTGGTGCTCTACCCGGTGTTCTTCTCCATCGGCCGCAGCCTCTTCGACGCCTCCGGCGACAAGTTCGTCGGCGGCGCCAACTACGTCGAGATGTTCCGCGACCCGGCCACCCTCAAGGCCGTCAGGAACAGCACCATCTGGGTCGTCGTCGCCCCCGTCCTGCTCACCGGGCTCGGGCTCGTGCTCGCCGTCCTGACCGAGAAGATCCGCTGGGCGACGGCGTTCAAGCTGGTGCTGTTCCTGCCGATGGCGGTGTCCTTCCTCGCCGCGGGCATCATCTTCCGCCTCGCCTACGAGCAGAACCCCGAGCGCGGGGTCATCAACGCCGTGGTCGTCGGGGTGCACGACACCTTCACCGACTCCTCGCCCTACCCGAAGGCCCGGGCCCGCGAGGGCGACGGCCTGGTGTCCGCCGACGGCGGCTACCGCACCGAGGCGACCGCCCGCCCCGGGCAGAGCGTGCCGCTCGGTCTGGTCGGCGTGCCGCCCACCGAGGTGCCGTCCGGCGCCGGACCGGCCGCCGCCGCTGCCGCCGTCCCGGCCGGTGACGACGAGCTGCGCGGCGTCGTCTACCTGGACTTCACCCCGGGTGGCGGTGGCGAGCCGGGCGTCGTCGACCCGAAGGAACAGGGCCTGCCGGGGATGACCGTCGAGGCGGTGACGGACGGCGGCGGCGTCGCCGCCCGGACCACCACCGCCGACGACGGCTCGTACAGCTTCACCGGCCTCGCCGACGGCTCGTACACCCTGCGGCTGCCGGCGGCGAACTTCGCCGAGCCCTACCAGGGCGTCAACTGGCTCGGCCCGGCACTGATCACACCGGCCGTCATCGGCGCCTACCTGTGGATCTGGACGGGCTTCGCGATGGTGCTGATCGGCGCCGGACTCGCCGCGATGCCGCGCGAGACGCTGGAGGCCGCCCGGATGGACGGCGCCAACGAGTGGCAGATCTTCCACCGCATCACCGTGCCGCTGCTCGCGCCCGTCCTCACCGTGGTGTTCGTGACGCTGGTGATCAACGTGATGAAGGTCTTCGACCTCGTCTACATCATCGCCCCGGGCCCCGTCCAGGAGGACGCCAACGTACTGGCCACCCAGATGTGGCTGGTGTCCTTCGGCGGCGGCAACGACCAGGGACTGGGCAGCGCGCTCGCCGTGCTGCTGCTGGCCCTCGTGGTCCCCGCGATGATCTTCAACATCCGACGTTTCCGCAGGAGCGAGTCATGAGCGCCCCCGGCATCACCGAGGTGCCCCGCCCCGACGCGGACGCCGGGCGGGCCGTCGCCACACCGAAGTCCGGACGCCGGCGGCGGCGGGCGGCGTCGCGTCCCCCGCGCGGCGGGCCGGTCGGCTGGATCATGAAGCGGCTCGGCAGCGGCGTGGTGCAGGTCGTGCTGCTGCTGGTCGGGCTGGTCTGGCTCACGCCGCTGGCCGGTCTGTTCCTCTCCTCCCTGCGGAACGACCGGGACAACGCGTCCGGCGGCTGGTGGACGTCCTTCACCGACCCGAGCCAGCTCACGCTGGAGAACTACACCGCGCTGCTGGAGAACTCCGCGATCACCTCGGCGTTCTGGAACACCGTGCTGATCTCGGTGCCGACGACGCTGCTGGTGGTGCTGCTCGCCTCGCTGGCCGGATACGCCTTCGCATGGCTGGAGTTCCCCGGGCGGGACGTCATCTTCCTCGTCGTGGTGGGCATGTTGGTGGTGCCGATCCAGATCGGTCTGCTGCCGGTGGCCAAACTCTTCGGTGAGATCGGGCTGTTCGGCACGATCCCGGGCGTGGTGCTCTTCCACGTCGCCTACGGGCTGCCGTTCGCGGTGTTCCTGCTGCGCAACTACTTCGCGCAGATCCCCCGGGAGATGCTGGAGGCCGCCCGGATGGACGGCGGCGGCGAGTGGCGGATCTTCGTGCAGCTCGTGTTGCCGCTGGGCCGCCCGGCCATCGCCAGCCTGGCCATCTTCCAGTTCCTGTGGGTGTGGAACGACATGCTCGTGGCGCTGCTGTTCGCAGACAGCGAGTCCCAGCCGCTGACGGTCGCGCTGCAGCAGGAGATGCGGCAGTTCGGCAGCAACATCTCGGTGCTCGCGCCGGGTGCGTTCCTGTCGCTGGTGGTGCCGCTGGCGGTGTTCTTCGCCTTCCAACGGCACTTCGTGCAGGGCGTGATGGCCGGCTCGGTCAAGTAGCGCCCCCTCGACGCGGGACGGTCCGGTGTCCACATCCCCGCCCGACACCGGGCCGTCCCGCTCTCTCGTCACACCTCCAACAGCACGGTGAAGGGGCCGTCGTTGACGAGTGAGACCTTCATGTCCGCGCCGAACCGGCCCTCGGCGACCTCCGCGCCCAGCTCCCGCAGCCGCGCGCACACCTCGGCCACCAGCGGCTCGGCGACCGGCCCCGGCGCCGCCGCGTTCCACGTCGGGCGGCGGCCCTTGCGGGCGTCCCCGTACAGCGTGAACTGGCTGATCACCAGCAGCGGCGCCGCCACGTCGGAACAGGACTTCTCGCCCGCCAGGATCCGCAGGCTCCACAACTTCCGGGCCAGGCGCTCCGCGTGCTGCGGGGTGTCGTCGTGGGTGACGCCGACCAGGACGCACAGGCCCTCGCCGACGATCTCCCCGACCGTCTCGCCCTCGACCGTCACACTGGCGCCGTTCACCCTCTGAACTACTGCTCGCATTGCTCCATGATGCGCCGGATGGGTGCCAAGTCGATGCGCGAGGCGCATGCGCGGTGGCACTATGCGAGGGCGCCACGTGGCGGACACGGGCGCCGCCCCCTGGCGGCACCCCGCCGGCCGAGGGTCGGGACGCCGCGTACCGGTCCGGCACCGGACGGTCCCGCGGGGAGTGCCCAGCCGCGCGACGCCGGGGAGAGCGCACCGAGCGGCACCGGGCGGAAACCGGGCGACCGGGGACGAGGGGAAGCACATGAGCACGGCCTCCACACAGACGACCCACGCGACACGTGCGACGGAAGCGACGGGCGGGACGGGCG
>NZ_VJYK02000385.1 GCF_007097205.2 Streptomyces alkaliterrae
GTATAAGAGAAAGCGGCAGGGGGACGGCGCCGTCGGGTCGGCGGCGCCGGTCCGGGGGAGGTGCCGGCGGAGGTCAGGCGCGGACGACGGTCAGGACCTCGTCGCGGACCCGGCCCATGGTCTCCTCGTCCCTGGCCTCGACGTTCAACCGCAGCAGCGGCTCGGTGTTGGAGGGGCGGAGGTTGAACCACCAGTCGGGTCCGGTGACGGTGAGCCCGTCGAGGTGGTCCAGCTCCAGGCCCTGACGGCTGGCGTAGGCGGCTTCGACGGCGGCCATGGACGCGGCCTGGTCGGCGACGGTGCTGTTGATCTCTCCGGAGCCGGCGTAGCGGTCGTACTCGGCGACCAGCCCGGAGAGCGGGCCCTGCTGCCCGCCGAGGGCGGCGAGGACGTGCAGGGCGGCGAGCATGCCGGTGTCGGCGTTCCAGAAGTCGCGGAAGTAGTAGTGGGCCGAGTGCTCGCCGCCGAAGATGGCGCCGGTCGTGGCCATCTCCTGCTTGATGAAGGAGTGGCCGACGCGGGTGCGGACGGCCGTCCCGCCGGCCTCCTTCACGACCTCGGGGACGGACCAGGAGGTGATGCAGTTGTGGATGACGGTTCCGCCGCCGTGCTTGGCGAGTTCGCGCGCCGCGACGAGGGCGGTGATCGCGGACGGGGAGACGGGTTCGCCGCGCTCGTCGACGACGAAGCAGCGGTCGGCGTCGCCGTCGAAGGCCAGGCCGATGTCGGCGCCGGTCTCCCGGACCCGCCGCTGGAGGTCGACGATGTTGGCCGGGTCGAGGGGGTTGGCCTCGTGGTTGGGGAAGGTGCCGTCGAGTTCGAAGTAGAGGGCGTCCAACTCCAGGGGGAGCCCTTCGAAGACGGTGGGGACGGTGTGGCCGCCCATGCCGTTGCCGGCGTCGACGACGACCTTCAGCGGTCGGGTGGCGGTGAGGTCGACGAGCTCGCGCAGGTGTGTCGCGTAGTCGGCGAGGACGTCGCGGCGGGTGACGGTGCCCTCGGTCGCGGAGGCGGGCGGCGGGCCGTTCTCCGCCCATTCGGTGACGAGGTCGCGGATGTCGGCCAGCCCGGTGTCCTGGCCGACGGGGGCGGCTCCGGCGCGGCACATCTTGATGCCGTTGTACTGGGCCGGGTTGTGGCTGGCGGTGAACATGGCGCCGGGCAGGTCGAGGCTGCCGCTGGCGAAGTAGAGCTGGTCGGTGGAGCACAGTCCGATCTCGGTGACGTCCGCGCCGAGCCGGGCGGCGCCACGGCCGAAGGCCGCCGCCAGGCCGGGAGAGGACGGTCGCATGTCGTGTCCCACGACGATGGCGGACGCCTGGGTGACCCTGACAAAGGCGGCGCCGAAGAGTTCGGCCAACGTCTCGTCCCACTGGTCGGGGACGACCCCGCGGACGTCGTACGCCTTCACGATCTGTGACAAGTCGGGCACAGTCCACCCCTCCTGATGTCCGTTAGAGGGCTCAAATCTACCCGCCGGGGCTCCGCCGACCGGGCGGCGCGGGCAGGGCCGGCCGGATACGCGCGTTCCCGGATCGCGCGGATGCGCGGCTCGGCGCGCGCCCGGTTCAGGAGTCGGGGGAACGCAGGACGCGCAGATGGCCGCGCCTGGCGACCTCTATCGGGTCGACCTCGCGGCCGCTCGGTTCGGCCGGGGCGCGCCTGCTCTCCCGGCGGGGGGCGCGGGCGGCTTCGCGCACTGCGTCGGCGAGGGCCTCGAGGTCGTCGCCGCTCGGCCGGGCCGGCCCCGGGTCGACCGCGAGACGGACCACTTCCCAGCCACGGGGGGCGGTGAGCCGTTCGGAGTGCTCGGAGCACAGGTCGTAGCAATGAGGCTCGGCGTAGGTGGCGAGCGGGCCGAGGACGGCCGTCGAGTCCGCGTAGACGTACGTCAGCGTCGCCACGGCAGGACGGCCGCACGCGGTGCGCGAACAGCGACGTACAGGGCTCACGACGTTGGACGGTACCGCACTCTTGAACGGGCTGCGATGACTCTCCACGACGTCACCCGGCCGTGTCGTCCGGTTCGTCGGGAAAGCCCGGAACGCAGCCACCCACGCCGACCTGGGCGAACGCGCAGAATCGTCACTGCAGCACCCTTCGTACTCCCTCCCGACCCCTTCGAAACGGACCGAATACCGCCATCCAACGCACGAATCCGGTCAGAAACAGCCATCCCGTGGGACAGAACCCGAGCGCGTGTGAGCGTCCGGCAGCGCCATCCGCGCGCCCGCCGACACGGGTTATCCACAGGGCATGTGCACGCCCACTCGTCTGACGGTCCGTCGCGCTACTCTCGGAGTTGATGAACAACGCCGTTCCGCCCGGTCGACCGCATGGCCGGGCGCGTCACCGAGACCGTCACGGCCGAGGCATGCGCGGGCCGCTCGCGCCGCCGCAGGTGCCGCTCGCCATGAGCCGCGCCGAGTCCTTCGACGGCCTGGTGCGCGACTCGGCCGAGCGGCTGGAGCGCCAGTGGCCGCAGCTGGCGTCGGTGTTCTTCGCCGTCCAGGAGGTGCCGCAGCCCGGGCCGGTGGAGCGCATCGGGCTGGACGGGCCCGCGATCGTGCCGCTCGGCCGCCTCGTCCCCGCGCACGGGGGCCGGCCGGACTGCGTGATCGTCTACCGCCGCCCGGTCGAGCTGCGCAGCAAGACCCGCGAGGAGCGGGCCCTGCTGGTGCACGAGGTGGTCGTCGAGCAGGTCGCCGAGCTGCTCGGCCTCTCCCCCGAGTCCGTCGACCCGAAGTACGGGCAGGACTGAGGACCCGAGCGCCTGCCGTGCCCGTGGGGGTCAGCCGGCGTCGAGCACGGTGAGGTCCTGCCGCGCGCCCGGCACCGCGACGGTGCTGCGGTCGTCCGGCAGCGCCTGGATGCTGAACATCGGCACGCCGCTGGATCCGCTCTCCTTCGTCTCCAGCATCCGGGCGACGTGCACGTGGCCGCCGGAGAGCCGTTCGACGGTGTACGCGAAGGTGCCCTTCACCCCATCCGGGCGCAGGTCGTCGACGGCGGTCGTGGTGCCGGGCTTCAGCTCCAGCTCGCGGCTCGCCGGCCGGCCGCCGTCACTGCCGGCCGAGGCGGTGACCTTCACCTTGGCCGCCTCGCCGGGGGCCGTCAGGTAGAGGACGCCGCCCTTGGCCTGGTGGCCGGAGGCCGTGGTGCGCTCGCCGACGGGCGCCACTGCCGGGATGAACGCCGTCTCCTGCTTGCCCTCCTTACCCCGCAGGATCCGCAGGGCGGCGACGAAGCTGCCTCGGGGGCTGTCCTTGGACGGCGTCAGCACCAGCGAGCCGGCCTCACCCCTGGTGAGGTCGGGCAGGTCGACCGCCGCGGTCATGCCGCTCTTGACGTGCAGGGTCTCGTTGCCGGCGGGCGAGATGGAGCTGTTGGCGCCGGCGAAGCGGACGTCGAGTTCCACGTCGCGGTCGCCGGTGGCGAAGGCCACCAGCCGCACGGCCGTGGCGTCCGCCGGGATGCCCGGCAGCACCAGGCGGTCGGCCGACTCGTGCGACGGCGTGATCCAGTCACTGCCGAGCTTCTCGTCCAGCGCCTGGACCTGGGCGCCCACCCGGCCGATGCGCACGGCCACGTGCAGGCTGACGTTGGTGACCGGTTCGGGCGTGAGGGTGGCCAGCAGCACGGGCACGGTCGCGCCGGGCGGGATGTTCAGGCCGGTGCCGCTCTCCGAGCGCAGCTCGCCGTCCTTGCCGTAGAGCTGGAGGTCGACGGTGGCGGGCGCGTCGTCGGGGTTGGTGAGGTGGATGTAGTCGTGCCGCCCCTTGGCGGTGCTGACGCCCGAGAACCAGAACTCGGTGTCCGGGACGGTGCAGCTGAGCCCGAGCAGCCCTCGGCCGGGACCGGCGCTGATGGTGGTGGACTGCTGCACGGTCCAGCCGGGCGCGAGCGCCCCTTCCGCCGAACCGGTGAGCGCGGGGGCGTCGGCCTGGTCGGTGGTATGGGTCACCGGGGTTCCCGGCTTCTTCAGCGGTAGCACCGGGTCCGGCTTCTTGGCCGGGCGGCCGTCCTTGTCGTCGGAGCCCTGGCCGCCGCCTTCGAGCGTGTGTCCGGCGGGCAGCAGCCCCGCGGTGTCGGAGCGCTTGTCGCCGGGCCGGACGTCGGGGTGCGGCGCCGAGTACGCGGTGTAGACGGTCTCCGCGAGGTCGGACCCGGCCGGCTGGGGGCAGACCAGGGTGGAGCGCTGCACGGGCAGTCGCGAGGTCCGCTCGGCGGAGGCGGGCTCGGAGCCGGGCGCGTTCAGGGCGGCGACTCCGGTCAGTGCGGCCAGCGCGGTGCCCACCGCGAGCAGGCTGACGGCGGTGCGGTTCAGGCTCACTGCTGGCTCCGGTAGTCGTACGTCCCGTGGTCCGGATCATGCGGGTCGTAGGGGGGCGGCGGGTAGCCCGGGTGGTCCGCGGACCGGGCGTCCTGGCCGTAGCCGGGGGCGGGCGCGGGCTGCTGGTCCCAGTCC
>NZ_VJYK02000386.1 GCF_007097205.2 Streptomyces alkaliterrae
CTTCCGGCCCCACCTGACGACCGCTCGACGGCCGCTCGACCCCACTCGAACCGCCCGCTCGTGAACGGCCGCACATGTTGAGCGCGCGTGACAAGACGCGATGTGAGCCCCGTCACATTCAAATCCCGTCAGCCGCTGCCACATTGGCGTTACCGCACCGAGACATGCTAGGCCCGTCGACCTAACGGGCAATCCGGACAACGATGTGGTCAGAGGACCGTACTCGGACATGATCGCGGAAAATCTGACGACCTGAGGGATACTCAAAAGGCATGAAACGGGCACCCCGTGGCCGGCTGTGGCGCACTCCACCCTGCTTGAGTGGAACGTTCTCCCACTGATAGCCCTGGACAACATGTCCTCGAACGCTCATATACGCCGCCACCGGAAACCCCGTCGTTCCGCTCGGAACACGCTCATCAGCACGGGTGTTGCCGGTGGCGTCCTCACGACTCTCGCGGTCACCGGCGCGGCCTCCCCGGCCTCCGTCGCGACCGCGTCCCCCGTTGACACCGTCGAGATGCCGACGCTCGGAGACCTCGTCTCCCAGGGCGCCGACGAGGCGGTGTACGCGACCCAGAGCATCGCGGTCCAGTACGAACTCCGCGCCGAGCAGGCCGAAGCGGCCGGCAAGGCCCGCAAGGCCGCGGCGAAGACCGCCAAGGTCGCCGCCGAGAAGGAGCGCAAGGCGGCCGAGGCCGCCGCCGAACGCGCCCGCCAGGCAGCCGAGAAGCGCGCCGCGGAAGCCCGCGCCGCCGAGGCGCGTGCGGCCGATACCCGCGCCTCCCGCAGCACCCAGCGCACCCTGCCGGGCACCTCCACCGCCACGGCCCCCACGACGCAGGCCCCGGCCAGCGCCGCCACCGGCTCCGCCGCCGCGGTCGCCGCCTTCGCCCGCGCCCAGGTCGGCAAGCCCTACGTCCTGGGCGCCACCGGCCCCAACGCGTACGACTGCTCCGGTCTGACCACCGCCGCGCTCCGCCAGGTCGGCGTCAGCCTGCCGCGCACCTCGCAGGCGCAGTCCTCCGCCGGCACCGAGGTCGGCCTCGGCAACCTGCGGCCCGGCGACATCCTCTACTGGGGCGGCAAGGGCAGCGCCACGCACGTGGCCATCTACGTCGGCGACGGCAAGTACGTCGGCGCCCAGAACCCCCGCGCCGGCGTCGGCCTGTACAACATGGGCTGGGGCGGCACCCCCAGCGGCGCCGTCCGCTTCGTCTGACCCCGTCGGCCTCCCGGCCGACCCCCAGCGACACCCCACGCGCGCCCCGGGCTCCCGCCCGGCGGCGCGCGTCGGCGTCTCCGCGCGAGCCCGAGATTTTTCCTACCGGCGGTGTTACGTTTTAGGTATGAGCAGCCACGTAGCACACCAGACCGCTGAGCGGGCAGGCAAGAGATCCGTGTCGCTTGCGCAATCGTTGATCAAGGAAGTTGAGGAGCGCACCGGCAAGAACGGCTTCTCTTCCGTCGTGGCCGAAGCCCTGGAAGAGTGGCTCGCCGCGCAGAAGCTCCGCGAGGTCGTGGCCGCCGACCGCAGGGCGTTCGGCCCCGTCTCCGCCGAAGCACGGCGGCAGGCGGAACAGGAGTGGTGAGCAAGCGCCTCAAGGCCAAGGCCAAGCGCGAAGGCACGCTCGTCCTGGACGCCCAAGGGCTTTCGTTGCACGTCGACGGCGACGAGGGGATGCGTGCGCGTATCGAAGTCGCCCAGCAGAGCGGCCGCCGAGTGGCGCTGTCCGTCCTGACGCCCTTGGAGGTGCGACGCACAGGAGAAGCCGCCAAACGACTCCGCTTCCTGCTGTCCCGGTTCGACGTGAAACCGGTCAACGACGCGGTGACGGACACGGCGGCGAAGCTGCTGGATGTTTCGGGCCTTGACGGGCACGAGTGCCTCGTGGACGCACTCGTCGTCGCCACGGCCGCGCTGTGCACACCCCCGGTACTGCTCGCCACCTCCGACAAGTCGCACATTCCAGCGCTGTGCAAGGCCGCCGAAGAACTTCCCGGCTCGCCGAAGGTGAAGATCGTCAACTTTTGAGAGCTCAATCCCGCGACCCGGCCGGTGGGCGTCAGGCCCTGGGGGCGACCTTCGTGAGGCCGTTGATGATGCGGTCCATGGCGTCGCCGCCCGTGGGGTCGGTGAGGTTGGCGAGCATCTTCAGGGTGAAGCGCATCAGCACCGGGTGCGGCAGGCCGCGTTCGGTGGCGATCTTCATGATCTTCGGGTTGCCGATGATCTTCACGAAGGCGCGGCCCAGCGTGTAGTAGCCGCCGTAGGTGTCCTTGAGGACCTTCGGGTAGCGGCGCAGGGCCAGTTCGCGCTGCGCGGGCGTGCTGCGCGCGTGGGACTGGACGATGACCTCGGCGGCGATCTGCGCCGACTCCATCGCGTACGCGATGCCCTCGCCGTTGAACGGGTTCACCAGGCCGCCGGCGTCGCCGACGAGCAACAGGCCCCGGGTGTAGTGGGGTTGGCGGTTGAACGCCATCGGCAGGGCGGCGCCGCGGATGGTGGTCGTCATGTTCTCCGGCGTGTAGCCCCACTCCTCCGGCATGGAGGCACACCACGCCTTCAGCACCTCGCGCCAGTCCAGCTCCTTGAAGGCGCTGGAGCTGTTGAGGATGCCGAGGCCGACGTTGGACGTGCCGTCGCCCATGCCGAAGATCCAGCCGTAGCCGGGGAGCAGCCGGTCCTGCGGCCCGCGCCGGTCCCACAGCTCCAGCCAGGACTCCAGGTAGTCGTCGTCGTGGCGCGGGGAGGTGAAGTAGGTGCGCACGGCGACGCCCATCGGGCGGTCCTCGCGGCGGTGCAGGCCCATCTTCAGCGACAGCCGGGTGGAGTTGCCGTCGGCGGCGACGACCACCGGGGCGTGGAAAGTGACCGGCGTCTTCTCCTCGCCGAGCCGGGCATGCACGCCGGTGATGCGGCCGGCGCGGTCCAGGATCGGGTCGCCGACGTTGCAGCGCTCGTACAGTCGCGCGCCGGCCTTCTGGGCCTGCCGCGCCAGCTGCTCGTCGAAGTCGTCGCGCTTGCGGACGAGGCCGTAGTCGGGGTAGCTGGCCAACTGCGGCCAGTCCAGCTGGAGGCGGTGGCCGCCGCCGATGATGCGCAGACCCTTGTTGCGCAGCCAGCCGGCCTCCTCCGAGATGTCGATGCCCATCGCCACGAGCTGCTTGGTCGCGCGCGGGGTCAGGCCGTCGCCGCAGACCTTCTCGCGGGGGAAGCTGGTCTTCTCCAGCAGCAGGACGTCCAGGCCCGCGCGGGCCAGGTGGTAGGCCGTCGTGGAGCCGGCGGGGCCGGCACCGACGACGATCACGTCGGCCTGGTGCTCCGAGGCTGGGGTGGTGGTGGGCTCCGCCACGAGGACTCCCGCGAGAGGTCGGACTGGACGAGTCGAAGTCTACGTTCGGCCCCGCGCGCGGCGTGGGCCGGGCACGGGCTGTACGAACCCGCGCTCGGGCGGGGCGGCGCTCAGGCGGGGCGGTAGCCGCGGTGAAGGGCGACGATGCCGCCGCTGAGGTTGCGCCAGGCGACTCGTTCCCAGCCGGCGTCCTGGAAGCGGCGGGCCAGCTGCCGCTGGTTCGGCCAGGCGCGGATCGACTCGGCGAGGTAGACGTAGGCGTCCGGGTTGGTGCACACCGTGCGGGCCAACGGCGGCAGCGCGCGCATCAGGTACTCGCTGTACACCGTGCGGAACGGGCCCCACGTCGGCTGGCTGAACTCGCAGACGACCACCCTGCCGCCGGGCTTCGTCACCCGCAGCAGTTCGCGCAGCGCGGCGTCGGTGTCCTGGATGTTGCGCAGCCCGAAGGAGTTGGTGACCACGTCGAACGTGCCGTCGGCGAACGGCAGCCGCATACCGTCACCCGCGACGAACGGCAGGTCGGGGTGGCGCCTGCGGCCCTCCCGCAGCATGCCGAGGCTGAAATCGCACGCCACGGTGTAGGCGCCGTCGCGCACGAACGGCAGCGAGGACGTGCCGGTACCGGCGGCCAGGTCCAGCACCCGGTCCCCCGGCCGCGCCGCGACCGCGCGGGCCACCTCGCGGCGCCACAGCCGGGACTGCCCCAGCGACAGCACGTCGTTGGTCAGGTCGTACCGGGCGGCGACGTCGTCGAACATGGAGGCGACTTCGTCCGGGCGCTTGTCCAGCGAGGCTCGGGTCATGCGCCCATTCTTCACCCGCCTACCGACAGCCGGACCGCCGGGTGGGGACACAGTGGCAGAAGCGGTGCCGGAAACGCGGTCAGCGGGCGCGGTGGAGGAGGCGGCCGCCCAGGACCGTGGCGAGGCAGCGGCCGTCCGAGGCGCGGACGGCGAAGTCGGCGGCGGCGCCGACGGTGAGGGCCGGAGCATCCGTCGGTGGGGCGGGGGA
>NZ_VJYK02000387.1 GCF_007097205.2 Streptomyces alkaliterrae
TACCGACAACTTCCACGCCCCGCACGGCCACGCCCACAACCACCCCCACGACAAGCCGGCCCCGGCGGACCGTCCTCTGGCTCGGCCCCCTCCTCGCGGGACTCGCCACCCTCATCTGGTCGGGGAACTTTGTCATCGCCCGCGCGCTGTCCGACGAGATACCGCCGATCCAGACCGCGTTCTGGCGCTGGGCCATCGCGCTGCTGGCCCTGGCCCCCTTCGCGGCCAGGGGCCTGTGGCAGCACCGCAGCGCCATCCGCGCGCACGCCGGCTACATCACCGTCGTCGGCCTGCTCGGCATGACGCTCTTCAACACCCTCATCTACATCGCCGGACAGACCACCTCCGCCACGAACCTTGCCCTGATCGCCGCCGCGTCCCCCGTCCTGATCGCCGTCTTCGCCGCCGTCGGAGGGGAACGCCTCTCCCGGCTGCGCGTCGCGGGCATGCTGCTCGCACTCGTGGGCGTGGTGGCGCTGGTCGCCAAGGGCAGCGTGACGGTGCTGCTCGGGCTGGACTTCGCCGTCGGCGACCTGTGGATGATCGCGGCCATGTGCACCTTCGCCGGCTACTCCGCACTCCTCAAGCGCAAGCCGAAGGAGATTCCCGCGGTGGTGTTCCTGGCCGCAACCGTCCTGTTCGGCCTGGTCATGCTGCTCCCCGCCCAGCTCGTGTCGCTCGCCGTCGAGGGCGGATTCAGCCCCACCGGCGGCAACCTGTCCGCCCTCGCCTACATCGGTATCGCCTCCTCGGCCCTGGCGTTCTTCGTCTGGAACAAGGCCGTCGAGCTGATCGGCGCCACCCGCGCCGGAGTTGTCTACTACCTGCAGCCCGTCTGCGTCGCCGGACTCGCGTACCTCGCCATCGGCGAGGCCTCCACACTCGCCCAGTTCGCCTGCATGGGCCTGATCATCGCCGGCGTCGTCCTCTCCTCCTCCCGCCGCTGACGCGGCGGCGCGGCCTCGCCCGACCTCCTCTACCTCCTCCTACACCGAAGTCACCCAAGGAGAAAGCCGTGTTCACCACCACGCCGGACATCAACAGCGAACGGCTCCTGAAGGACCTCAACCGTCTGGCGCAGATCGGCGCCGGTGCGGACCGGGCCATCCACCGCATCGCCGGCAACGACGCCGACATGGCCGCCCGTGACTGGATCGACAAGACCATGCGGGTGTCCGGCCTGCACTCCTACTACGACGCCGTCGACAACGTGTTCTCCCGCCGCCTCGACACCTCCGGCCCCTGGCTGCTGATCGGCTCCCACTCCGACACGGTCCCGGCCGCCGGACACCTCGACGGCGCCTACGGCGTCGTCGCCGCCATGGAGGTGCTGCGCACCCTCCACGAGCACGACCACCCCATAGCCGACCACGTCGAGACCGTCGCCTGGTTCGACGAGGAGGGCGTCATGGAGGGCAGCAAGGGCGGACTGACCGGCTCCACCGCGTTCACCCGCGACCCGCACGCCGACGACCTGTTCGCGTACATCGAGCTGCACGTCGAGCAGGGCCCGCGCATGGAACGCGACGGCCTCGACCTGGCGCCCGTCACCGGCATCGTCGGCGTCCGCCGCTACGACGTGGCCGTGCGCGGCCAGGCCAATCACGCCGGCACCACGCCGTTCGAGCTACGACAGGACGCCGGCCGGGTCGCGGCCCGCGTCGCCACCGAACTCAGGCGGATCTGCCAGGACATCGACCCGGCCTCCGTCGGCAACGCCGGTGTCATCTCCTTCGACCCCGCCGCCGCCAACGTCGTACCCGGCGCCGCCCGGGTCGAACTGGAGGTGAGGGCCGGCACCGACCAAGCCCTCGACCGCATCGAACAGTCCCTCTCCGACTTCCTCCTCCTCGCCGCCGACGAGGAGGAGTGCGCGGCCGAACTCAACCGCACGAGCGCGAAGCCCGCCGCCGTTTTCGACAAGCGCGTATACGGGGTGGTCGAGGAGGTATGCCGGGAACGCACCGACAGGTGCGAGCCGCTGCTGTCCTACGCCGGCCACGACGCGTCGGTCATCTCCACCCGCCTCCCCACCGCCATGCTGTTCGTCCCCTCCACCGGCGGCTTCTCCCACTCCAACCGCGAACACACCTCCGACGAACACCTGATCCTCGGCACCCAAGCCCTCCTGGACGCCGTGATCCGCACCGGCGAAACCCTCCTCCCCGGCCTCCTCACAAAACACCTCACCACCGTCTGACCTCCACCTCCACCCCGACCGCGCCTCGGCTCCCAGCCCCTTCACGGCGGCCAGGGAGCCGAAGCGCGATCACGCCCTCCGTCCGGATCAGGACTGCAGGGCCGCGTCGAGGTGGTCCTGCACCGGCTCGAAGAGTCCGTACGGCACGTACTCCGGGATCTCGCGATGTGCGACCCAGGCGAGCTCAACCAACTCCTCGGTGTCCGCGACGTACGCCGTACCTCCCAGCGCCTCGCAGGCGATGTACGACATGTGCCGGCCGGTCCTCGGGTGGACGCGTTCGCCGAGCGGCTTCACGGCCGCCACGGTCAGCCCGGTCTCCTCGCGGATCTCCCGCACGGCGGCTTCCTCGCGGGTCTCTCCGGGCTCGACCTCACCGGCCGGAAACTGCCAGGACAGTCGCCCCTCGCTGACCCGGCGGCGCACCATCAGCACACGTCCCTCGTACACGACGATGGCTGCGGCGATACCCGGCCGCTCGTCGGTGTTCGCCCGCATCGCGGCTGCTCCTGACTCAGACAGACCGTTCGACGGCCTCGAAGATGTCCGCGTCGGTCTCACGCTGCCATTCCGGCAGGTCGTCCCAGTCCGCCACGTAGCCGGGCTTCGGGTTCTCGAAGTGCTTGTGGATCTGTGCGATCCAGCAGGTGGCCACAAAGCGGCCCTTCTGGTCGCGGGAGAGCTTGGTGGCGTGGCCGCCGCTGACCTCGATGAAGTCGCGGATCTGGCCGCAGACTGCTGCTGCGGCCTCACGCTCCCACTCGGGCGTCTCCTCCCACGGCGCGATATAGCTCGACTTCGGCTCACCAGGGTAGTGCTGCTTCACCCCGGCGATCCACGCATCCCGGAAAACGCGTCCAGGTCGCTCGCTCACGGATTTCCCTTCATGCCGGACGATCGGGGCGTGGCTGAAAGCGGCTGAGAAGGTGGGCGTTGACGGATCTGGCGTCCTCCGCCAGTTCCGGTCCTTCGTCCTTCAGGAGGCGTAGGGCCTTCTGAACCGTCGCGTTGGAGGCCGAGAAGCGTTCCGTGAGCTGGGCGGTGGTCGGCATCCTGCCGCCGGGTGGCAGGTCGCCGCGCATGATGTCGTCGCGGAGATCGGCTGCGATCCGCTCGTGCAGCGAACGCGGGTCGCCGTGCCCCGTGGCTTCTTCCGGCATGCGTCAGTCGATCCTCAGTTCGTAGCGCAGGCGTTGACGATGCGCGGGCATCACCATGCGATCGACCTGGATGGGCTGGTGTCGGTGAGTTCGAAGGGCAGGTCGTCGAGGAGCGTGATCCGGCGTCGGACGACCACGTCGCCGCCGTCCGGCGTGCCGAGCAGTGTCGCGATCTCGCTGGGTGCCGGCACGACGCCCGCGTGGGTGATGCGCTGCGTTCCACGGCGGCCGCGTGCGCCGGCCTCGGTGCTCCAGGGGTCGCCGTGTCCGGAGGAGCGCGCGGTCAGGTATGGCCGCGAGCTGCTGACCCACTCACCCATGCCGTCTCCCGCAAGTCGTCGCAGAGGAACCGTCCGTTCGCGTACACGGTATGCGGGGCTGGTGTTCGAGGTGAAGGTCAAGTGGCGTCGCACGGGCGCCAAGTGCGGGTGTTGACAGGGGGGTTGGTCTGGACCAATCTTGCGTGGCATGTCGAGACGTCGTAGGTCGCGGGTCTGTCGTGCGGTGGTGTCGCTGGCCGCGCTGGTGTTGGTCGGGAGTGGAGTGAACTCCTCGGCGCAAGCCGGTGGTTGGCCGGAGGCCGTGCCGGTGGTGAGCCGGGTGGAGACGGATGAGGCGGTGGTGTTCATCACCGTTGACGACGGGTGGTATCGGGACGCGGGGGCGCGGCGGGTGTTGCTGGAGGAGAGGGTGCCGGCGTCGTTGTTCCTGTTGCCGCAGGCGTACGAGCAGGAGCCGGGATTCTTCCAGGGGTTGCTCAACGGGGGGCCGTCGCGGATGGAGAACCACACGGTGAACCATCCCGATCTGCGGGAGCTGGACGCGGCCGGGCAGCGGGCGGAGCTCTGCGGGGCGCGGGATCGGAACCTGGCGGCGGTCGGGGACGCGCCGCGGCTGGTGCGGCCCCCGTACGGGCTGTACGACGAGCGGACGCTGGTCGCGGCGCGGCAGTGCGGCGCGAAGGCTCTTGTGACGTGGACGCACGACTTCACGGCTGTCTCTTATA
>NZ_VJYK02000388.1 GCF_007097205.2 Streptomyces alkaliterrae
CCGCCGCGGGTGGTCGAGGGGGCGGAGCAGCTCGCCGGCCCCTTGCGCTCCGCGTTGCGGAGCGTCGTCGAGCGGGTGGTGGGCGAGGTGGTCGCGAGCGACGCGTTCGAGCGGGCCTGGGAGGCCGCCAACGGCGAGGCGCACGATGCGCTGCTGAGGGTGCTCACCGGCCGGGACGGCGGTGTGGTGCGCGCCGAGGGCGAGGACGTGCAACTGGACCTCGGCGAGGTCGTCGACGAGGTGCGTGACCGCCTGGTCGACGCGGGCTTCGAGCAGGCCGCCGCGATCCCGCACAGCGAGCGCACGATCACCCTGTTCCACGCCGAGGAGCTGAGCCGGGCCCAGAACGCGCTGCGGCTGCTGACCGTGCTCGGTGTCTGGCTGCCCCTGGTGACGCTGGTCCTGGCGGCGCTGGCCGTGTGGGCGGCGCCCGCCCACCGCCTCATGCTGGTGATCGCGGCGCTCGGCACGGGCGTGATGATGCTGGTGCTGCTGGCGGTGCTGGCCTTCGCCCGGCAGCGCTACCTGGACTCGGTGCCGCCCGCGGCTCTGCCTGCCGAGGCGGCGGCGGAGGCCTTCGACACCCTCGTGCGGTTCCTGCGCGCCAGCGCGCTCACCCTGCTCGTCGTCTCCCTGATCACGGCCGCGGCGGCCTACCTGTACGGTCCGGGACGTCTCGCGCACGGTGTCCGGTCCGCGGTGAACCGGGGCGCGGCGGCCGTCGGCGGCGCGCTGTCGCGGAAGGGGCTGCGGACCGGGCCGACGGGTCGTTGGCTGGCCGGCCACCGGTCCCTGACGACCGGTGTGGTCATCGCCGCCGGGGCCGTGACCCTGATGCTGTGGAACTACCCCACCGTGGGCGCGGTGGCGCTCGTGGTCGGCCTGGTCGTACTCGTACTGCTCGCTCTCGCCGTGGCCGCGTCGGCGGCCGGAGGGGACGAGGACACGACGGAGCCGGCGCCCGGCGGTTCCCTGAGCTGACCGGGGTGCGCGGGCCGCCGCCCACGGCGGCTCGCGTCCGCTTTCACCCGCGCCGGGTGAGGCCGCCGGGGCCGGCCCTACGCACGGTGGGGGTGAGGAAGAGCGTTCTGAGCCCTTCCCCGGGAACGGAGGAGAAGAAATGAGCGCACCGACGTATCTCGCCTACGACTTCCCGCTGCTGAGCGCCTTCTGGGCCATCCTCTGGTTCTTCCTGTGGGTCCTGTGGATCATCCTGCTCTTCCGTGTCATCGCCGACGTGTTCCGCGACGACGACCTGAGCGGATGGGCGAAGGCGGGCTGGCTGGCGTTCACCGTCCTGCTGCCCTTCCTGGGTGTGTTCGTGTACGTGATCGCCCGGGGGAAGGGCATGGGACGCCGGGAGATGGCGAAGGCCCACGCGCAGCAGGAGGCGTTCGACAGCTACGTCCGGCAGACCGCCGCCGGCGGTGCCGCCCGCAGCAGCGTCGACGAACTCCACCGACTGTCGGAACTCCGCACCCGTGGCGACATCACGGAGGAGGAGTTCGTCCGCGCGAAGGAACTGGTCCTGAGCGGCCACGGCACGGCGGCGGGCCCGGGCACCGCGCCGGGATCCGCTCACGAACGGTGAAGGGGGCGCCGTGAGAACGAAGGGAACACCACGATGAGTACGACGCAATCGAAGAGCACGAGCACGGCGAAGCAGGACTGGGCCGTCGGCCTGACCATGTTCGCGGCGGTGATGCTCTCGATCACCGGCATCCTCGCGATCCTGCGCGGCATCATGGGGATAGCCGAGGACGACGTCTTCGTCGCCACTCCCGACTACGTCTTCCAGTTCGACCTCACCGGATGGGGCTGGATGCACCTGATCCTCGGTGCCCTCGCCTTCCTCGTGAGTCTCGGGCTGTACAAGGCGGCCCTGTGGGCGCGGATCGCGGGCGTGATCATCGCCGGCCTCGTGATCCTCGGGAACTTCCTCTCCATGCCGTACTACCCGTTCTGGTCGCTTGTGGTGATCGCCATCGCCGGGTTTGTGATCTGGGCGCTGTGCGTGGTCCGGCAGGACGCGACGACTGCTCTGTACGGGAGTCCCCCCGAGGACGTGTGACGGGGTCTCACCCTGTCCCTAGTCGGAGACGCCGAGGTCTTCGCGCATGAGGTGGCGCATGGCCGTGAGGGCGGGTTCGGCGGCCTTCAGGTCGAGGAGGGCCTGTTGCGGCGTCTCCCCCGCCCTCGGTATGCCGCGGTCGATGCGCTTGGCCACGGCGTCGATCCGTGACAGGACGGCGTTCAGTTCGCGGGAGGCGTCGAGTACCGCTTCGGGGACGACCATCTGCGCCTCGGCGTAGCGGTCCCGGTAGTCCCGCCGGGCCTGTTCGACCTCCACGCGGTCGTCGTCGGTGTACACCCCGTCCCGCAGTCGGTGCAGGGCGTCCTTCAGCATCGTGTGGAAGTGGCGGGAGGCGCGGTTCATCGCGGTGTACGCGGTCCGGCGCTCGTCGAGGAGGCGCTTCCGCTCCTCGAGCCGGCGTTCCTGGGCCCGCTGCCGCCTCGTCACCCACGTCGTGACGACGGGTGCCAGCAGGGTTCCGAGCACTCCGACGACGGCGGTGATCATCGCGGCGGTCGTGGCACCCATGCGGCCGAGCCTAGCGGCTGGTCGACGTGGGGTGTGGGGGCGGTCGTTCGCCGCCGTCACCGGACGTACCGTGGGCGCATGGTGATGGCAACGGTTCGCGAGTGGCACGACGAAGAGGGCTGGGGCGTGCTCGACAGCCCCGAGACGCCGGGCGGCTGCTGGGGGCACTACTCCGTACTCCGGATGGACGGTTTCCGGACGCTGACAGCCGGGCAGCGGGTGGAGTTGCGGTGGGAGGACCCCGGGTTCAGGCAGGACGGGTATCCGTACCGGGCCGTGTCCATCGCGCCCTGAGAAGTGCCCTGAAGGGGCGCTGAAGGGGCACTGAGAGTACGTGCCCTGAGGGTGGGCGTGGGGGGCGCGGTGCGGGTGAGGGGTGCTCCCCGGGACGCACCCCGTGGCACCGTCGTGCGCCTTCCCGTCGGCGGCGCCGCCGGGTGAGTCTGGAGGCGCTGAGCGGCCCGGCGAGTGGTCATGACGGCCACGAGGACGTCGGCGGCGCGGCCCGTCGAGGGGCGTCTGGTCAACGCCCGGAGGGGGAGGGTCGTGCGCCCCGAGGGGGAGGACGGTCCCCGTCCCGACAAGGGACGGGGACCGTACGGGCCGGGCGCGGCAGCCGAGAGCCGTCGGGTCACGGGAGCCGTCGGGTCACGGGGTCACGGCGGGTCGGTGAGCAGCGTGAGGGCCGTCGCCATGAACGGGTCGCGGGCGGTGAACCGCCGTGTCGTCAGCCCGACGACGGCGGTGTCGGTTTCCGGTCGGAAGCCGAGGAATGCCTGCTGCCCGCAGGTGGCGCCGCCGTGGGAGTACGCGACGCCGTGCCTGGTGGGGGTGACGAACCAGGTCGCGCTGTGGATGTGGCGGTGGCCGAGGCCGCGCCGGAGCATGGGTTGCCGTACGGCCCGCAGGGCGTCGGCGAGCGCGCCCGGGCCGTGTCGTTCCGGGTGCAGGTGGGCTTCGAGGTAGGTCAGCAGGTCGTGCGGGGTGGCGCGGAGGGCGCCGGCCGGGGAGAACCCGGCGGCGAGCAGGGGCGGTACGGGCGTGCGGCCGTCCTTGCGGTGGCCGACGGCGTCGGTGCCCGGGCCGCTCGGGCGCGTTCCGCTGTCGCTCATGCCGAGCGGGGTGAGGATGTGCCCGGCCAGCAGGGTGTTCCAGTCGGTGTCGGAGCCGGCGGCCAGGGCTTGGCCGAGTACGGCGGCGCCGAAGTTGGAGTAGCGCCAGCGGGCGCCCGGGCGGTGGCGGGGGCGCGCGGAGGCGCGGACGAAGGCGGCCACCAGTCGGGCCGCCGGGTAGCCGGCGTACGGGTTGGTGCACCGGTCGGTGATCACGGCGGGGTAGAGGTCCGGCGGGAGCCGAGGCAGGCCGGAGGTGTGGGTGGCGAGATGCAGCAGGGTGGCCGGCCTGTCGCCGAGCGGGTGCCGGGGTGTGAGGTGCGTCAGCGCCGGGTCGAGCCAGGACAGCCGGCCCTCGTGGTGGAGTCGGGCCAGCAGCAGCACGGTGGCGGTCTTGGTGGCGGAGCCGACCTCGTAGCGCAGCCGCTCCCGGGCGACGGGGGTGGGCGGCCCGTCGCCGCCGGCGCACACGGCGCGGCGGCCGGCGCGGGAGTACGCGAACACGGTGTCGTACGCGTCGACGGCCTGGACGGCGTCGGCCAGGCGGTACCGGAGTCGGGGGTCGTCGAGGTCTCCGCTGTGGACGGGCCCGGTCCGCGGCGTGCCGGGGCCGGTGGGCCGGGCCCGTCCACAGC
>NZ_VJYK02000389.1 GCF_007097205.2 Streptomyces alkaliterrae
GGGGCGGGGCGGCGGGGGGCCGGTCCTCGGGCCGGTGCGCGCCGGCGGCTTCCGCGGCGTCCCGCGCGTGCAGCACCCGGGCCTCCTCGACCAGCGCTCCGTAGGTGCCCCGGGTGTCCAGCCGGACGCCTATCCGCATGCGCTCCCCCTGTGCGAGTCATGGCCCCGGCCGGGCCCGGACGGTCACGCGAGCCAGTCCTCGTAGAGTCCTCCGGACGCCTGCCGTGGCTCGGGGCCGATCCGCCGCCGACCGGCCCGACGCGCGGCCGAGCCCAGCCGACGCCGGGAACGGACCGTGCACAGAACGTCATAGAGCACGGCACCGTCAGTCAGCAACTCCGAGGTGTCGTGCGGGAGTAGCCAGAACCGACCCAGACAGGGACGGTAGCCCATCTCGCTGCCGTCGGCGGTGCTGCACCGGGTGATACGGGGGTGGCAGAGGGTCCTGCTGGGCGGCCAGTGCCAGGGGCCCTCTCCGGGGGTGATGGGTATCTGGACGAGTTCGTGGACCAGGCAGACCAGTACCGCGCCCACCCGCAGGCCGCCTCTTCGCATGTCCTGGAGGGAGTCCATCGCGGTGGCGCGGGGGGCCTGTACGACGTCGCCGGTGTAGCCGGCCAGGCCGTCGGGCGCATCGTCGCCGTAGCGCACGAGCCAGGGAACTTCGGTGGAATGGTTCATGTGTCGGCACCGGGCAGAGCGTGAGTCCGGTAGACGGCCACCCTCCCGCACCCCCTTCCCAGTCGGCCCACGCGGTTGTATGTTGAGTGCTTAACGACCTCTGTGCTGCGCGGCTTTGCTCCGCGCCCCTCGCCCGGGAGGTCGGCCCCGGTGAAGTGCGCGGGCTCACGCGCGAGTTGACGATCAGACCGAACAATCGACTGGACGGTAGCCGGAGGCGGTGCAACTCCGCTGGGCGCCACGCCCAGGAAGTGGCCGACAACCTGGGCGAGTTGCACAACCGCCAGGGACTCCCATCCGGCCGAATCGGGAACAGCCCAGCTCAGCGCCGCGTGCCCGGCTCCACACAGAAACAGCATCCGCGGGGACTGTCCGTCACCGCAACCTTCTCGCAACGCTCGGGTGCATGGCGCCCACCCCTCTCCTTCCGGTTTTGGCTCTCAGCTTCCGCGCGCGGTGATGCGCGGGGCCAGATCGGCGGCGCGCGGCGGCCCGGTCGCCAACTCCGGGCCGTCCGCCAGGCGTTCGGACCAGCGCAGCAGCTCTTCGACGTCCACGCCGTGGCGCGCGTCCGGTGCGCTGCGGCCCAGGTTGGCCGCCCCGCGACGCAGCAGGCTGCGCGCGCCGGTGGCGTTTCCGCGAGCCGCGTGGGTGATGCCGACGGCGAGTTGGGCCAGCCCCCGCCACAGCGGCTCCTCGGCGGCGGGGCGACTCTTCCACGCGTCTTCCAGCACCTCGTGCGCATGGAACGGCATGCCGTCGTCGAGCAGCCGCTGGGCCTCGGCGAGCGCCTGCGCCGGTGTCCGCGGCACACCCTCCGGCTGCCGCGCCACACCGGGTGCGCCGTAGGGCAGCGGACGCCCGAGCCCGTCACGCGGCCGGGCGTTGCGGGCCCGCCCCGCCTCGTCCCGGTCCCGGCGAGGCCGCCGCTCGGGCGGCCGCGGGTACTCAGACATCGGCGCACTCCTTCGCGATCAGAGCGGCGACACCGTCGAGCACCCGCTCCAGGCCGAAGTCGAAGTCCTCGCCCGCCTCACTCGGCGCCTCGCCGTCTCCGCCCGCGGCCAGCACGCCCGAGTCGAGGACCGCGTTCACCTCGGGGAAGCGCTCGCGGTCGGCGAGCCCGGCCAGCAGCCGGCCGTAGGCGGCGTTCATCTGGTCGGGGCCGAGTCCGGCCTCGCGGGCCGCCGCGGCCAGGTCGGCGGCGACCGTCGCCTCGCCGCGCACGTACTCGCTCAGCAGGGTCAGCACCCCCAGTCGCTCCCCGGCGCCCAGCCCGCTGTCCCGCATCGCGCGCAGGCCGTACTCCATCCAGATGACCGAGTTGGGCGTGGCGGGCGGCGAGCTGACCGGCACGGCGAGCACCCACAGGTTGTCGTGCAGCACCCGGCGGTAGGCACGTGCCCAGTCCGCGAGTCCGGTGCGCCAGTCGGCGGGCTCGGCCAGCTCCTTCGGCGGCGGGCCGACGGCGGCGTCCTCCATCAGGAGCAGCAGTTCGTTCTTCGCGCCGACGTACCGGTAGAGGGCCATCGCGGAGACGCCGAGCACGGCGGCGACCCGGCTCATCGAGACCGCGCCGATCCCCTCGGTGGCCGCGCAGTCGATGCCCGCCCGCACGATGCGTTCCAGACTCAGCCCCCGTCGCGGCGCCGTGGAGGCCTCCTGTCCGACACCCCAGGCCCTGGCGACCGCGGGCGGGATCCCCCAGGCGTTCTCACTGTTGCCTTCCATAGACCGTGTATAACATCAGCAGCGATGTGTATGTCATAAACACACTCGCGTACGCTATAAACAACCAGGCGAGGAGGGGACGCCCATGTCCGAGGAGCTGGCGATCGAGGTCGCCGGGTTGCTGAAGTCCTTCGGCGACACCCACGTACTGAAAGGGATCGACCTGCGGGTGCCGACCGGCGGCGTACACGCGCTGCTCGGCCCCAACGGCGCCGGCAAGACGACCACCGTCCGGGTGCTCAGCACGCTCAGCGCCCCGGACGGCGGTGTGGTGCGCGTCGCCGGTCACGACGTGCGGCGGGAGCGTTCGGCGGTGCGCCGCCGGATCAGCGTCACCGGACAGTACGCGGCGCTCGACGAGGCGCAGAGCGGTCGGGAGAACCTGTGGACGATCGGCCGGCTGCGGGGACTGGGACGCCGGACGGCGCGCGAGCGCGCCGCCGAGCTCCTTGCGTCCTTCGACCTCCGGGGGGCCGCGGACCGCCCGGTGGCCGTCTACTCCGGAGGGATGCGGCGGCGGCTGGACATCGCCGCCGCCCTTGTCGGAGGCCGGCCGCAGGTGCTGTTCCTCGACGAGCCCACCACCGGGCTTGATCCGCGCAGCCGTCGCACCACCTGGGAGACGGTCGCCGAGCTGGCCCGCCAGGGCGTCACCGTCTTCCTCACGACCCAGTACCTCGAGGAGGCCGATCGGCTCGCCGAGCGCGTCACCCTGCTCGACCGCGGCCGGATCGTCGCCGAGGGCAGCCCGGCGGAGCTCAAGCACCGGGTCGCGGCCCGTCGGCTGGAACTCACGGCCGCCTCACCGGCGGCGCACGAGGAGTTGCGCCGACGGCTCCGCGTCGCCCCGCTCCACGACGACCCGCCCGGCCTACGGCTGTCCGTGGCCACCGACGGGGCCGCCGCGGAAGTACGCGCCCTGCTCGACCGCCTCGACCCGACGGCCGAGCTTGTCGTCCGCTTCCACATCCTCGACGCCTCCCTGGACGACGTCTTCCTCAGCCTCACCGGCCGCGACGCGCAGCCCGTCGACACCCACCCCAAGGAGACCGGCCATGCCGCCTAGCCCCGCCCTCGTGACCGTCCACACCGCCCGGCCCGCCGACCCCCGGTCGGCGCCGATCGCCGGACCGCTGACACGTGTGGCCACGCTCACCGGCCGCTGCGTACGGCTGAGCGCCCGCAACCTGGACGCACTGCTGATGTCGCTCGCCCTGCCGGTCCTGTTGATGCTCGTTTTTGTGTACCTCTTCGGCGGGGCCATCAACACCGGCACCTCGTACGTGACGTACGTCGTGCCGGGTGTACTGGTCCTGTGCTCCGGGTACGGCGCCGCGCTGACCGCCACCACGCTCAACGGCGACCTGGGAAGCGGGGTCGTCGACCGGTTCCGCGCCATGGACGCCGGCGGCAGCGCGCTGGTGTGCGGTCACGTCGTCGCGAGCCTGGCCAGGAACGCGGCCGCCACGACCGCGGTGGTGCTGGTGGCTCTGCTGCTGGGCTTCCGGCCGCGCGCCTCGGTGGGCGCGACGCTCGCCGCTCTCGCGGTGCTGCTGTGCTATGTGCTGGCGCTGAGCTGGTTGGCAGCGGTGGTCGGCGCGCTGGTGAGCACGCCGGAGGCGGCCGGGGCCTTCGGCTTCTTCGCTCTCTTCCTGCCCTATCCGAGCAGCGCCTTCGTCCCGGTGGAGACCATGCCGGGTTGGCTGCACGGCTTCGCCGAACACCAACCGGCGACCCCGGTGATCGAGTCACTGCGGGCGCTGCTGCTGGGAACCCCGGCCGGCTCCGCGCCCTGGATCGCCCTCGCCTGGTGCGTGGGGCTGCTGGCCGTCTCCGTGCCGCTGGCCTCGCTCGCCCTCGCCCGCAGGTACCGCTGAGCCCGGCGGGCGCCGCTGGCGGACGGCGGGCGGGCTGTCTCTTATACAC
>NZ_VJYK02000039.1 GCF_007097205.2 Streptomyces alkaliterrae
CCCTCGTCCCGCCCGGACTCGCCCTCCGCCAGGTCGACGACCTTGCCCACGGCGGGCCGCGCCCGCCGCGACCGCTGCCCCGGCAACCCCCGCAACCCCTCGCCGGCCTCCGCCACCGCCTCGGGCTCGGGCTCGGCAGGCTCCGGCTCGGCGCCCTCCGCCACCGCCTCCGGCTCGGCCACCGGCTCCGGCGGCTCCGGCTGGGCGTCCTGCTCCGGACGCCCAGGCCCGAAGTAGTCGAAGCCGTCGTCGGGCTTCTCCGGCCCCTCACCGGCGGCCGCCGCCTCCACCTGCCGGCGCCGCTCCTGCTGGTACCCGTACCGCCGCAGGTTGCTCAACGCCTCGTCCGCGCGCAGATACGTCAGCCGGCTCGGCGCGCCCGACGGCTGCCGGTGGTCGGCGGTGTCCGCCGCCAGCTCCTTCACCGGCTCGGAGGCCGCGATGGCCAACTGCCGGCGGCCCTCCAGCGCGCTCGCCCGCTCGGTCTCCGCCGTCGCGTACCGGCGCAGCAGCGCGGCGTGCTCGGTCCGCAGCTTCGTCAACTCGGCCCGCTTCGCCCGCAGCAGCTTCTCCAGCTTGCCGCGCAGCTCCCGGGCCTCCTCGATATCCGCCTCAAGCTCCGCCTGACGCTCGTCGGCCTGCCAGGCGGCACTCGCCTTCGCCGCCTTCACCTCGCCGACCCGCTTACCCGCGTCGCGGTCCCAGGCCCGCATCAGCACGGCCCCGGTCACAGCGGCGGCCGCCGCGCCGAAGACGGCCCCCCGTAGCAGCCCGGTATCGCCCATCAGCAGGCTGCCGCCGGCGCACAGAAACGCGAAGCCGGCGACCGATGACGGCACCAGCAGCTTGTGCAGCGGCGGCGCTTGACGGTGACGTCCTCTGGGCATGGCCCGAAACCTACCGCGCCCACCCGAACCCGCGCGAGACCACCGGGAAATCTCCCCGAACCTCCGCGGCCGCGGCCCCGGTCCCGTCACCCGGAACCGTCGCGGAGCATGAGGTCGTAGACGGGCGCGCCTTCCCACGGCCGAGTCCGGCCCATCACCCGGTAGCCCCAGGACTCGTAGGCGGGCCGCGCCGGCGCGGCCTCCGGTTCAGGGCGGACGGTCAGGGTGACACGTTCCGCCCCCAGGCCCTCCAGCAGCGATGCGTGCATGCGCCGGGCCACTCCCTTCCGCCGCCACGGTTCACGCACCGCCAGCTCGATCACCGCAAACGTACGGGAACCGATCTCCAACGTCTCCTCCGGCGCGGGAGCGGGCGTCAGGTTGCTCCACCACCCGGTGTCCGACGGGAGGAAGAAGCCGAACGAGAAGCCCACGACGTCCTGCCCGTGTCCGGCGACAACGACCCGGAAGCCGGGACGCGCGGCCGCCTGACGCCGGTACCCGGGCACAAAGTCCGCCACGTCGTCCGGCCCCTCCAGATACGGCGGCTCCGCGTAGATCTCCTCGTAGGCAGGTAGGAACTCATCAAAGGGCGGCCAGCGCCACGTCCGCTTCGTAGCGATCGATCGCCACTGCCAATGGTGCCTCCCTCGTCAGACGCGGCGGCTTCGAGCGTTCGACTGGCAACACGAACGCTCAGCCACGCCGCGCAGCGGCCACCGCGTCGGTGTACAGCTCGGTCGTGAAGTCACCGTCGCCCACTCCAAGAGCAAGCATCACGTCCCGCACCACGGCCAACGCCTCGTCCAACCGCTCCTCGGTCGCCATCGTCTCGACCTCCAGCCAGCTCCCCGCCACCTCCGGCACCTCGACCAACGTCGCCAGCAGCTCCCATACCCCGGAGCCAAACCGGTAATTGAGGCAGCGCTTCTCGAACTCGATCACAGCCTCGTAGCCGAGCGCGCGAAGCACCCCGTGCATGGCCTCGCTGTCATCCACCACCGTCTCGGTCTCCGGCTTCGATCCCGTCGCAGCGTCCACCGCCGAGCCCTTGTACGTCAGGACCGTACGCCGTCTCCCGCCGCCACCTCTGACCATCCGCACCCGCAGCTCCCGGCCATCACGCTCCAGCTCCCGGCCCGGAGTGTCGTAGTACGTGTCCCGGTACACCTCGCTCAGCCCCTCCCCACCGGAACGCTCCTCCAACGCCGCCCGCACCCGCACAGGCTCACGAACGACCGCCTTCCGCTCCGCCTCGATCACCCAGTACCCCTCATATCCGCCGCTACGAGTTCGCTTCCGCCCGCCAATGATGCAGCCGAGCGCGATTTTTCAGGGGGCGTTTGCTGTGCCCTGGAGTGACCCGGGGAATACCGTTCTGAGTGCCGACACAGAACGGGAGTCAGAATGTCCGACCAGACAGAGCTTCCCGCTGATCTCACCACCGGTGAGCGCATCCGACTGCTACGGGAGTCCCGGGGTATGTCCCGCCCGGTCCTCGCCGGTCTCTGCGGGCGGGGTCCGGACTGGCTGAAGAAGATCGAAGCAGGACACCGCGAACTCAGGTCGCACACGCTGCTGCTGCGCCTCGCCGCCGCTCTCCAGGTCTCCGACCTGTCCGTCATCACCGGCGGCCCCGCCGAAGTCGTCCAGCCCGTGCCGCTTGGCAGACTCAACCACCCTGCCATGCCCGCGATCTGGGCTGCGGTGATGAACCGCAGCCTTTCCACTCGTGCTGGAGCGGAGCCGGCCGATCCTGCCACCCTGCAGGGCCGCGTCAACCAGACGTGGAAGCTGTGGCACGCGTCCGGACGCAACCGCACGGAGGTCGGCGCGCTGCTGCCCGACCTGATCCGCGACGCGGAAGCCGCCGCCGGCTCACTCGACGGAGACGCCCGCCGGGCCGCTCTGGTGGCGCTGTCCGACGTGTACCGACTCACCGGGCAGGCAACCGCCTACGTCGCCCCGCCCGAGCTGGCGTGGGTCGTCGCCGACCGGGCGCTCACCGCCGCCCAGCAGGCCGACCAGCCCGCCGCCATAGCCGCCGCCGCGTGGAACATGGGGAACATCCTGCGAGAGACGTCGTACCCGGACGAAGCCCTGCGGGTGGTGGTCGAGGCCGCCGAGCTGATCCGCCCGCACCTCGACGACGCCCCGCACGACTGGCGTGGCATCTACGGAGCGCTCCAACTGCACGCCGCCGTCACGGCCGCCCGCGAGGGACGCGAAGGCGACGCCTGGCGGTACTGGGACAAGGGCGACCAGGTCGCCAAGTCACTCCCGGCCGCCTACGTCCACCCCTCCACCGTGTTCGGCCGGGCGAACGTCGACTTCCACGAGGTGTCCGTCGCGACCGATCTCCGGGCGGCGGGGCACGCCCTCTCGCTTGCCGACGAAATCGACCCCGACGTGATGCCCTCGCGGGAGCGGCGCGCACGCCTCTGGGTGGAGGTGGCCCGTGGGCATCTCCAGCGCGGCGACCGGACCGCAGCCCTGCACGTCATGAAGATCGCGCACTCCATCGCTCACGAGACCGTCGCTTATACCCCGTCGGCCCGAGCGGTGGCCGCCGATCTGTGGCGGAAGGCTCCACGCGCGCTCCGCCCGGAGGCCTCCCAACTAGCCGAAGCGGTAGGAGTAACCGCCACCGCATAGGGGACACCAAGAGCGACAGGGACACACTGTCCCTGTCCACCACACCCCGACTCCCTACGGTGACGCTGACAACACGGAACGTCTACCGATGGGAGTCACTGTGGCCGGCGTCAACCAATGGCACGCCTCACCCTGCCGCACCGCGAGCGCGACCCGCGACAGCGAGACCGGAGAGATCCGAGTACCGCTCGCCCTGTTCCACGTAGACCAGCCCCAAGGCACCGTCAAACTCGTCCTCTCGCGGGTCCAGGCAGAGCACCTGCACGCCACGCTCTCCCGGATGCTCACCGACCGCCCTACCTTCCCGGCCCAGTGAGCACCACCGCCCAGCCGCGCCTCTCCGCACTGTGCACCGCCGCACGCAGCCGCCGAGACGATGCCGCACTCCTGTTCCACTCCCACTGTCCGGGCCCCACCGAAGTGCGCACCCACTACGACGAGGTAGCGCTGACCCTGCACTGCGACTGCCCCTGCCACCGCCAAGAGGTCGTCCAGTGAGCCCCACCGACGCGTGCCCGCACCCCCGCCTGTCGAAGCGGGGCCTGAACACCATCTGCACCCGATGCCGCAAGACGATCTACGGAAGGCCCCGCCCATGAGAACCCCCGTTGTTCGACCGCTCGCGAGTTGGTTGGAGGAACGGCCGTGAGGCGGCGTCGGCTGTTGGTCGTGGCGGGTGGGTGGCCGGTCGGGCGGCGGCCGGACCACGCGGGTCCGTTGAACGGGGACGCCAGTCGACTGGTTCGCCCGTACGTGGCCGTCGAACCGTCCCCGCCGCGTTGGGTGTCGCTCAGCGGCACCCGACGCGGGCCATGGGCGTGGGCGCCGGGAACGGTGCCGTGGTGAGCGGCGCCGAGCCGTGCGGTCGGCGGCGGCCCGCGTCGACTGGAGACCTCGCCGTCGACAGGCGGAGCCGCCGTGACGGCGGTGCACGCCTGTGCGGCGGACGGACCCTGGTATGTCCTAGGTTCCGCCGGACCGGCAGCCCCCTCAGGATGTGGCGCAAGCAGCACGCATCGTGTCGAGCGGAGGATGAATGCGTAAGAGCAGCGCGATCCTGTCCATTGGTGCCGCACTTGGCCTCGTGGTCGGTCTGGGAGGGTCGGCCCAGGCGGGTAACACCACCGTGCAGGGGTGCAAGCCCGGCAACGTCTGTTTCTACACCAACAACACCAACACCCCCGACTGGCAGACATCCGGCTCCTCCACGCCGGGCTATACCTACAACTACACGAACGCGAAGATCCTCAACAACGGCAGGAAGTGGGTGGGTGCCGACCACATCTACTACTTCGGCACCTACGTGGGCATGGACGGTAAGTACGGCGGCGCCCTCGCGGGTTGTCTCCACCACTACGAGGGCGGCCGCGTGGGCGACTCGGGTGCGTGGATCGACGTGAACAAGCTCGTCGCGTACCGCATCGCCAGCGCCACCTACGTGAACAACCACTACTGGGGTGGCGAGTGCGAGGCGGGTTCGACAGGTCTTCAGTACAAGCCGAACGGCTCGACGAAGTGGTACCGCGTCAGCTGACGGGGTCTGGTCAGTCGATGAGGTTCTTGGACTTGAGGTACTGCTCGGCTACGTCGGCTGCCTTCTGGCGTTCGGCGTCGACCTTGCGGTTGAGGGCGGTGAGGTCCTTGGTCGTGAGGACGCGGGTGAGCTTGTCGAGGGTGTCGGCGATCTTCTGGTCGCCGGCGTCCTCGGTGTTGACGACGGGGAGGACGTTGTCGGCGTTCTGGAGGTTCTTGTCGTCCTCCAGGAGGACGAGGCCGAACTCGTCGAGGGTGGCGTCGGTGGTCGTGGTGAGGACCATGTCGTTGGTGCCGTTCTGCACGGACTGCTTGGCGGCGACCGTGCCGACGCCCTTGGGGTCGAGCTTGGCGACGTCGACGTTGTAGGTCTTCTCCAGGCCGGGCTGGCAGAAGGGGCGTTCGGGACACTCGGGGCCGGCGGCGAGGCGGATGCGGAGCTTCGCGGCGCCGACGTCGCTGAGGGTCTTGAGGTTGTGCTTGTCGGCGTACTTCGCGCTGACGGCGAAGGCGTTCTGGTTGACGGCGTCGCCGGCGGCGAGGGGGGTGAGGCCGCGGGGTTCGGCGAGCTTCTTCAACGCGGCGACCGTGGCGTCGGCGTCGTTGGAGGCTACGGGCTTCTTCGCGGCCGCGTCGGCGCCGTTGGTCTTGGCGTTCAGGAACTCGGCGAGGGTGGCGGCGTACTCGGGGACGACGTCGATTTCGCCCTTCTCCAGGGCGGGCGCGTACAGTTCGCGGTTCTCCAGGCGCTGGACGCGGGTGTTGTAGCCGGCGTCGCGGAGGACGCGGGCGTACATCTGGGCCATGATCTCGGACTCGGTGAAGCCGGCGGAGCCGATGACGAGGCTGCCCTCGCCGCCGGACTTCTCGAGGCTGTCGCCACCGCAGGCGGTGAGCGCGGTGAGCAGGGCGGCGGCGCCGAGCGCCGTGGCGCCGGCGCGGCGGGCACGTCCGGTGGAGGACAGTATCGCGGTCACGGGTGGGTCAGCTCCTGGGTCGGCGACGACGTACGGGTGAGGTCAGGTGGTGGCGGCCACGGGGACGGGGGCCGCGACGGGTTCGGTGCGGCGGTGTCGGCCGCGCATGGGGTCGAGGAGGCGTGCGGCGATCACCAGCGCGCCTTCCACGAGGAGTGCCAGCGCGGCGACGAGGACGGCGCCGGCGACGACCTGCGGGGTGCGGTAGGTACTGAAGCCGTCGGTGATGATGCGGCCGAGTCCGCCGCCGCCGGCGATGGCGGCGAGGGTGGCCGTGGCGATGACCTGGACGGTCGCGGACCGGACGCCGGTCATCAGCATCGGGTAGGCGAGGGGGAGTTCGACGCGCCCAAGGAGTTGGCCGCCGGACATGCCCATGCCGCGCGCGGCCTCGACGACGTTCTGGTCGGCCTCGCGTACGCCGAGGTGGGCGTTGGTCAGCAGCGGTGGGATCGCGAAGAGGACCAGCGCGATGAGGGTGGGCCACAGCTCGCTGCGGCCGAGCGGGCTGACCGTGAGGAGGATGAGGACGGCGAGGGTGGGGACCGCGCGACCGATGCCGGCGATGTTGGTGGCGAGGGCGCCGCCCCGGCCGATGTGGCCGAGCCACAGGCCGATCGGCAGAGCGATGGCGGCGGCGATGAGGAGGCAGAGGGCGGTCAGGTAGAGGTGTTCGCCGAGGCGTTGCCAGACACCGCCGTCTCCGGTCCAGTTGGAGCCTGTGGTCAGCCAGGTCCAGGCTTCTTCGATCACGTCCATGTCAGGCGGCCCTCGTGCGGTGTGGGGCGACGGCGGTGGCGGCGCGTGCTCTGGTCCAGGGCGTGAGCAGCCGCTGTACGCCGAGTAGCAGCACGTCGGCGAGGACGGCGAGCGCGACGCACAGCACGGAGGCGGTGAGCACCTGGGCCTTGAAGACGCTGTCGAGGCCGGAGAACAGCAGGTTGCCGAGACCTCCGAAGTCGATGATGCCGCCGACGGTGGTCATGGCGATGGTGGAGACCGTGGCGATGCGCACGCCGGCCATCAGGGCGGGGACGGCGAGCGGGAGTTCGACGGTGAGGAGGAGGCGCAGCGGGCCGTAGCCCATGCCCCGGGCGGCCTCGCGCACCTCCTCCGGCACGCCTTCCAGGCCGGCGAGGATGTTCCGCAGCAGGATCGTGAGGGAGTACAGCACCAGGGCCGTGATCACGACGGAGACGGAGATGCCGAGTATCGGCACGAGGAGGGCGAGCATCGCGAGCGACGGCACGGTGTAGAGAATGGTGGTGAGCGCGAGCAGGGGCGGCGCGACCGGGCGCCAGCGTCGGGCGGCGACCGCCAGCGGCAGCGCCACGAGCAGTCCGATGCCCACGGCGGCGGCGGTGATGCCGACGTGCTGGATCGTCGCGTCGGTCAGCTCCTGTCCGCGCGTCCGTAGATACTCGCCGCAGATCCAGTCGTTGGCGGCGAGACAGCCCTTCGACATCACGTCCGCGACCCTAACCCGTGGCACTGACAGAATGAGGGACCATGGCTGAGCAGCAGCGGGAGCGCAACGGTCGCTTCATCGTCTTCGAGAACGTGACGAAGCGTTACCCGGACGGCACGACGGCCGTGGACGACCTGTCGTTCGAGGTAGCCGAGGGCGAGCTGGTGACGCTGGTCGGCCCGTCGGGCTGCGGCAAGACGACCACGATGAAGATGGTCAACCGGCTGATCGAACCGAGCGAGGGCCGCATCCTGCTGGACGGGGAGGACATCCGCGCCGTGGACCCGGTGCGGCTGCGGCGGCACATCGGTTACGTCATCCAGCAGGTGGGTCTGTTCCCGCACAAGACGGTGCTGGAGAACACCGCGACCGTGCCCCGGCTGCTGGGCTGGCAGCGGGCGAAGGGGCGGCGGCGGGCCGCCGAGCTGCTGGAGCTGGTGGGCCTGGACCCGTCGGTGTACGGGGACCGGTATCCGGACCAGCTGTCCGGTGGGCAGCGGCAACGGGTGGGTGTGGCAAGGGCGCTGGCGGCCGATCCGCCCGTGCTGCTGATGGACGAGCCGTTCGGCGCGGTCGACCCGGTGGTGCGGGAGCATCTGCAGAACGAGTTCCTGCGGCTCCAGGCCGAGGTGCGCAAGACGGTCCTCTTTGTCACGCACGACATCGAGGAGGCGGTGCGCCTCGGCGACCGCATCGCCGTGTACGGGCACGGGCGCATCGAGCAGTTGGACCCGCCGGCGCGGGTGCTGGGCGCCCCGGCGACGCCGTACGTGGCGGACTTCGTCGGCGCGGACCGGGGGCTGAAGCGGCTGTCGGTGACGCCGATCGAGGTCGGCGATCTGGAGCAGCCGCCGGTGGTCCGGCTCGACGACGTCTCGACGCGCGCGGCCGAGCGGCTGCGGGCGGACGGCGCGCGCTGGGCGGTGGTGCTGGACGGGGACGGCGGGCTGCACGGCTGGGTGTCGGCGGAGTCGCTGGCCGGTTCGCCGGGCGGCACGGTCGGCGACCACGCGCGGCGGATGGAGGCGTGGCTGCCGCTGGGGGCGCCGCTGAAGCAGGCGTTCAGCCGGATGCTCCAGCACGACGCGGGCTGGATCGCGGTACTGGACGGCGACCGCTTCGCCGGGGTGCTCACGCCGGGGCGGCTGCACGAGGCGCTGCGCCGGTCCATCGACGCGGAGGCGCGGGACGTGGCGCGCGCGGACGTCCGGCTGGAGACGGTCACCGACGTGTAGGACATCGGGCCGGCCGGCCGAGGCGGTGTCCGATTTCCGCCAGTGCGGGCGTCGGCGGGGGTCGATACTGGACTGCGTGAGGAACACAGACGAGCAGCAGAACCGCACCCACACCGTGGTGGACAGCCCCATCGGGCCGCTGACCCTGGTGGCCACCGAAGGCGTGCTGTCCGCCGTCTACATGAGCGAGCACCGGCACCGGCCGCCCGTCGAGTCGTTCGGCCGCCGGGACGCAGCCGCGTTCGACCGGGTGATCGCCGAGCTGGCGGAGTACTTCGCCGGGGAGCGGACGGAGTTCAGCGTGCCCGTGCGGGCGGCCGGGACGGAGTTCCAGCAGACGGTCTGGGCCGAGCTGCGGAAGATCCCCTACGGCCGGACGATCACGTACGGCGAGCTGGCGGCCCGTATCGGCCGGCCGAGCGCGGCCCGGGCGGTCGGCGCGGCGAACGGGCGGAACCCGGTGAGCGTCATCGTGCCGTGCCACCGGGTGGTGGGCGGCGGCGGTTCGCTCACCGGCTACGCCGGGGGGCTGGACCGGAAGGAGCGCCTGCTGGCGCTGGAGCGGGGCCAGCTCGCGGCCGGCTGACCGGCCGGGGTTTCAGGCCGCCCGGCCGGCCGACCAGCGGAGGCAGTCTCAGGCAGCGGACGGGGTCGGTCCGTCCTCGTCGTCGCCCTCGGGGATGCGGCAGACGCGTTCCAGCCACAGTGCGACGGCGACCACCGCCGCCGCCGCGACGACGGACAGCGCCGCGTACAGCGCCTGGTCGCGACGGGCCGGCACGTCCGCGAGGTGGGAGGTCGCGATGAAGACGCCGACGCCGCCGTAGACGCCGCCGACCAGCGCCGCCACCAGCGCGCTGGCCTGCCCGAAGACCACGGCGCGCGCCGCCATCATCGGCTCGACGGGCTTGGCGACGGGACGGCGTTCCCGCTGGGCGCGCAGCCGGGAGCGCAGCGAGAACGTCGTAGCCAGCAGCACGACGGCGATCAGCGCCAGCACGACCGGCGCGAGGAGCGGGACGGCGGGCAGGCTGTCCAGCGCGTCCCACAGCCGCGACCCGCCCCAGGACAGGACCGCGGCGGCGGCGAAGATCCCGACGAGGGTGCGGATGCGCAGTTGCTTCACGAGTCGTTCGGTGTCCTTGTGTCCTGGGGGCGCGGGTGCGGCGGCGTACCGGTGTGGTGGACGGCTACTCGGGGACGACGAGTTCCAGGTCGGTGCGGACCTCGACGCCGCGGGTGCCGTCCCCGCCGATCTCGGCGAGCAGGTCGGAGACCGGCCCGCGGCCGGGTACCTCGGCGGCGGGGTCGACGTCGTGCCACGGCACCAGGACGAACGCGCGCTCGTGCGCCCGGGGGTGCGGCAGGGTCAGCGTCGGGTCGCTGGAGACGACGTCCTGGTAGGAGACGATGTCCACGTCGATCGTGCGCGGGCCCCAGCGCTCGTCGCGTACCCGCTCGAACGCCTCCTCGATGGCCTGGCCGCGTTCCAGCAGGGAGGCCGGCGGAAGGGTCGTCTTGATGAGCACGACGGCGTTGAAGTAGCTCGGCTGGGAACCGGGCTCGACGCCCCACGGCTCGGTCTCGTAGACCGGCGAGACCGCCTTCACCCGTACGCCCGGGGTGTCCTCCAGCGCGTCGATGGCGCCCTGAAGGGTCTCCAGGCGGTTGCCGAGGTTGCTGCCGATGGAGATCACGGCGCGTTTGGGATTGCTCAGCGTGATGTCGGCGGCGTCGACCTGGCGGACCACCGAAGCGGGCACCGGCTGCACTGTCGGGTCACTGTTCGGTGGTGTCATGATCGGCTCCGCTTGATCGTGATGGTCACATCGTCGAAGGGGACGGTGATCGGCGCGTCGGGCTTGTGCACGACGACCTCGACCTCCCGCACCGCCTCGTGGGTCAGGCACTGGTCGGCGATCCGCTGCGCCAGCGTCTCGATCAGGTCGACCGGTTCACCGGTGATGATCCCGACGACCTCCTCGGCGACGACTCCGTAGTGGACGGTACGGGTCAGGTCGTCGTCGGCGGCCGCGGCCCGCGTGTCGACGGCCATCTCCACGTCGACGACAAAGAGCTGTCCCTCTTCTCGTTCCCGTTCGAAGACCCCGTGATGCCCCTTGGCCCTCAGGCCGCGCACGGCGACTCGGTCCATCGGCGCGTCACACTCCTCGTCCTCGTCCACTCGTCTTCTCGGGTCGTCTCTTCAGGGTTCTGGTGGGCGCCGCGCGGGCGCGGGCCGCGCTCGAATCTACCCACGCACCCTGAACACCCCGTCCCTGGGGGGTGGCCACGAGCCGTACGGGCGGTGTGCGCACCGCTTCTACCAGCGCAGGGCCGCCTACCCGGAAGGCGGCGGTGCCACTCCTGTTGTTCTCGCCACACACCCCGACGGGTGAGTCCGGGCGGGCAGGGTGACGGGCGAGGGCCCCGAAGGGGGCTCCGCGGCGGGGCCGGTCGTGGTGCCCGGTCAGTCCTCCAGAGGTTCGTCCGGCTCCGGACCTTCGTCGTCCTGCTCGACGAGGACCGGGGAGCCGTGCCGCGCCCACAGCCGCCATTCCCCGTCGGCGCCGCGGTGGAACACGTTGGTCGCCACGACAAGACCGCCGATCAGCGGGCCCACCGAGCCGTCCTCCTCGGCCGGGCCGCCGCTGAGGATGTTCTCCGTGCACGTCACGAGGGCGGTGTCGCCGAGGACGGAGATCTCCACGTCGGTGAGGAAGAACTGGATGTACTCGGTGCTCGCCATGATCAGCGCGTAGGAGCGCAGCACCTCCGAACGGCCGAGGAGCACCGGCCAGCCGGGGTGGACGACGCTCACGTCGCCGTCGGCGACCTCGACGTCCTGCGCGCCGCCGGCCCACAGCTCCCCCAGGGTCTCCAGGTCGCCGCGTTCCAGTGCCTCGTAAAGCGCGGTGTTGGCGGCCTCGACGGCCGCGACATCCGCTCCGGAACCGGTCACCGGTCTCCCCCCGCCGCCTCGCCGGCGGCGTCCACGGCCCGCACCACGCGGACGGCGTCCGCGCTGGCCCGCACCTCGTGCACCCGGACGGCCCAGGCGCCGTCCCGGGCGGCCAGCGCCGTCACGGCGGCCGTCGCCGCGTCGCGTTCCCGCGCGGGCGGCGGAGCGGCCTCTCCGTCGGCGGCCAGCACCCGGCCGAGGAAGCGCTTGCGGGAGGCGGCCACCAGCAGCGGACGGCCCAGCTCCCGCCGGAGGCGGCCCAGCGAGGCGACGAGCGCCAGGTCGTGTTCGGCGTTCTTGGCGAAGCCCAGGCCCGGGTCGACGACCACCCGGTCCAGGCTGATGCCGCCCGCGACGGCCTGGTCGAGCGCGGCCCGCAGCTCGTCGAGGACCTCGGTGACGACGTCGGCGTAGACGGCGCGGTCGTTCATGTCGACGGACTGACCGCGCCAGTGCATCACCACGAACGGCACCCCGGCGTCGGCCACCACGGGCACCATGCGGGGGTCGGCGCGGCCGCCGCTGACGTCGTTGACGAGGCGGGCACCGGCCGCGACGGCCTGCTCCGCCACGCTCGCCCGCATGGTGTCGACACTGACGACGACCCCGTCGGCCGCCAGGCCGCGCACCACGGGGACGACCCGGCGCAGTTCCTCGTCCTCGTCGACGCGGGTGGCGCCGGGGCGGGTCGACTCGCCGCCGACGTCGACCAGGTCGGCGCCCTGCGCCACCAGGTCGAGACCGCGCTTGATCGCCGCCGTCGTGTCGAACCAGCGACCGCCGTCGGAGAAGGAGTCGGGCGTGACGTTGACAACGCCCATCACCGCACAGCGCCCCCAGGCGGGAAGCCCGGCAACCGTTAGCCGCTCAGCACTCATGCCCCCACCCTAGGCCCCCGCCGGAGGCCGTCCTCCCGAGGTACCGGAGCCCCGTCAGCGGCGCCGGCACGACAAGCCCGGGACGCGGGTTCCGGCAGGTGCCAGGGGCGACGGGACGGCGGTGTGGAGCCGGGAACAGCCGCGACGGGCAGCGCCTCAGGGACAGCCGGACGTGCCGGACGTGTCTCGTCGGGGGCGTGTCGGCGGGCCGCCCGCAGGGGCCCGTCAGCGGGCCGCCCGCAGGGGCCCGTCAGCGGGCCATGATGAGGCTCATCGCCTCGGAGCGGGTCGCGGCGTCCCTCAGCTGGCCGCGCACGGCCGACGTCAGCGTCTTGGCTCCGGGCTTGCGGACTCCGCGCATCGTCATGCACATGTGCTCGCACTCGATCACGACGATCACGCCGCGCGGCTCCAGGATGCGCATCAGCGAGTCGGCGATCTGCGTCGTCAGCCGCTCCTGCACCTGCGGGCGGCGGGCGAAGACGTCGACCAGCCGGGCGAGCTTCGACAGGCCGGTGATCTTGCCGCTGGAGGAGGGGATGTAGCCGATGTGGGCCGTGCCGACGAACGGGACCAGGTGGTGCTCGCAGGAGCTGAGCACCTCGATGTCCTTGACCAGCACCATCTCGTCGTGGCCGAGGTCGAACGTGGTGGTCAGCACGTCCTCCGGGCGCTGCCAGAGGCCGGCGAATATCTCGCGGTAGGCGCGGGCCACCCGGGCCGGCGTCTCCCGCAGGCCCTCGCGGTCGGGGTCCTCGCCGACGGCGATGAGCAGCTCGCGGATGGCGTTCTCGGCCCGCTTCTCGTCGAACTCGCCGATCGTGCCTTCGCCGTCCAGCGTCACCGGGTCGGTCATGGGAGTGCCTCACTTCTGCTACCTGCGGCGATAAGGCCGCGTCCCTCAGGGTAAACCTGGGGGACGCGGCCGATGTTCCTGCTGCCCTGTGAGCTGGGCCTCTTACCCGGGAGTTCCCCGCCTGGGAGCTTCGCGGGGTGCCCGGCGGGCCAGGGGCTCAGAGTTCGCCGTGCGGCTCCGGGGCGGGACGGGGCTCGACCGGGCCGCTCTCCGTCGGGCCGATCGTCTTGCCGTGCTCCGGCGGCGCCTTCTCCAGCGAGGCGCCGTTGCTCAGCGCCAGCTCCTTCGGGGAAGCGACCGGCGGACGGGTGGAGGGTGTGCGGCGGGCGGAGCCGGTCCAGGCCGGGCGAGCGGGGCGCTTGACGATCGGGCGGAAGATCTCGGCGATCTCCTCCTTGCCGAGGGTCTCCTTCTCCAGGAGCGCCAGGACGAGGTTGTCCAGCACGTCCCGGTTCTCGACCAGGATCTCCCACGCCTCGTTGTGCGCGGTCTCGATCAGCTTCTTGACCTCTTCGTCGACGAGGCCGGCGACCTCCTCGGAGTAGTCCCGCTGGTGGGCCATCTCCTTGCCGAGGAAGGGCTCGGACTGGTCGGAGCCGAACTTGATCGCGCCCAGCCGCTCGGTCATGCCGTACTGGGTGACCATCGCGCGGGCGGTGGCGGTGGCCTTCTCGATGTCGTTGGCCGCGCCCGTCGTCGGGTCGTGGAAGACCAGTTCCTCGGCGGCACGGCCGCCGAGCATGTAGGCGAGCTGGTCCAGCATCTCGTTGCGCGTGGTCGAGTACTTGTCCTCCTCGGGGAGGACCATGGTGTAGCCGAGCGCGCGGCCCCGGGACAGGATCGTGATCTTGTGGACCGGGTCGGAGTTCGGGGAGGCCGCCGCGACCAGGGCGTGCCCGCCCTCGTGGTACGCGGTGATCTTCTTCTCCTTGTCGCTCATGATCCGGGTCCGCTTCTGCGGGCCGGCCACGACGCGGTCGATCGCCTCGTCCAGGAACTTGTTGTCGATCAGCTTGGCGTCGGCCCGGGCGGCCAGCAGCGCGGCCTCGTTGAGCACGTTGTTCAGGTCGGCGCCGGTGAAGCCGGGGGTGCGGCGGGCGACCGCGCCCAGGTCGACGTCGGGCGCGACCGGCTTGCCCTTCTGGTGGACCTTCAGGATCTCCAGCCGGCCCTGCATGTCGGGGCGGTCGACGGCGATCTGGCGGTCGAAACGGCCCGGGCGCAGCAGCGCCGGGTCGAGGATGTCGGGCCGGTTGGTGGCCGCAATGAGGATGACGCCGCCCTTGACGTCGAAGCCGTCCATCTCGACGAGCAGCTGGTTCAGCGTCTGCTCGCGCTCGTCGTGGCCGCCGCCCATACCGGCGCCGCGGTGCCGGCCGACGGCGTCGATCTCGTCGACGAAGACGATGGCCGGGGCGTTGGCCTTGGCCTGCTCGAAGAGGTCGCGGACCCGGCTGGCGCCGACACCGACGAACATCTCCACGAAGTCGGAACCGGAGATCGAGTAGAACGGCACCCCGGCCTCACCGGCGACGGCCCTGGCGAGCAGCGTCTTACCGGTACCGGGCGGGCCGTACAGCAGCACGCCCTTGGGGATCTTGGCGCCGACGGCCTGGAACTTCGCGGGCTCCTGCAGGAACTCCTTGATCTCGTGGAGCTCCTCGACGGCCTCGTCGGAACCGGCCACGTCGGCGAACGTCGTCTTCGGCGTGTCCTTGGTGATCAGCTTCGCCTTCGACTTGCCGAAGTTCATCACCCGGGAGCCGCCGCCCTGCATCTGGTTCATCAGGAACAGGAAGACGATGATGATCAGCAGGAAGGGCAGGAGGGAGAGCAGCATCCCGACAAACGGGTTCTGCTTCTTCGGCGAGACGGTGTAGCCGTCGGTGAGCTGCTTGTCCTGGTACTTGGACTGCAGTGTCTTGGCGAGCTCGGCACCCTGCTCGTCGATGTAGCTGGCCTTGACCTTGTTGCTGTTCTCGACCTCGTTGCCGTCCTTGAGCTCGATCTCGATCGTCTGCTCGTCGCCGGTGGTGAGCTTGGCCGACTTGACCTTGTTCTCGTTGATCGCCTGGACGACCTGACCGGTGTCGACCGTCTTGAAGCCCTCGGAAGAGCTGACGACCTGCATCAACACGACCACGGCAAGGACGGCCAGCACGATCCACATGACCGGCCCACGGAAGTATCGCTTCACGTCCATCCACACGAGGCGGCGTGCGCCCCGTCCCTCCTGCCAAAGTGAGTTGAAAAGACCGACCCTCGGACGGTACCCCAGCATTGTGGCCCGATGTCGCCGGGCGCGTTGATCCGCCCCCTCCCCTGCTCCAACGGCGGGACGGGGCGGGATGTTCCCGGCCCGGCCGTCGGACGGGCCGGGGGCGGGGGCCGGGGCCTGCCTCCGCGGGCAGGCCCGACCGCCGACCGCGGTCGTCAGCCGCCGTAGACGTGCGGAGCGAGCGTGCCGACGAACGGCAGGTTCCGGTACTTCTCCGCGTAGTCGAGCCCGTAGCCCACGACGAACTCGTTCGGGATGTCGAAACCGACCCACTCGACGTCGATGTCGACCTTCGCCGCGTCCGGCTTGCGCAGCAGCGTGCACACCTTCAGCGAGGCGGGCTCCCGGGAGCCGAGGTTCGACAGCAGCCACGACAGCGTCAGGCCGGAGTCGATGATGTCCTCGACGATCAGGACGTGCCGGCCCTTGATGTCGGTGTCCAGGTCCTTGAGGATGCGGACCACGCCCGAGGACTGGGTGCCGGCCCCGTAGGAGGACACCGCCATCCAGTCCATGGTGACGGGGCTGGACAACGCCCGCGCCAGGTCGGCCATCACCATGACGGCGCCCTTGAGGACACCGACGATGAGGAGGTCCTTGCCCGCGTACTCCGCGTCGATCTTCGCGGCCAGCTCGGCCAGCTTGGCGTCGATCTCTTCCTTGGTGATGAGCACCGACTGAAGGTCGGCGCCCATGTCCTTCTCATTCACGCTGTGCAGCTGCTCTCAGTCGTCGCTCGGTACGCGCTCAGATGTCGCTCTGCCGAATGACCAGTGTGCCACCCCGGCGTCGAACCTCCACCCGCCCGGGCAGGTTGAGGGGTTTCTGGCCGCGCCAGGCGGTGATCAGCCGGTCGGCCTCCTCGATGTGCCGGGCGAACAGCGAGCCGGCCGGGGCGCCGGCGGCGAGCACGGCGCGACGCAGCACCCGGCGCCGCACCGCCGGCGGCAGCGCGTACAGCCGGTTGACGTCCAGCACGGCGGAGCCCGGGGCCGACTCGGCGTCGCGGGTGAGCCGGTCGCCCTGGAACGGCACCCGCACCGAGCGCTCGGCGTCCGCCGCCCAGGCGTCCAGCGCGTCGGCGTCGTCCCTGGCGAGCTGGGCCGTCCGGGCGAGCGCTTCGATGACGCCCTTGCCCAGCGCCTTCTCCAGTATCGGCATGGCCTCGTGCCGCACCCGGGAGCGGGTGTAGGCGGGATCGGTGTTGTGCGGGTCGTCCCAGACGGGCAGGGACTGGACCATGCAGGCCCGGCGGGTGGTCTGCCGGTCGATCGCCAGGAACGGCCGCCGGTAGCGGCGGCTCGCCGGGCCGGCGGCCGGATCGGCGGACGAGCCGTCGGCGGGGCCGCCGAGCGGGCCGAGCGGCGCGGGCGCCGCGCCGGAGCCGGTGACGGCGGCCATACCTGCCAGCGAGCGGGTGCCGGAGCCACGGGCGAGCCCGAGAAGGACCGTCTCGGCCTGGTCGTCCCTGGTGTGGCCGAGGAGCACGGCGGCGGCGCCGGCGCGTTCGGCGACGGCGTCCAGCGCGGCGTAGCGGGCGGCGCGGGCGGCGGCCTCGGGGCCCGCTCCCCGGCCGACGGTGACCGTGACCGCCTCGACGGGCTCCAGTCCCATCGCCGTCAGCCGCTCGGCGACCTCGGCGGCCCGCTCGGCGGAACCGGCCTGGAGGCCGTGGTCGACGGTGACGCCGCCGGCCCGCAGCCCGAGGCGGGGCGCTTCGAAGGCGAGGGCGGAGGCGAGGGCCATGGAGTCGGCGCCGCCGGAGCAGGCGGCCAGGACGAGCGGCGTACCGGCCGCCCCCGGCCGCTGCCCCGCCCGCTCGCCGGTCGGCTCCCCCGGGCGGCGGGCGGAGGGGCGGCGCGCGTGGTCCGGTGAGCGGGTGAGTGCTTCGTCGAGCACGTCGTGGAGTACGCGGCGAACCGCCAGGCGTATCGCGGCGACCGCGGGATGTGGACCCATGTCCGTTTCACTTCCTCGGGAAGGCGGGGCGGCCGGCCCGTGGTACGGCGAGGCCGGCACAAGCGATTGTCACGCTGAGTGCGTCGATGGTGACAGAGATGGATGACTGCTCAGAGCATCGCACGCGCGCCGACGGCCCGACGGTCCCTCGGAAGGGTGATTCACAGGTCATTTCGGGCTCACGGTTCCGGCCTCCGGTGCACCCTTGCGACCCAGTCCGCCGGTTTGGTGATCTCCGCCCGCGTCGGCAGTGTGTTCGGTGACGTCCACACCCGGTTGAATCCGGCCATGCCGACCTCGTCCACCACCGTCCGGACGAAGCGCTCGCCATCCTTGTACTGACGCAGCTTCGCGTCCAGTCCGAGAACCTTGCGCAGCACCTGGTCGAGCCGCCCCGCGCCGGCCTGACGCCGCCTCTGGAACTTCTCCCGGATCTCCGTGACCGACGGCACGACCTCCGGCCCGACGCCGTCCATCACGTAGTCCGCATGGCCCTCCAGCAGGGACATCACGGCCGTCAGCCGGTCGAGGATGTCGCGCTGCGCGGGCGTCTGCACGAGGTCGGCGATGCTCCGCCCGCCCCGGTCGACGCCGTCAGCCTCGCTCTCGCCACGTTCACCCTCCGGGCGGGCACCGGTGACGTTCTGCGCGATCTCCCGCAGCCGCTCCATGAGCAGCGACGGGTCCAGCTCCGTCTCGCCGAGGAACGCCTGGATCTCGCCCTCCAGGTGGTCCCGCAGCCACGGCACGGCGGTGAACTGCGTGCGGTGCGTCTCCTCGTGCAGGCTCACCCACAACCGGAAGTCGTGCGGATCGACGTCCAGCTCCCGCTCGACGTGCACGATGTTCGGCGCGACCAGCAGCAGCCGGCCACCGCCCGGACCGCCCGGCAGGCCGGGGCCCGGCGGGGCGAACGTCTCGTACTGGCCGAGCACCCGGGAGGCCATGAACGACAACAGCATCCCGACCTCGACGCCGGTGATCTTGCCGCCGACCGCGCCGAGCACCGTGCCGCCGGGCATCCTCGCCCGGCGCTCCCGCATCTTCGTCAGCAACGGCGTGAGCAGCTCCCGGAAACCGGCCACGTTCGCCCGGATCCAGCCGGCCCGGTCCACCACCAGCACCGGGGTGTCCGCCGCCGCGCCCGCCGGCGTCAGGCCCGTGAAACCGCGTACGTGATCCTCCGACGAACGCGCGTGCTCGCGCAGCTCGGCCACGACGGCCCGGGCCTCCGCCCGGGTGACCTGCGGCCCCGGACGGACCATCCGGATCGCGGTCGCCGTCGCCAGCTCCCAGTCGACCGTCCGCGCGGCGGCCCCGGCGGCGCCCGCGCGCCCGTTCCCGCCGGGGGCCCCGGAGTTCGGGGGGTTCACGTCGTCGCCCTCGCTCCGACCCTCGTCGCCGCCTGTGCTCCCCATACTCGTCATGACTTCACCGTACGGCGTCCGCCGCGCGGACGCGGGAGCCTGTGGACAACCCTCCGCGGCCCGCCCCGCGAGGGCGGGCGGAAGCCCGCCCGCTTGGAGACGCACGGCCACCGGGCCGTCGCGGGACACCCGGCGGCCATCGACCGACCGGCTGCGAGGACGCGCCGGAGGGACGCGGAGGAACGGGCGGAGGAACGGAACGTGCGGCGCGAGCCGGGTATGCCACGGAGCGCGGCACGGCCCGACAAGGCGGCGCGTGCCCGCCGCGGGCCGCGCCCGACGCGGGGCTGCCACGGGACTGGCACTGCGGTGGCACTCACCTGCCACGGCGGCGCGCGATGGCGGCACCGGACCAGGCACGGCCGCGGCGCGACCGCAACGGAGTTCGGCACACGCCCGACACGGCGGCGGCACCGGACCGGCCGCGGCACGGAACCGGCGCGGCAGCGGCCCGGCGCGCCCGGACCGGCCGCGGCACGGCGCGCCCGGCGCGCCGGCGGCGCTGTGGTGTGCCTCCGGCGTGTCAGCGGCAGCCGCAGCGGGCGATGGTCGCGGCCATGGTGTCCAGGGCGTTCTGCGCGGCGCGCGGGTCGGCGGTGCCGGTGGTGACGAAGGCGAAGGACAGCAGCCGGCCGTCGGCGTCCACCACCGTGCCGGCCAGGGAGTTCACGCCGGTCAGCGTGCCGGTCTTGGCCCGCACCAGGCCGGCGCCGTCGGCGGCGTCCGGCGTGTCGTAGCGACCGCCCAGCGTGCCGGTGAAGCCGGCGACCGGCATCCCGGTGAGCACCGGGCGCAGTTCGGGGCGGCGCTCGTCGGCGGCCCGCGCGAGGAGGGTCGCCAGGAAGCGGGTGGAGAGCCGGTCGCCGCGGCTGAGCCCGCTGCCGTCGACCAGGCGCATCCGCTCCACCGGCAGGTCCAGAGCGGCGAGGCGGGCCTTGACCGCCTTCTCCGTGCCCGCGAAGTCGGCCGGTTTCCCGGCGGCCATGGCGGTCTGCCGGGCCAGCGCCTCGGCGAGGTCGTTGTCGCTGTGCAGCAGCATGCGTTCGACCAGTTCCGCCAGGGGAGCCGAGCGGTGTTCGGCCAGCAGCGCGCGGCCGTCGGCGCCGCCCTTGGCGCGGTTCCAGCCGGCCGGGGCCTCGGCCTTGACCGTGCGGTCGGTGTCGACGCCGTTGTCGCGCAGCATCGTGGCGAAGGCGACGGCCGCGTCCGCCGCCGGGTTGGCCGCGCGCGGTGCCGGGCCCCTGGTGGAGTCGTCGACGCGGGCGGCGTTGAGCATCAGCGGGGTGAGCGGCGCGATGTTGTCGTTCACCCCGATGGGGTGCTGCTGGGGGCCGTCGTAGCCGGTGACGTCGTAGCCGACGCTGCGCGGCTTCAGGCCGCGGGAGCGCACGGCCTTGGCGGTGTCCGCCGCCAGTGCCTCCAGCTGCGACTCGGTGAGCGTCGGATCGCCGCCGCCGACGAGCACGACCCGGTCGTCGCGGGCGTCCCACACGGCGCGGGTGGGGATGCGGTGCTCGCCACCGAGCGCGCTGAGGGCGGCGGCGGCTGTGGCGAGCTTGATCGTGGACGCGGGCACGACGGGTTCCCCGCCGCCGGCGGAGAACAGTTCCCGGCCGGTGCCGACGTCCACCACGGAGACGGTGGTGCGCTTGCCGAGCGCCTTGCCCTCGTACTTCTTCAGCAGCGGGCGCAGCGCCTTGTCCAGGCCCTTCTCGCTGGGGGCGGCGGCGCGGTCGCCGAGTGCGGCGAGCACCGGTTCCGCGCTGGGCGCGGGGTCGGCGCCCTTCGCCTTGCCGTCGGTGCCGTCGGCTGGCCCCTCCCCGGGCGCGGTGCCGGGACGGCCGCCGCGGCCGTCGTCGGTGTGGCCCTGGCCACTGTCGGCCTCCTGCTCGGCCGCCCAGGCCCGTTCGGCCTTACGCTGGCCTGAGTCCCACGGCCCTGTCGCGGCCACCGCCGTCAGGGCGGCGGCCAGGCCGACGGCTGCGGCCCCCGTCGCCGTCTGCCAGGTACGACGCTGTCGCGGGGGCGTCGTCCGCCAGCGGAGTCGGACGGTCCGGATCGGCCGGTCGACCGCGTCCAGTGAACGAACCCACCTGTTCATGGGCGAACCGCGCACTCCGGACCAGCCCCTTTCGCTAGCACACACCTGCGTGGGGGACACTTAACCACCAGACACATGTGTTGATCACGGAGGAGCCTCCCAGTGGAGTTCGACGTCACCATCGAGATCCCGAAGGGGTCGCGGAACAAGTACGAGGTCGACCACGAGACCGGTCGTATCCGACTGGACCGTCACCTGTTCACCTCGACCGTGTACCCGGCCGACTACGGTTACGTCGACGGCACGCTGGGCGAGGACGGGGACCCGCTGGACGCGCTTGTCCTGCTGGACGAGCCGACCTTCCCCGGCTGCATCATCAAGTGCCGCGCGATCGGCATGTTCCGGATGACCGACGAGGCCGGCGGCGACGACAAGCTGCTGTGCGTCCCGGCGTCCGACCCCCGCATGGAGCACCTGCGGGACATCCACCACGTGTCGGAGTTCGACCGCCTGGAGATCCAGCACTTCTTCGAGGTCTACAAGGACCTGGAGCCCGGCAAGTCCGTCGAGGGCGCCAACTGGGTCGGCCGCACCGAGGCGGAGGCCGAGATCGAGGCCTCCATCAAGCGGCTGGAGGCCAACGGCGGCCACTGAGCCGCCGTGTCCCGCCGGACGTTCGCGACGTTCCCGGCTGTGACGTACGGGGTGGGTACCGCCACGCGGCGGCGCCCACCCCGTTGTCGTGTGCGCCGGGTGTGCGGCGAGGGGCGTGCAACGGGAGCACGCACGCCCCTCCGGGCGCGGCCACGACGCGCACGAGCAGCGCGCAGCAGCCGATGCGCGCCCCACGTCGCGCGCCCCACTCGCCCCGCGTCAGAAGCCCCTCGTCAGAAGCCCCTCGTGCGTTTCGCCCCGCGTCGGCCCGGCAGCGGCGTCTCGAGCCCCGGCGCTTTGATGAACAGCCGCGCGAGTTCGCCGCCCAGATTCACTCCGATGGCGATGGCCAGCGCCAGCGCGGCGGCAGTCGCCAGGTGCTGGAAGCCCCTGTCCATGTGCCCCTGCGCGATGCCGAGCAGACCGAAGTACGTGGCGCTACCGGGCAGCAGCGGGCCGATGGCCGCCGTGATGTACGGCATCGACGACGCCGACTGGTAGCGGGAGAGCAGCTGTCCGAACAGCCCCACCAGCCCGGCGGCGGCGAACGTCGCCGGCACCGGGTCGATCCCGCCGGTGTGGGCGAGCGATCCGAAGACCAGCCACGCCACACCCCCGTTCAGCGTCGCCCACGCCACCGTGCGCAGCTCCTGCTGGAGCATCACGCAGAACGAGAACGTCAGCAGCATCGCCGCGAACAACTGCGTCACCGGCCGCCGCCTGGCGTACACCGCGTCCGGGTTGAAGCCAGGCCCGAACTGCTCCCCCAGGTACAGCACCGCGAGCACGCCGACCACGATGCCCACGACGAGGTACACGACCTCCAGGAGGCGGGCCGAGGCGGTGATGTAGTAGCCGGTGAGGCCGTCGTGCACGGCCGCCACCAGCGCCCGCCCGGGGATCAGCGCGAACAGTCCGCCGGTGATCACCGCCGACGCCCGCACGTCGTCGAAGAGCGGGTGCGTCACCGTCGTCACCATCACGCCCATCGCGGCGGGCGGCATCGCCGCCGCGACGAACTGGTAGAACTCCGGCAGTCCGCGACTCGACAGCGCCCACGCCAGCCGGTCGCCGAGCATCGCGCCCACCGCCGCCAGGACGAAGACGATCGGCCCGCCGCCGACCAGGGTGGCCGCCGCGCCCGCCAGCAGCCCGGCGGCGACCGTCAGCTCGTTCTTGCTGAACGGGTGCCGGTTGCGTCGGATCTCCGCCAGCCGCCGGTACGCCTCCTCCAGCGTGACCTCGGAGGACGTGATGTCGTCGACCAGGCGGAACACCGCCGCCAACCGGGTGTAGTCGGTACCCCGGCGGCGCACGGTGCGGCTGAGCGTGACGGGGTCGTCGACCAGCGACGGCTGGTACGTCACCGACAGCAGGGTGAACGTGACGGTCGGCTCGCAGCGGTCCAGGCCGTAGGCGTGCGCGACGCCGAACATCGCCGCCTCGACGTCCTCCGCGCCCTCGCCGCCGGCCAGCAGCAGCTCGCCGATACGCAACGTCAGGTCGAGCACCCTCGGCGCGGCCGGGCCGGTCTCCTCGTCGCCCTCCCGCCGCGCGACGGTCTCCTCCGGCGGCGCCGGCCGCTCGGCCAGCGGCATCCGGACCATCGTGCGCATCCGGTCCTGCCAGGGCGCGTACTGGCGGGCCAGCGGCCCGACCGTCGGCACGCCCCTGACCGGCGTGAACTGCGACACACTGCCCGCCGACTCCGCCTCCGGCGGGCGGACGCCCTCGGGGACGGCGAACTCCGACGTCGGGTGCTCGTCCGAGATGTCGGGTTCCAGTGGACGCAGACCGGCCGGCAGGGCGAACTCCGAAGTGGGGTGCTCCTCGGCCGGGGGCGGCGGCAGCGGGACGCCGAGCGGCGGCGTGAACGCGCTGTGCGCCTCGTCGCTGAGCGGCTTGCCGTCCTCGTCCCGCTCGTCCGCCCACGGCTGCTCACCGCCGGACGGGTCCGGCGGCGCGTCCGGCACCTCCGGCCCGACGTCCCGCCCGACGTCCCGCCCGGCGTTCCGCTCCGGCTCGCTGCGCTCGTCCCCGGCCACTTTCGGCTTGACTCTCCTCTGCCGCTGAACCGTTTCCGCTGCCGTCGACACCCGACAGCAGCCACCCGAACACGAGATCACGTACCCGGGAAGAGGCGGTTACCCACACCGCAAACGTACGGTCGACCCGAACGGCCAGCCGACAGCCGCAGCATAGGATGAAGGCCGTTCGACCGCCCGTGGGGCCCTGGGGAAACTGGAGATCATGTCGACCACGACCAACACTTCCGTCGGCGCACGAGCCTTCAACGTGTTCCGGGGCGCCCTCATCGGTGTCGTCGAGGTCGTCCCCGGGGTCAGCGGCGGCACGGTCGCCCTGATCATCGGCGCCTACGAGAAGCTGATCGGCGGCGCCGGGCACATCACCACCGCGATCCGCTACGCGGCCTCCGACCTGCCGCGCGGACGCGGCGCCACCCGTGCCCGCGACGAGCTGCGCAACGTCGACTGGCCGGTCGTCGTACCGATGCTCATCGGCATGGCCTGCGCCCTCGTCCTGGGCGCCAAGCTGGTGGCACCGCTCGTCGAGAGCCACCAGCAGTACGCCTTCGCGCTCTTCCTCGGCCTCGTCCTGGCCTCGCTCTGGGTGCCCTACAGCCACTCCGGCCAGCGCTGGAAGGCCGGCAACTACCTGCTCGCCGGTGCCGTCGGCATCGCCGCCTTCGTGGTGACCGGGATGCCGCCGTCGGAGACCAGCGGCAACCCGCTGACGCTCTTCCTCGGCGGCTCCGTCGCCATCTGCGCGCTGGTCCTGCCCGGCCTCTCCGGCTCCTTCATCCTGCTCACCATGGGCCTCTACCAGCCCGTCATCGACGCCGCCAACAGCCGCGACCTCGGCCTGCTCGCCGCGTTCGGCCTCGGCTGCACGGTCGGCCTCGCGGTCTTCGTGAAGCTGCTCAAATGGCTGCTGGAGAACTACCACCACACGACGCTCGTCGTCATGACCGGCCTGATGGCCGGCTCCCTGCGCGCCCTGTGGCCCTGGCAGGACGACGACCGCAACATGTACGCCCCCGGCGACGGCGTCCCCCTCACCTTCTCGCTCATGGCGCTCGGCTTCGCGATCGTCGCCGTCTCGATCATCGTGGAGATGCGGCTCAAGCGCTCCCGCGAACGGGCCGCCGGCGGCCCCGGCAACCCGCCCACGCAGCGCCGCCGCCGACACGCCCGCGTCTGACGAGGCGCGCCTGCCGCTCCCGCGCCTCGCGCGCCCTCTTGGGCACGCACCCGCGCCTCACCACGCGCGCTCCCTCCTGGGAGTGACCCCGGCCCCGTGGCCGCATGGGCGCCGCCGGGCCGGGTAACCCCGTACAGAGCTACGACGCGCTGAAGGGAACCTCCGGATGACAGCGCCGCCCGTCGCCAGCGTCGAACGCCTCGACGGTCCGGCCACCGCGCGCGCCGAGGCGGCGTTCCGGCAGGTCTACGCGGAGACGTTCGCCGAACCGCCGTACCGGGAGACCCCCGAGACGATCGCCGGCGCCTTCTCCGACTTCACCGAGCAGACCCGGGCGCCCGGCTTCCGCTCCGCCCTCGCCGCCACCGGCGGCCTCCGGGCCGCCGACCCCGAACCGGTCGGCATCGCCTTCGGCCGCTCGCTGGCCGCCGACGACGCCTGGTGGGACCGCCTCCTGCAACCCGCGCCCGCGGACCTGGCCCACGAGGACGGCCGCCGCACCTTCGCCCTGCTCGAACTGGCGGTCCGCGCCCCCTGGCGTGGCCGGGGCGTCGCCCGCCGCCTCCACGAGACCCTGCTGGCGGACGTTCCCGCCGAACGCGTCCTGCTCAACGTCCGCACCGACGCCGACCCCGCCCGCGCCGCGTACGCCGCGTGGGGCTACCGCCCCGTCGGCGCCATACGCGGCGACGACGGCGCCCGCTACACGATGATGCTGCTCCCGCTGACCTAGACCCGACCCGCCGCCCCCGTCCGT
>NZ_VJYK02000390.1 GCF_007097205.2 Streptomyces alkaliterrae
GCCCACGACGAGCCAGCGACCCCGCCCGGCCCGGCGACCGCCGCCGACCGCCCGGCGGAGTCCGCCGACCGCCCGGCAACGGGCGGGCATCGTGCGGCGAACGACGCCGACCGTCCGGTGGAGAGCACCGACGGGCCTGCGGGAGGTACGGGGCGCCCGGCCGAGGGCGCCGGTCGTCCGGCTGACGACGCACGCCGCCCGGCGGAGGGGGCCGACCGCCCGGTGGGTGACGGTGACGCGGGTGACGCCGGGGCTTCCGCCTCGGAACGTCGCCCCGACGCCGAGGCTTCCGAGGCTGATCGGTCGGAGGGCGAGGACTGATGGAGTTCTTCGACGTCGCCTGGCGGCTGCTCGCCGTCCTGGTCGCGTTCCTGACGCTGCCGCTGCTGGTCGGGCAGACGGAGCACAAGGTCATGGCGCACATGCAGGGTCGCGTCGGCCCCATGTACGCCGGCGGCTTCCACGGCTGGGCGCAGCTTGTCGCCGACGGTGTGAAGTTCGCGCAGAAGGAGGACGTGGTGCCGGCCGCCGCCGACCGCCGCGTGTTCCAACTCGCGCCGGCCGTCGCGCTTGTGCCGTACATGCTGGTACTGATCGCCATCCCGATCGCGCCGAACGGCGTGGTCGGGCAGGTCGTCGACGCGGGCATCTTCTTTGTGCTCGCCGTGCTGGGTGTCGGTGTGCTCGGCCAGGTGATGGGCGGCTGGGCGTCGGCGAACAAGTACTCGCTGCTCGGCGGTATGCGCACCGCCGCCCAGCTGATGGCGTACGAGCTGCCGCTGCTGCTGGCCGCGGCCTCCGTGGCGATGGCGGCCGGCACGCTGTCGCTGCCCGGCATGTTGGAGAGCTGGCAGTGGTGGTGGCTGCCCTGGCAGCTGATCGGCGCGTTTGTGTTCTTCACGGCCGGTATCGCCGAGCTGCACCGCCCGCCGTTCGACGCGCCGCTCGCGCCCGAGGAGATCATCTTCGGCCCGCTGACGGAGTACGGCGGTCTGCGGTTCGCGCTGTTCATGCTCGCCGAGTACGCCGGCATCGTGGTGGTCTCGGCGCTGACGGCGGTGCTCTTCCTCGGCGGTTGGCACGGGCCGTTCGCCGACCAGCTCGGCTGGCTGTGGATGCTGCTCAAGACAGCGGCCCTGTGCTTCCTCGTGATCTGGATGCGGGTGGCCTGGCCCCGGCTCCGCGCCGACCAGATCCAGCGGTTCGCGTGGACGTGCCTGGTGCCGTTGGCGCTGTTCCAGATCGCGCTCACCGGCGTCGTGAAGGTGGTGTTCCTCTGATGGGCCTCCCCGGTTCCGGCCTGGCCAAGGGCCTGGCCGTCACCCTGCGGACGATGACCCGTCGTTCGGTGACCGCGCACTATCCCGACGTGCAGCCCGAGTTGCCCGCCCGTAGCCGTGGTGTCATCGGACTGTTCGAGGAGAACTGCACGGTCTGCATGCTCTGCGCCCGCGAGTGCCCGGACTGGTGCATCTACATCGACTCGCACAAGGAGACCCTTCCGGCCGCCGCGCCCGGCGGTCGGGAGCGCAGCCGCAACGTGCTCGACCGGTTCGCGATCGACTTCTCGCTCTGCATGTACTGCGGTATCTGCATCGAGGTGTGTCCTTTCGACGCGCTGTTCTGGTCGCCGGAGTTCGAGTACGCCGAGACCGACATCCGCGACCTCACCCACGAGCGGGACAAGCTCCGCGAGTGGATGTGGACCGTGCCGGAGCCGCCGCCGCTGGACGAGGCGGCGGAGGAACCCAAGGAGATCGCCGCCGCGCGGAAGGCCGCCGACAAGCTGGCCGCCGCGCGGGCTGCGGCCGACGAATCCGCGAGCGGCGAGGGCGGGGGAGACGCATGAGCGGGCTTGTGTCCCTGAGCGCCGAACAGGGCTTCCTGTCGCCCACCGGTGTCGAGATCGCGTTCCTCCTCGTCGGCCTGGTCACGCTGGGCGGGGCCGTGCTCGCGGTGACCAGCCGGCAGCTGGTGCACGCCGCGCTGTGGCTGGTGGTCGCGCTGGGCGGCGTCGCCGTGCTCTACCTGCTGCTGACGGCCGAGTTCATCGCCTGGGTGCAGGTGCTGATCTACGTGGGCTCCGTCGTCGTCCTCCTCCTCTTCGGGCTGATGCTCACGAAGGCGCCCATCGGCCCTTCGCCCGACGCCGACTCGGGCAACCGCTGGGTCGCCCTGGCCGTCGCGCTCGCCACGGCGGCAACGCTGGTCACCGTCGTCGTGGACGCCTTCCGGACGGCGTGGATCGACCTGGACGTGCCGCAGGGCAGCACGGAGATCGTGGGCCGCAGCCTGTTCCGGCACTGGGTGCTGCCGTTCGAGGCGCTGTCGCTGCTGCTGCTCGCCGCCCTGGTCGGCGCGATCGTGCTGTCCCGACGGAAGAAGGAGCGGCGCTAGACATGCATCTCGCCTATCCCGCCGTGCTCGCCGCGCTGCTGTTCAGCGTCGGCCTGTACGGGGTGCTGGCCCGACGCAACGTCGTGCTGGTGCTGATCTCCGTCGAGCTGATGCTCAACGCGGTCAACCTCAACCTGGTCGCCTTCGACGTCTGGCTGCGCGACGAACTGCACGCCGGCCAGTCGCTGACGCTGTTCACCATCGCGGTGGCCGCCGCCGAGATCGGCATCGGCCTGGCGATCGTGCTGCTCGTCTACCGCAACCGGGGCAGCTCCAACCTGGACGAGCTGCGCGACCTCGTCGAACGCGACCCGGGCAGCGACGACGGCAGCGACGACAACAGCGACGACAGCAACGCCGGTGACGGCGCCGCGTCCCGGCCGGCGGCATCGGCCGCCGCCGCGCCGAAGGGAGAGGTCACCGCGTGAGTACCACGACCCTCGCCGTACTCGTACCGCTGCTCCCCTTCCTCGGCGCCTGCGCCGGCCTCGCCGCCGGCCGCCGCGCGCCCGGCTTCGTACGCCCGCTCGCCGTCCTGCCGACCCTGGCCGCGTTCGCCCTTGCCGTACTCGTGGCCGTGCGGCAGGGCGGGGGAGTCGGACCGGACGCGCTGAACGCCGCCACCCAGCTCACCCCGACCGGCAACGAACTGCTGCCGATCGACCTCGCCTTCCACCTGGACGGCTTCGCGGTCCTGGTGGCCGTGCTGGTCGGCCTCGTAGCCACCTGCGTCCAGCTCTACTCCACCGGTTATCTGCGCGACGACCCGCGCTACCCCTCCTACGCGGCCCTGGTGTCCCTGTTCACCGCCGCGATGCTGCTGGTCGTCTACAGCGACGATCTGATCGTGCTGCTGGTCGGCTGGGAGGTCATGGGCATCTGCTCCTACTTCCTGGTCGGTCACTACTGGGAGACGGCGGCGGCCCGCTCGGCCTCGCTGAAGGCGTTCCTGGTCACCAAGCTGGGTGATGTCCCCTTCCTGATCGGCATCCTGGCGTTGGCGTCGGAGGCCGGCACCTTCCGGATCTCCACGATCACCGCCCGCCTCACCTCCCAGCTCTCCGACTTCGAACTCAGCCACCCGACGGTGATCGCGCTGCTGCTGCTCGCCGGTGTCGCCGGCAAGTCGGCGCAGTTCCCGCTGCACAGCTGGCTGCCGGACGCGATGGCCGGCCCGACGCCCGTCTCCGCGCTGATCCACGCGGCGACGATGGTCGCCGCCGGTGTGTACGTCGTGGCCCGGCTGCTGCCGGTGTTCACCGCGTCCGCCGCGGCGCTGGTGGTGCTCGCGGTGATGGCCGCGCTGACGATGGTCGGCTCGGCGCTCGCGGCGCTCGCCCAGGACGACGTGAAACGCGTCCTGGCGTACTCGACGATCGGACAACTCGGCTATCTCGCCGGCGCCCTCGCCGTCGGCAACCGTTCCGCCGCCACGTTCCACCTCCTCTCCCACGGCGCCTTCAAGGCGCTGCTGTTCCTCGCCGCCGGCGTCCTGATCGCCGCCGCCGGCACCGGCTCGCTGACCGCGATGGCCCGGACCACCGGACTGCGCGGCCGCGCGCCGGACGCCTTCTGGACCATGACGATCGGTCTGCTCGCGCTCGCCGCCATCCCTCCCTTCAGCGGCTTCTTCTCCAAGGAGGCCGTGCTGGCCGCCGCCGAGCACGCCGCACTGGACCCGGTCGCGGGCATCCCGGTCGCCGCCGGCTGGATCGTGCTCGTCGCAGGGCTCGTCACGGCGCTGCTCACCGCCGCCTACGCCACGCGGCTGTGGCTGCTCGCCTGGGCCGGCCGCTCCCCGGCCGCCCAGGCCGTCGCCCCGACCGAACTGGACGTGCCCGACACGCCGGTGACCGCCGGCGGCGCCGGACCCGAGGCCCGCGCCCAGACCCACCCCGGC
>NZ_VJYK02000391.1 GCF_007097205.2 Streptomyces alkaliterrae
CCGCCGCAGGCACCCGCGCCCGCCCCGGTCAGCCTCAGCAAGGTCACGCTGACCAAGGAGGCCCCCGCGGTGTCGCTCACCAAGCAGGGCGGCACCAGCGGCACCCTTCGCGTCAACCTCAACTGGGAGGTGCGCAAGCAGTTCAAGGGCTGGGGGCAGAAGCTCGGCCGGGCCCTCGCCCAACACGCCGACCTCGACCTGGACCTCGGCGCGCTGTTCGAGCTGGCGGACGGCCGCAAGGGTGTCGTCCAGGCCATCGGCAACACCTTCGGCGCGCTCCACCAGCCGCCCTACATCCACCTCGACGGCGACGACCGGACCGGCGCCTCCGCCAGCGGCGAGAACCTGAGCATCAACCTCGACCGCGTCCAGGACTTCCGCCGCATCCTCGTCTTCGTCACCATCTACGACGGCGCCCGCTCCTTCGCCGGTCTCAACGCCACCGTCACGCTGCAGCCGCAGTTCGGCGCGCCCGTGGAGTTCTTCCTCGACGAGTGCGACGTGCCCTCCCCGGTGTGCGCGCTGGCCCTGCTGACCAACCAGGGCGGCGAGCTGGTCGTCCAGCGGGAGGCGCGCTACCTGGTGCCCGAACGCGGCGTGAGCCCGCAGCGCACCCTGGACTACGCCTACGGCTGGGGTCTCCAGTGGACCCCCGGCCGCAAGTAGCCCGCACGGCCTCCACCCGTCCGACGAGGCCGGCGGGCCGGCGCACCCCGAGGGCGCCGGCCCGCCGCCGCGTATCCTGAGCGCTGTGAAGATCGCGCTCATCGACTCCGGTATCGGCCTGCTGCCCGCCGCCGCCGCCGTACGCCGCCTGCGGCCGGACGCGCACCTGGTGCTCTCCTCGGACCCCGACGGAGTGCCGTGGGGCCCGCGCACCCCGGCCGACATCGCCGCCCACGCGCTGGCCTGCGCCCGGGCCGCCGCCGCCCAACGACCGGACGCGCTGATCGTCGCCTGCAACACCGCCTCCGTGCACGCCCTGCCCGCGCTGCGCGCCGAGCTGGAACCCGCGATCCCGGTCGTCGGGACGGTACCCGCGATCAAACCGGCCGCCGCCGACGGCGGCCCGCTGGCGGTCTGGGCCACCCCCGCCACTACCGGCAGCCCCTACCAGAAGCGGCTCATCGACGACTTCGCCGCCGGCGTCGAGGTCACCGGCGTCCCCTGCCACGGGCTCGCCGACGCCATCGAGCGCGGGGACGAGGACGCCATCGACACCGCCGTCGCCGCGGCGGCCGCCCTCACCCCGCCGGACATCCACGCCGTCGTCCTCGGCTGCACCCACTACGAACTGGTGGGCGAGCGGATCCGCGCCGCCGTGCAGCGCGCGGAGCGGCCGCCGCTGCGGCTGTACGGCTCCGCGCGGGCCGTCGCCGCCCAGGCCCTCCGCCGGATCGGCACCGTACCGCGCTCACCGGCGCACCCCGCCGGCTCGCTGACCGTGCTGCACAGCGGGCGCCCCGCCGAACTCACCCCCGTCGCCCTCGGTTACGCCGAGGGCCGCGCACTGGCCGCCCCGAGCCCCGCCTGACCACGCCGGCACGCCGCCCGCCGGCCCGGGTGGGGAACGTGCGACCTGCGGACCCGTAGGCTCACCCCATGGCGACCCCCGACTTCATCCGCGAGCTCCGCGGCGCCGCCCTGGGCCGGGGCCTGCTCTTCCTCCCCGGCGTCACCGCCATCGTCTTCGACGACGAGGGGCGAGTGCTGCTCGGGCGGCGCAGCGACACCGGGCGCTGGGCCGTCATCGGCGGCATCCCCGAACCGGGCGAGCAGCCCGCCCAGTGCGCGGTACGGGAGGTCTACGAGGAGACCGCCGTGCGGTGTGTGGCCGAGCGGATCGTGCTCGTGGAGACCAGGGAGCCGATCACCTACCCCAACGGCGACGTCTGCCAGTTCCTCGACATCACCCTGCGCTGCCGCGCCGTCGGCGGACGGGCCCGCGTCAACGACGACGAGTCGCTGGAGGTCGGCTGGTTCGCCCCCGACGCGCTGCCGCCGCTGGAGGACTTCGGCCTCACGAGGGTGAAGCTCGCCGCCGACGAGACGGCCCCCACCTGGTTCGCCCCGGCGGACCCTCCGCCCGGCACGCCGGCGGACCCGTCTCAGAGCTTGCGGTAGCCGTACGCCTCCTCCGCCGCCGCGGCTACCGCCTCGGCGTCCGCCCCGGCCGACGCCGCCACCAGCGCCGCCACCGCGCCCTCCAGGAACGGCGCGTCCGCCAGCCGGGTGCCCGAGGGTAGTTCGTCCTCGGCGAGGAGCGCACGCACCGTCAGCACCGCGCTGCCCAGATCGGCCAGCACGACCACACCCGCGCCGCCGTCCACCCGCCGCGCGGCGGCCGCCACCCGCTCGGAGCTGGTGCCCACCCCGCCGTCGTCCGTGCCGCCTGCCGCCTCGACCGGAGCCACCGCGCCACCGGCCGCCAGATCCCGCGCGAGGCGGGCCACCGACTCCGCGACCTGCGCGCTGTGCGACACCAGCACCAGCCCCACCGGGCCGGGGTCCGTCCCGGAGTTCGCGCCCTCACTCATCGCCGACCGCCTCGACCAGCGCGGCCACCAGCAGCGCGGACGACGCGGCCCCCGGATCCTGGTGCCCGACGCTGCGCTCGCCCAGATAGCTCGCCCGCCCCTTGCGGGCCAGCAGCGGCAGGGTGTCCACCGCGCCCTGCCGTGCGGCGGTCGCGGCGGCCTGCAACCCGCCCTCCAACGCGTCCACCGCCGGAAGGAGCGCGTCCAGCATCGTCTTGTCGCCGGCGGCCGCGCCACCGAGCCGCGCCACCCCGTCCACCCCGGCCGCCAGCGCGGCGCGCAGACCCGGCAGATCGGTGCTCGGCGCGTCCCCGAGCTCCTTGCCCGCCCGGCGCAGCAGCGTTCCGTACAGCGGTCCTGCAGCTCCGCCGACCGAGGAGATCAGCGTCCGCCCCGCGAGAGTGAGCACCGCGCCCGGTGTCGCCGGTGACTCCTCGGCCAGCGCCACCGTCACGGCCTGGAAGCCCCGGCGCATGTTGTCGCCGTGGTCGGCGTCGCCGATCGCGGCGTCCAGTTCCGTGAGGGTCTTCGCCTCCCGGTCGACGTCACGCGCGCAGGCGTCCATCCACCGCAGGAAGAACCCGGTGTCCAGCTCCACTCGTCCCACTCCTGTTCTTTCCCAGCCGTTCCGCTCAGACGCCCCAGCGCAGTGCCGCGGTCCGTACCGGCGCGTCCCACAACCTCAGCAGCTCCTCGTCGGCCTGGCAGAACGTCACCGACGCGCCCGCCATGTCCAGCGACGTCACGTAGTTCCCGACGAGCGTACGCGCGACCACCACCCCGCGCGCGTCCAACGCCCGACGCACCTCGGCGTTGAAGCCGTACAGCTCCAACAGGGGTGTCCCGCCCATGCCGTTGACCAGCAGCAGCACGGGGGCGGTGGGTTGCAGGTCGGTCAGCAGGGCGTCCACGGTCGCGTCGGCGATCTCCCGCGCGGTCATCATTCCGCGCCGCTCCCGACCGGGCTCGCCGTGGATGCCGATGCCCAACTCCAGTTCGCCGTCCGGCAGGTCGAATGTCGGGGAGCCCTTGGCCGGGGTGGTGCAGGCGGTCAGGGCCACCCCGAAGCTGCGGCAGGAGTCGGCCACCTTGCGGGCGATCCAGGCGACCCGGTCCAGCGGCGCGCCCTCGTCGGCGGCGGCGCCGGCGATCTTCTCCACGAACAGGGTGCCGCCCGTGCCGCGCCGGCCGGCCGTGAAGGTGCTGTCGACCACCGCCACGTCGTCCGCCACCAGCACCTTGGCGACCTGGACGCCCTCGTCCTCTGCCAGCTCGGCGGCCATGTCGAAGTTGAGCACGTCGCCGGTGTAGTTCTTCACCACAAAAAGCACGCCCGCGCCGCCGTCCACGGCCGCCGCCGCCTTCACCATCTGGTCCGGCACCGGACTGGTGAACACCTCACCGGGGCAGGCGGCGTCCAGCATGCCCGGCCCGACGAAGCCGCCGTGCAGCGGCTCGTGCCCGCTGCCGCCGCCGGAGACCAGGCCGACCTTCCCGGCGACCGGCGCGTCCCTGCGCACCACCAGGCGGGCCGACACGTCCACCGTCAGCTCCGGATGCGCGGCGGCCATGCCCCGCAGCGCGTCGGCCACCACCGTCTCCGGCACGTTGATCAGCTGCTTCATCGTCGTCTCCCGTCGGCTCGCCGGCGCCTGTCGCCTGTCGGGGCGCGGGTGACCGCCGCCCGCTGTGCCCAGTGTGGACCCATACCCACCCGTACCGCCTTCC
>NZ_VJYK02000392.1 GCF_007097205.2 Streptomyces alkaliterrae
GTCCCCGACACCCACCGGGCACTCCCCGCCCGGGACCGAAACACCATCGGAGCTCTGCGATGAGTGATGTGATCACAGCGGACCTGGTCGACCTCGACCTCGCCGCCCCAGACAAGGACGCCGTCGTTCGCCAACTGGCCGAGCGCATGGTCGCCGCCGGCCGCGTCACCGACCTCGACGGCTTCCTCGCCGACGTGGCGGCCCGCGAGGCCCAGATGCCGACCGGCCTGGAAGGCGGCATCGGTATCCCGCACTGCCGTAGTGAGCACGCGACAGAGCCCACGCTCGCCTTCGGCCGGCCGCGACAGCCCGTCGACTTCGGCGCGACGGACGGCCCGGCGGACCTGGTCTTCCTCATCGCCGCACCGGCGGGCGCCGACAGCGACCACCTGACGATCCTCTCCGGGCTCGCGCGCGAACTGATGAACGCGGGCTTCACCGCCGCCCTGCGGGCCGCCGAGGACCCGGCCGTCGCCGCCGCCCTCATCCGCGGCGACAGCCGGCCGTCCGACGCCCCGCAGACGGCGGACGCCGCGGGAGGTCCGGACGCCGTCGGAACGGCCGCCGAAGGCCCGGACGCCGAGAGCCCCGCCGTCGAAGGCCCGGCCACTGAGAGCCCGGCCGCCGAGAGCCCGGCCACTGAGAGCCCGGCCGCCGAAGGGTCGGCCGCCGGAGGTCCGGACGGCGGCGAGCAAACGGCGGACGACAGGAACGGCGGTTCCTTCCGGGTCGTCGCCGTCACCTCCTGCCCCACGGGTATCGCCCACACGTACATGGCCGCCGAGGCGCTGGAGAACGCCGCTGCCCGTGCCGGCGTCCGTCTGGACGTAGAGACGCAGGGCTCCGCCGGCTTCCGACGTCTCGACCCCGAGGTGATCAACGCCGCCGACGGCGTGATCCTCGCGCACGACGTGGAGGTACGAGACCGTGGACGGTTCGGCGGCAAACCGACTGTGGACGTCGGGGTCAAGGCCGCGATCAACCGGCCGGACGAGCTGCTGGACGAGGTGCGACGCAAGGCCGAACGCGGTGAGACCGCGGCTCCGGCGACCTCGGCGGCCCCGATGGACGCCGGAAGCCCGGCGGGTGAGGGCTTCGGCAGCCGATTGCGCCGGTATCTGATGACCGGCATCAGCCACATGATCCCCTTCGTCGCCGCGGGCGGGCTTCTCATCGCGCTCTCCTTCGCGCTCGGCGGTTACGAGATCACCGACGCCCCCTCGGTGGTCGACAGCTTCAGTTGGCTGGAAACGAGCAGTTGGGCGGCGCTCTTCTTCCAGATCGGCGTGGCCGCGTTCGGGTTCCTGGTGCCCGTACTGGCCGGCTACATCGCCTACGGGATGGCCGACCGGCCGGGCCTGGCACCCGGCTTTGTCGGAGGTGCCATCGCCCTGTCCATCGAGGCGGGCTTCCTCGGTGGCCTGGCCGCCGGTCTACTGGCCGGCGGGGTCGTCCGATTGATCCAACGGGTGCGCATACCCGACGTGCTGCGCGGTGTGATGCCGGTGGTGGTCATTCCGCTGGTGGCCTCCGCGGTGGTCGGTCTGCTGATGTTCGTGGTGGTCGGCAAGCCGATCGCCGTCGCCCAGAGCGGCCTCACCGACTGGCTCGCCGGTCTCAGCGGCGCCAACGCCGTCCTTCTCGGCGCGCTGCTCGGCCTGATGATGTGCACCGACCTGGGCGGCCCGGTCAACAAGGTCGCCTACGCCTTCGCGACCGGTGGCATCGCCGTGGCGGCACCGAGCGAGGGCGCACTGAAGGTCATGGCGGCGGTCATGGCCGCCGGCATGGTGCCGCCGTTGGCCATGGCCCTCGCCACCGTCGTGCGCGCCCGCCTCTTCACCCCCGCCGAGCGGGAGAACGGCAAGGCGGCGTGGGTGCTCGGCGCCTCCTTCATCACCGAGGGAGCGATTCCGTTCGCAGCGGCGGACCCGCTGCGGGTCATCCCGTCGGCCATGGCGGGCGGCGCCCTGACGGGCGCGCTGAGCATGGCTTTCGGCTCGACGCTTCGCGCTCCGCACGGCGGCGCCTTTGTGGTGCCGCTGATCGGCGGGCCACTGCTCTACCTGGTCGCCATCGCCGCCGGCACGCTCGTCACCACCGGCCTGGTGGTCGCCCTGAAGAGCGCGCGGCGGCCGGGCACGACGGTTGACACCGTCCCGCCGGCCGCCGACCGCGGTGAGGTCGGCGTCACGACGGGCTGACGATCGGCGCAGCGCCCGGCCCACTGGCGAGGGGGCCGGGCGGCGTCGGGTCCGGAGGAAGGTCCGGCGGCGTGTCCGGCGAGGGCAGGACCCCGTTCGCCCCCGTTCACCAGCGCTCGTAGAGCTCCCGGTAGCCGGGGAAGTGGCCGCCGGGCCCCTTCACCGTCTCAGCGGCGAGCACCGCCTTGACCACCGCGCGGGTCAGCACGTCCGCTCCGGCGGCGTACACCTGGTTCAAAGCGGCCATCTCGGCCTCCTCCCGGCCACCGGGCAGCACTCCGGTCACCGGCCGGGCGCCGGTGGCCATCGCGAACACGGTGTCGCCGTCGTGCAGGAGATGTACCGGGCTGACCGCCCTGGCCAACCCGTCATGGGCCGTGCCGGCCAACTTCTGCGCCTGCGCCTTGCCGAGCGCGGCGTCCGTCGCCACGACCGCGAGCGTCGTGTTCAGCGGGGGAGGACCGGAGGTCTCCCGCGCCTCGGCCAGCAGACGCAGCGCCCGCTGGTGGCGTTCGGCCGACGGCAGCACCGGCCTGCCCGTGTACAACTCCCCGTAGAGAGCGCCCGTGTCCGGAGCGAGGACCGAGCCGACGGCGTTCACCGCGGCGATCGCCGCCACCGTCACCCCGGACGCCAGTACCGTCGAAGCACCTGCCACACCTCCCTTCAGTCCGCCGACGACCGCGCCCGTGCCCGCGCCGACGTTTCCCTCACGCTGTTCGTCACCGCCGCGCCACGCGCTTTCGGCGGCGGCCCTGCCGAGGGTCGCGTCCGGCCGGGCCGTCCATTCCCCGCCGCGTCCCAGGTCGAAGAGGCAGGCGGCGGGTACGACCGGGACGACCTGGTGCTCGGCCGGGCCCACTCGGACGCCCCGCCCCTGCTCCTCCAGCCACGCCATCACACCCGACGCCGCGTCCAGCCCGAAGGCGCTGCCGCCACTGAGCACCACGGCTTCAACCCGCTGAACGAGGTTGCGCGGGTCGAGCGCGTCGGTCTCCCGGGTGCCGGGCCCTCCTCCTCGGACGTCGACGGCCGCGACCGCGCCGCCCTCGGGCGCCAGGACCACGGTCGTACCGGTCAACCAGCCGTCACCGACACGTTCGGCATGACCGACGCGCATTCCGGGTACAGCCGTCAGGGTGTCAGGGGTCGTCTTCCCGATGTCTGCTGTCACCCGGCCATGCGTACCAGGTGCCGCCGCCCGCCGCGAGAGGTGAATCGGTCGGCCCGCGAGCATCCGTCCGGCGCTCCCGCCGCGTCCGGCGCGGGGTTTCGGGGACAGCGGTACGAAGGGCAAGCGCGCGGCGTAGAGCGTTTGTTGATCGGACGTTCATCGCTCCGTCGGACGCTGGGGGCATGTCGGCCGATCAGTCCAACGAACCCGCCCAGGACCCGAGGTTTCCCACTCCGCCGGAGCCCGGCGCCGAGTTCGTCCACCTCCAGTTGCTGTCCCGCGCCCGACAGGCGACCCGCGTGCTGGAGCAACTCGGGGTGAAACGGGGCGACAGGGTGGCAGTGCTGCTGCCCATGGCGCCCGAGTCCGTCGTGGCCACTATGGCCTGCGGCCGGGTCGACGCCACCAGGGTCACCCTGCCCATCGGAGAGCCGGCCGGACTGCTGCGCAACCGGATCAGGGAGAGCGGGGCGCGGGTGGTCATCACAGCGGACAGCTGCCACCACGGCGAGCGGCGGTACGCCGCCAAGCACCACGTGGATCGTGCGCTTGTCGGCGTTGACCGCGTGCGGTCGGTGCTGGTGGTGCACCGGATGCCCGGGCCGGTGCCGTGGCATCCGGATCGCGACCTCTGGTGGCACGAGGCCCTCGATACCCTGGGAGCATGACTTCCCCGGCAGACCAGCCCGATTCCGGGCGCAAGCCCGCCATGCTGCACTTCGGCGATCCGCTGGGCGAGCAGTCCGCCGACGACACGGACCGCGGGTGGGGCGAGCGGCCGGGGTCGGAGAGCGATGGCGCGGCGGATCTGGCCCGGTTCCTCGACGAGAAGCCACCGCACCACATCTGATCACTTCCCCGGCCCGCTCCCAAC
>NZ_VJYK02000393.1 GCF_007097205.2 Streptomyces alkaliterrae
GGACGGGGGACGGCAAGGGCGGAGGGCTGGGACGACGTCGGCTCCGGCGCGTCGTCCTAGCCCTCGTCCTCGACCCAGCCGAAGCTGCGCCGCACCGCCTTCTTCCAGTTGTGGTACTCGCGCTCGCGCCGGTCGGCCGGCATGTCCGGCCGCCACTCGGCGTCCTTGCGCCAGTGGGCCCGCAACTCGTCCAGCCCCGACCAGACGCCCGTCGCCAGCCCGGCGGCGTAGGCCGCGCCCAGGCAGGTGGTCTCCGCGATCACCGGGCGGATCACCGGCACGTCCAGCACGTCCGCCTGATGCTGCATCAACAGCCCGTTGGCCGTCATACCGCCGTCCACCTTCAGGCTGGAGATGCGCACGCCCGAGTCCTCGTACATCGCGTCGACGACCTCACGCGTCTGCCAGCTGGTGGCCTCCAACACCGCACGCGCCAGATGCGCCTTGGTCACGTAACGCGTCAGCCCGGTGACCACGCCGCGGGCGTCGGAACGCCAGTAGGGCGCGAACAGCCCGGAGAACGCGGGCACGATGTAGGCGCCGCCGTTGTCCGCCACGCTCGCCGCCAACGGCTCGATGTCGGCCGCCTCGCGGATGATCCCCAACTGGTCGCGGAACCACTGCACCAACGCGCCGGTGATCGCGATCGACCCCTCAAGGCAGTAGACCGGGGGCTCCTCACCCAGCCGGTAGCCCATGGTGGTGATCAGCCCGCTCTTCGAGGCCACCGGGCGCTCACCCGTGTTGAGCAGCAGGAACGAGCCCGTACCGTAGGTGTTCTTCGCCTCGCCCTCACCGAAGCAGGTCTGCCCGAACACCGCCGCCTGCTGATCGCCCAGCGCCGAGGCGACCGGCACCCCCGCCAACTGCCCGACCGCCTCCCCGTACACCTCGGAGGAGGAGCGGATCTCCGGCAGCATCGCCTCGGGCAGCCCCATCGCCTCCAGGACGTGCGGCGCCCAGGAGAGGCTGCGCAGGTCCATCAGCATCGTGCGGCTGGCGTTGGTGACGTCCGTGGCGTGCACCCCACCGTCCGGGCCACCCGTCAGGTTCCAGATCAGCCACGAGTCCATCGTGCCGAACGCGATCTCCCCGGCCTCCGCCCGCTCCCGCAGGCCCGGCACGTTCTCCAGCAGCCACATCGCCTTCGGCCCGGAGAAGTAGCTGGCCAGCGGCAGCCCGCTGGTCTCCCGGAAGCGGTCGGGACCCGCCTCGCCGCCCAACCTCGTACACAGCGACGCCGTCCGGGTGTCCTGCCAGACGATCGCGTTGTGCACGGGCCGGCCCGTGGACCGCTCCCACAGCACCGTCGTCTCCCGCTGGTTGGTGATGCCCAGGGCGCTGAGGTCCGTCGCCCGCAGACCGGCCTTCGCGAGCGCACCGGCGATCACCGCCTGCACCTTCGACCACACCTCGGTGGCGTTGTGCTCGACCCAGCCGGGTTTGGGGAAGATCTGCTCGTGCTCGCGTTGGTCCACCGCGACGACCGAGCCGTCGTCGGCGAAGATCATGCATCGGCTCGAGGTGGTGCCCTGGTCGATGGCCCCCACGTACCTGGTAGTCGTGCTGCTCACGCTGACCCCCAACGTGTCGGTGGACGGTCCTCGTACGGCGGCCCGCCGACGGCCGGGGGCTGTTCGGCGGGCCGCGACGGTCAGAAGGCGACGGCGAAGATGCCGGCCGCGATGAACCCGCCGGCCAGCGGCCCCAGCACCGGGACCCACGAGTAGCCCCAGTCCGAGCCGCCCTTGTTCGGGATGGGCAGCACCTGGTGAACGATGCGCGGGCCCAGGTCACGTGCCGGGTTGATGGCGTATCCGGTCGGCCCGCCGAGCGACAGGCCGATGCCGACGACCAGCAGGGCGACCATCATCGTCTGCGTGCCCGAGGTGCCCAGGCCCTCGGTCAGGCCGAACGCCAGCACGGGCAGCACCAGCGTGATGGTCGCGATGACCTCGGTGACGAAGTTGGCGACGGGGCTGCGCACCTCGGGGATCGTGGAGAAGATCCCGAGAGTGGGCATCGCCTTCTCCTCGTCCCGGTTGGCCGAGAACTGCGACCAGTACACCAGCCAGGCCAGCACCGCGCCCAGCATCGCGCCGATCAGCTGCCCGGCGAAGTACACCGGAGCCTTGCCCCAGTCCCCGTCGTCGGTGGTCGCGATGGCGACCGTGACCGCCGGGTTGATGTGCCCGCCCGACAGCGGCCCGGCGGTGTAGGCGCCGGCCAGCACACCGAAGCCCCAGCCGAACGCGATGACCACCCAGCCGCTCGCCCTGGACTTGGAGTGGTGCAGCAGTACCCCGGCGACCACACCGGCGCCCAGCAGTACCAGGAGCCCGGTTCCGATGATCTCACCGATGAAGATGTCGCCGGTTGGATAGTTCATGGGTGACTCCTCATCCGGTGTGTGAGCCCACGTCCGACCGGTCACGCCTGGCCTCGGGGCGCCGCGGCACCGTTCCGGCGAGACCGTGACCCCAGTGTGGCCTCAACCCGCCGGCCCTGCCATCGGAAGGCGCGGCGACCGGCCCCCCCGGCTACTCGCTCCGGGAGCCGGGGCGGGTCACCGGGAAGTCGAAGTAGGTGGCCGGATGGGGTTCTTCGCGGAGCGAGTAGTGCCACCACTCCTGCGGCAGGTTCACAAAGCCCGCCCGCTCCATCGCCCGCCTCAACAGCAGCCGGGCGGCTCGCCGGGCGCCGCCGACCGCCGGGTGCTCGGTGTGCGCCAGCTCGTCGAAGCAGTCGTAGCCGGTGCCCATGTCGAGTGAGTCGTCGGGGGCACGTCTGCTGACGTGCGCGAAGCAGGGGGCCGTCCCGCCGCCCGGCCACCGTGCGTCGGGCCGCCCAGCGCCGGCCTCCCGGCGGTCGTCCGGGCCGCCCGGCACAAGCGACACGTCGACCGTCGATCCCCGGCTGTGACCGGAGCGCTCGGCGATGTAGCCCTCCGGGATCAGCCGCGCCTTGTCGACACGCGGGTAGTACTCCTCCTTCGTCCGTTCGTCGGTCGGATCGGCCGCCCACGCCGAGAACGCGTCCACCGCGCGCTGCGGGCGGTAGCAGTCGTACACCTTGAGAGAGAGCCCCCGGTGCCGAAGCCACCGCTGCGCCCGGCTCAGCGCCCGCGCCGCCTCCCCGGTGAGCAGACACTCGGCGTCGACGTAGCCCGGCACACGCCTGCCGAGGAAGTTGCGCGCCGTGGCGTAGCGGACGTCCAGGCGGATCGTCGGATCCACCTCCCGCAGCGCGACGAACCCCGCGGGCGGCGCGGCACCCCGTGTGCCGGCCGCCGCCGGGGCCGCAGCCACCCCGGCGGCGGTCCGGGAGGGCTGCGGAGTATCAACGAGCGCCGGCGCCGCGGTACAGGCCACGGCGGTCAACGTGGCCACGAGGCGTGCGGCGAAGCCGGCGGCGATGCGGGTGGACGGACGAGCCATGTCACTGCTCGTAGCAGCAGCCTGCCCTCCGGCGCCGCCGCCGACACCGGACACCGCGCTCTGTCATTCGAAAGAGTGAGCGAGAGTGAGGCCGGGCGACACGCGAGGCCGCCTCACCACGCCTCACCCCGCACCCGTACCGGCCACTCCACCGCCTCGCCGTCCTCCCGCGTCACCATCACCTCACCACCCGACAACCGCGACACCAGCCGCACCACATCCGCCGACGCCCCCGATCTGCCGGAACCGGGAACGTACAGCGCCCCACTGCCGGTCCGGCCCGCGCGCGGCCGCCAGACCTCCAGCACCACTCCGCCCCCGCCGTCCGACACCGGCACCACCGCACCGGCTCGCACGAACACCGGCAGCCGATCCCGCACCACCGGCACCACCAACCGGCCCGGCCCCCGGTGCGCCACGCCCGTCGCCACGTCGTACCACCAGCCGTGCGGCAGCCGCAGCCGCCGCTCCACGCAGCCCGGCTCCAGCACCGGAGCCACCAGGAACGCGTCGCCCACCGCGAACGCGTCCTCGCACTCCCGCGACAACCGGTCGCCGGGGGAGTGCCACCACACCGGGCGCGCGACCGGCGTGCCACCGCTGACGGCCAGCTCGCCCTGCGTGTCCAGGTACGGCAGTAGCCGCATCCGCTCGGCGAGCGCGGTCCGCGACGCCGCCGGAGCCCCCTCCGGCCACGCCGCCGGATCCGCGTCCGGCGCACCCACCGGCCGCACCGGCAGCCAGGCCGCCAGCTGCCACCACCGCACCAGCAGCTCCTCGTTGCCCCGGCCGTCCGCCGCGAGCGCCCCGCC
>NZ_VJYK02000394.1 GCF_007097205.2 Streptomyces alkaliterrae
CGCCCACCCAACCGGGCCAGTCCCCGTACCCCGGCGGCTACGGCCCCGGCGGTTACGGCCCCGGTGCTCCCGGGCCCGGCGCTACCGACCCACAGGGTCCGCACGGCCCGTGGCAGCAGTCCGGTGAGGACGGCCCCGAGTACTTCGACGGCCGCTACGACTCCCGGAACCAGGCCAACAGCCCCGGCCACACCCAGCAGTTCCGCATCGACGAGCACGGCTACCCCGGCGACGACGAGTACAGCGGCGGCGCCACGTACGCCGCCGGCCGCTCCACCGCCCCGCCTGCCGGACCCAAACTGCACTGGAAGCAGCTGCTGTCCGGCATCGTGCTGCGCCCGAACGCCACCTTCTGGCAGATGCGCGACCACAGCGTCTGGGGCACGGCCGTACTCGTCACCTTCCTCTACGGCCTGCTGGCCGTCTTCGGCCTCGACAAGGCCCGGGAGGACGTCCTCAACTCCACGCTGGGCAGCGCCGTTCCGTACGTCCTGATCACCGGCGTCGCGGTGGTCCTCTCCGGCCTGGTCCTCGGCTCGGTGACCCACACGCTCGCCAGGCAGTTCGGCGGCGACGGCGCCTGGGGCCCGACGGTCGGCATGGCCATGCTGATCTCCTCGGTCACCGACGCGCCGCGACTGCTGTTCGCGCTCTTCCTCGGCGGCACCGCGACGTTCGTGCAGGTCCTCGGCTGGGCGACCTGGATCGCCGCGGGTCTCCTCTTCACCTCCATGGTCAGCCGCTCGCACGACCTGCCCTGGCAGAAGGCGCTCGGCGCCTCCGCCATCCAACTCCTCTCCCTCCTCGTCCTGATCAAACTCGGCACCCTCTGAACGTCACTCGAAAGGGGGTGTCCTCCGGCGGCGACCGCCACCGGAGGACACCCCCTTCCATTTGAGCTCGACCTCAGGTGCCTCAGGTGCCTCAGGTGCCTCAGACTCCTCAGACGAAGCTCTGTGCCGCCGAACCGTCACACGGCCGCAGCCGCACCTGCTCGGTCGCCCCTCCCAGCGTCAGGCACATACCGCTCGCCGACGCCGGCCGGATCGTCGGACCGACCTTCTGGAAGCGCTGGTTCGCGCCGCCGTGGCAGTCCCAGAGGATCAGCCCGGTACCGGCGGAGTAGTTCCCGCCGGGCACGTCCAGACAGCGGTCGTGGGTCATCTCCGTGTAGATCTGCCCGGTGTCCGCCGTGTCGTGCCACCAGCCCTGGTTGCGCTCACCGTGGCACTGCCAGCCCTGCACCTTCGTGCCGTTCCGGCTGCTCGCGCCCGAGGCGTCCAGACAGGCGTCCGTCGCCCCGTTGCGCAGCGGCGCGAACACGTCGTCCCACGCACCCGTGTAGAGCTTCGGCTGGCCCGCGCCCTTCGGGTCAGCGCAGGACGCCTCTGTCAGACCCGCGTTGTAGAACTGGGTGAGGCAGGCCGCGTACGCGCCGTGACCGCGTGCGTTCGGGTGGAACGACTGCCGCACCGAGTTGCTGTCCGGCGGGAAGGGGTTGGTGATGTCCACCGTCAGGCCGCGAGCCCACGTGTTCTCCATACACACCTCGTGCCCGTGGAACAGCCGGGAGAGGTCCAGGTAGTCCGCGCCGCTGCGCTGGGCGGCCTTGCGGATGCCCTCCTGGAAGCGCGGCACGGCGTAGTTCCGACCCCAGGCGGCGTCGGAGGTGTAGCCCGTGCAGCCGTCGAGCAGCTTGCCGCGGAACTTCGGGTTGTCCTTGATGTCGGGCCCGATCGGGCTCGGGTAGCTCAGCACGGCGAGGCGGTAGTCCCCGTCCGCGTAGCCGGCGTCGCGCATCACGGTCCGCAGGTCGCCGACCATCCGCTCGACCTTCGGTGCCAGCCCGTTCACCCGGTCCTGCCAACCGGGCTCGTACTTGGGCGCGCACGGCCCCTGGATCAGGAACCAGCGTGTCACGCAGTCCGTCATCACCGGGCCGAACTGCAGGTCGTCGTTGGCGCCGGCCACCAGCACGACCATCTTCAGCCTGGTGTTGCGCGCCTTGATCGCCAGGCTGTCGCTCTGCACCAGTTCGTCGGCGTACTGCTTCCGCCCGCCGATCACGATGTTGACGCTGGACGCGCCGGAACACGCCACGTTGTAGGTCTCGTCGGCCGGGATCCCGGTGCGGTGGATCGCCACGTCGAACGACCGGTGGCACCAGTTGTCCGGCCCGTTCGTACCGGGCTCGTAGTTGCCCGCGCCCTCACCGCTGATCTGGCTGTCGCCCAGCGAGATCAGCGACGTCCGCCGCTCGGCCATCGGCCGCTCGGCGGGATCGCCGTACAACTTCCTCGCCTCCGCCGCCCGCACCGCCTCCAACTCCGGCGGCAACGGCTTGCTCTGTACGCGCTGTTCACTCGGCGTCTGGCCGGCCTGGCCGGCCTCACCGGCCGCTTGGGCGGTCGCCGTGCCAACGGCCGCCAGTGCCAGGGTTGTTACCGCCACACAGAGCTTCCGCAGGCGGTCGCTGCGATGTCTTCCACGAGTCATGGGGGGTCTCCGCTCACGCAGACAATCCGTTACCCGTGGTAAGTACTCGTTGGTAAGTAACTTGGCTATACCCCCGGATGAGCAAACCGCGCTCCGGTGCCCCACGGCAGACCCGCAAATGCCTCCCCAGGCGTGCCGGGGAGCGCCTCATACGGTGGCCGTCTTCGCCGAACGGCCAGAGTGTCGCGGCACGGCAGCCGACCGCCACGACACGTGACGTCCCCGACGGGCCCCGGCAGGCGGCGAGAGGCCCAACGGTCACCTCATGCTGCGGATGACAACACCTACGGCTGCGGCTTCCTTCTCGGTCAACTCGTCCAGCAGAGGAGCGAGGTTCATGACCCGGGCCGACACCTCGGAGCCCGTCTGAACACCGAACCAGTCGGCGGCGATCATCGCGCGCACCTGTTCCTCGGTCGTGCCGAACAGCTTCGCGATGCCTGCCCACTCGTCAGGCGACGGCGGCGCTGTGCGCCCTTGCTGCCCCTTCCACGGGCCGTATTCCACGACATTGCGCCACCAACTGTGTGAGCGCGCCCTGTCACAGCCGACCTGCATGGCGATGTAGTCCATGCGCAGCGCGAGCGCACTCGCCGTGTCCCTGAAAGGCGTGTTCGTCATGACCGGACCCTAGGAGGTACCAACAGCGCACACACGGAAATGACAGAAAATGGTGCCCTTGGGATTCGCTCCTACCGACGCCTACGGGAACGGCTGTCGAGCACTGCCCGAGAACGCCCCGTCACAACGAACCGGGAGGGCAGCGACCTGCCGGTGAGCCTTCGGTGGCCGCGCCGCCGAGTCCCCGGGGGCACTTCGCCGTCCTGCGTGAACAGCCTTGCCGCACTGGCCGGATGGCTCCGCACACGCTGTTCCTCGACTCCCTACAACCGCTTCTCCAACAGCGTCACCGCGTACGACTTGCCGCCCTTGCCCTGCTTCGCCGGCTGCTCGCCGACCACCGTGTAGCCCGCGGCCACGTAGTACTCGCGCAGCCGCGGGTTGTGCGCCACGCAGTCCAGTCGGCACAGCTCCCGCCCCGCCGCGGCGATCCGCCGCTCGGCCCGCTCCAGCAGCAACCGCCCCGTGCCGCGCGGCGCCAGCTCCCGATCCACCATCAGCCGGTGCACATAACCCGACACCGGCGGCTGCTCACCCCACGCTCCCGGGTCCTCCCACCACAGCTCCCACGCCCCGACGACCGGTCCCTTCTCGCCCAGCGACGCCAACCACACCTCGCCCTCCACAAGCCTCCGCCGGAAGTGCTCCTCCCCCATCTCGCCCGGCTTCCACTGGTCGATCCCGCGCGCCAACTGCCACCGCGCGGCCCCGTCCCGCAACGCCACCAACGTCCCGACGTCCGCTTCCCCGGCCCGCCGATGCACCACCACACCGCCCGACGGGCACCCCCCGTCGACCACACCTTCCACCCGCCGCGACACCTCGCCACGCCCCCTTCCGTCGACCTCCGCCGCCATGGCACGACAAAGGTCCGGCGCCATGGGCACCGGACCTTTGTCAGCAGTAGCGGGGACAGGATTTGAACCTGCGACCTCTGGGTTATGAGCCCAGCGAGCTACCGAGCTGCTCCACCCCGCGTCGGTGATACCGACCGTACGCCATCACACCCCCCGATGGGAAATCGGTTACCACCCCACCGGGAGTCAGCCGCTGCGAGCACGCCCAACTCCCTTGTCCCACACGGCTCCAGACCGGACAAGTGAGCCACACCACCGCCC
>NZ_VJYK02000395.1 GCF_007097205.2 Streptomyces alkaliterrae
CCCGGAACCCGTCCGCCCCCGCACCTGAGCCGGCCGCGGCCTGGCCGACGGGGCTTGTGAACGGACGGCGGGGCGGGCCGCCACCGGCCCGCCCCGCCACGCCAGACGCCCGCTCGCCTCGTGGAGCGGCTACTCCGACTTGATCGCGGCCAGCATGTTCATCCGCGCCGCACGCCGGGCCGGCCACAGCGCGGCCAGCACGCCGACCGCCGCCGCCAGCGTCAGGAACAACGCGATCCGGTCCCACGGGACCACCAGCGAGTAGGTGCTGAACGCGCCGCCCAGCAGTTCGCCCACGGCCCAGCCGAAGAACAGGCCGAGCCCGACGCCCATCACCCCGCCGAACAGGGCGATCACGATCGACTCCAGCCGGACCATCCGCTTGACGCTCTTCCGGTCCAGGCCGATCGCCCGCAGCATGCCGATCTCCTGGGACCGTTCGAAGACCGACATGGCCAGGGTGTTCACCACTCCGAGCACCGCGACGACCACCGCCATCGCGAGCAGCCCGTACAGCATGTTCAGCATGATGGTGAACTCCTGGGCGGTGGCGTCGGCGATGTCCTGCTTGCTCTGGATCAGGATCGCCGGGTTCTCACCGAGCGCCTTCGCCACCCGGTCCTTGCCGGCCGCACTGACCCCGTCCTTCAGCTTGACCATGACCTGCGCGTCGCTCGGCCGCTGCGTGTGCGGGTCCAGGACGGAGGTGTCCATCATCAGGCCCTGCATCATCTCGTTGCCCCGGTAGACACCGGCCACGGTCAGCTTCTCGCGCTTGCCGTCCTCGAAGGTGAACTTCAGGGTAGAGCCGCGCTTCCAGTCGTTCTCCTTGGCCGTGGCCCTGTCGACGAGCACGCCGCCGTCGGCGAGGCCGGCGAACGAGCCGGAGTCGAAGTCGAGGTTGACGAGCTTCCCGACGTCCTTCCCGCTGACCCCGGAGAGCCAGTGGGAGGTACCGTCCACCTCGGCGTCCGCGCGCCGCAGCGGGCTGAGCGCGGTGACGTCCGGGAGGTCCCGCAGGGTCTTCTCCACCTCGGGCGAGAGATCGCGGTAGTTCGCCATGCTGAGGGTGTAGTCGGCCTTGAGGGAGTCGGCCGCCATCTTGTTGATCGCCTGCTGGGAGCTGCCTGCGACCACGGTGAGCCCGGTGATCAGCGTCAGACCGATCATCAGCGCGGAGGCGGTGGCCGCCGTCCGACGCGGGTTGCGCACGGCGTTCTGCCGGGCGAGCTTGCCGGACACCCCGAACGCCCGCAGCACCGGTCCGGCCGCCGCGATCAGCGGCCGGGACAGCAGCGGCGTCAGCACGAACACGCCGACCACCAGCACACAGGCGCCCAGCGCCATCGGCGCCTGCGCCTCGTTGAAGCCCATCCCCGTGGCGAGCAGCACCAGCGCGGCACCGGCGGCGAACAGGATCGAACCGATGGTGTTGCGCACCACCAGGGAACGCGTCGTCGGCGTCGCGTGCACACTGCTCATCGCCGCCACCGGCGGGATCTTCGCGGCCCGACGGGCCGGCAGCCAGGCCGCGAGCATCGTCACGCCGATACCGACCACCAGGGACGCCACCACGGCGTCCGTGCCCACCAGCAGCGGACCGTCCGGCACCGTCAGGTCGAACGCGTTGAGCAGCGCGCGCAGACCCACGGCGATGCCGATACCCGTCACCAGGCCGATCACCGCCGCGATCGTGCCGACGACACCCGCCTCCAGCAGCACCGAACGCGTCACCTGGCGGCGGCTCGCGCCCACCGCGCGCATCAGCGCCAGCTCCTTGGTCCGCTGCGCCACCAGCATGGTGAACGTGTTGGCGATGATGAAGACGCCCACGAAGAGCGAGATACCGGCGAAGACGAGCATGAACGTGCGCATGCCGCTCATCTCGCGGTCGATCATCCGGGCCTGCTCGTCGGCGAGCGTCTTGCCGGTGGTCGCCTCCACCTCCTTCGGCAGGCTCTCCTCCACCTGCTTGAGCAGCTGCGCCTGCGAGGTGCCCTTCGCGGCGGTGAGGATGATCTGCTCGTACTCGCCGGGCTTGGTGAACAGCGACTGCGCGGTACGGGTGTCGAAGAGGACCAGCGTGCCACCGGCCGCCACACCGCCGTCGTCGGTGGTGAACACGCCGACGACCTTCTCCTGGCGCACCGGGCCGTCCACCGACATCCGGACCGTGTCGCCGACCTGGTAGCCGGTGCGCTCGGCGGTCCTCGCGTCCAGCATGATCTCGCCCGCGCGCTGCGGGGCGCGGCCGTCCTTCACCGGGTAGCGGAAGTCGGTGCCCCGACCGTCCTTGCCGGCGTAGTAGTTGCCGCCCCTGGTGGACCAGCCCTGGCCCACGAGCTTGCCGTCCTTGTCGGCGAGCGCGGCGAAGCCGGAGACCTCGCCGAGCGCGCCGCCGGCGCCGGGCAGCCGCTCGGCCCTGTCCAGCAGCTTCTGGCTCAGCCGGGCTGCCTCGCCCGGCCCCATGTGGGTGCTCTCGTCGGGCCGCAGCGCCACGTCGACCTGGGCGAAGCCCTTCTCGGAACTCTTCTGGAACGCGTGGGACAGGGTGGAGGTGAAGACGAGGGTGCCGGCGACGAAGGCCACGCCGAGCATCACGGCGAGCACGGTCATCAGCAACCGCGCCTTGTGCGCGAGTACGTTGCGCAGGGCGGTACGGAACATGGGAAGTCCTGGAGGATTCGCCCCCGCCGCGCCGGTCGTGGACGCACGACGGCAGGCGGTACCGGGGGAGGAGGGTGAACGGCGTCTGAGAGGGCCCGTGCGCTCTTCGCGCTACGCGCTCCTGTATCGGGGCCGCGCGCACTCGACATCGCGCGCCGGGGCCCGTTTCCCGTCGGCCGCGAGCTGTGCGCCCACGGCCGCGGGCCGCGTCAGCTGGTGCGGCCCTTGGCCTCGAAGTTCTTCATGCGCTCCAGCACGGAGTCGGCCGTCGGACCGAGCATGTCGTCCACGATGCGGCCGTCGGCGAGGAAGATGACGCGGTCGGCGTACGAGGCCGCCACCGGGTCGTGCGTCACCATGACCACCGTCTGGCCCAGCTCGCGCACCGAGTTCCGCAGGAAGCCCAGCACCTCGGCGCCGGACCGGGAGTCGAGGTTTCCGGTGGGCTCGTCACCGAAGATGATGTCCGGCTGCGAGGCCAGCGCGCGTGCCACCGCGACCCGCTGCTGCTGGCCGCCGGACAGCTCGCTCGGCCGGTGCTTGAGCCGCCCGGACAGGCCGACGGTCTCCACGACCTTCTCCAGCCACGCCCGGTCCGGCTTCCGACCGGCGATGTCCATCGGAAGGGTGATGTTCTCCATCGCGTTCAGGGTCGGCAGGAGGTTGAACGCCTGGAAGATGAAGCCGATCTTGTCGCGGCGCAGCTGGGTGAGCTTCTTGTCCTTCAGCGCGGTCAGCTCGATGTCGCCGATCCGCGCGGAACCGCTGCTCACCGAGTCCAGCCCGGCCATGCAGTGCATAAGCGTGGACTTGCCGGAACCGGACGGCCCCATGATCGCGGTGAACTGGCCCTGGCGGAACTCGACGGAGACCCGGTCGAGGGCGATCACCTTCGTCTCGCCCTGACCGTAGACCTTGGACAGGTCAGTGGCGCGGGCGGCGGCAACACCGGAGGTGACGACGTGGGCGCCTGGCTGGGTGGTGGTGGTCACGGGCTTGGACTCCTGTGGCGAGACGGACTGAGGCGTACCACTCCATCGTCGGCGCGGCCCGGCGCCCTGGGATCAGACCCTCATCCACACTTGGGGAGGCCTTCAGACGTACCCCCGCCCCGGCGCCGTCCTACCTGGGGATGACCGCGACCCTGACACCGCCCCCGCCGCGTCACGCCGCGCCGGCCGGTCGCCGCTCACAAAAACCGACCGACCGACTTGCGTCACGAAGGAGCGACTTTGCGTCAATCCATGACCCCCCGCATATGCCAAGAGACCAGTCCTACGCGGAAACAACAGGCCGCGAACCGGGAAGGGCACCCATAAAATCAGACAACGTCCTTGTGACTCACCGCCGTTCACCCGCCCCGGCCAGTTACGCTCGACGTGCACCCTGGGGGAGGACCGCGGCTGCATACGCGATCCAGGAGCCGGTGCCCGGGTGGTGGAATGCAGACACGACGAGCTTAAACCTCGTTGGCCTACGTGGCCGTGCCGGTTCAAGTCCGGCTCCGGGCACACCCGGCTCACGCTCCCACCCCACCGGAG
>NZ_VJYK02000396.1 GCF_007097205.2 Streptomyces alkaliterrae
GGGCTGCGGTGTTCATCGGCGGTTGCCGTCCTTCCTGACGGAAGCGGGTCGGGGGGTGTCGGCGTCGCGGGCGGCGTCGACGAGGTGGAGGAAGGCGTCCTCGACGGCCTGGGTGCCGGTCCGGTGGCGCAGTTCGTCGGGGGAGCCTTCCGCGAGCAGTCGTCCGGCGCGCATGAGGAGGAGGCGTTCGCAGCGGTCGGCCTCGTCCATGACGTGGCTGGAGACGAGCAGGGTGGTGCCGCGCTCGTCGGCGAGGCGGTGGAAGAGCCGCCAGAGGTCGCGCCGGAGTACCGGGTCGAGGCCGACGGTGGGTTCGTCGAGGACGAGCAGTTCCGGTTCGCCGAGGAGTGCGACGGCCAGGGAGACGCGGGAGCGTTCGCCGCCGGAGAGGTCGGCGGCGAGTGCGTCGGCCCGGTCGGTGAGGTCCACGTCGGTGAGCGCCTGGGCGACGTGGCGGTTCCGTTCGTCGGGGGCGAGGCCGAGGACGGCGGCGAAGTAGTCGAGGTTCTGGCGGGCGGTGAGGTCGGCGTAGACGGAAGGGGCCTGGGTGACGTAGCCGACGCGGGCGCGGAGGACGGCGCTGCCGGCTGGGTGGTCGAGGACCCGGAGGGTGCCGGTGACCTTGGCCTGGGTGCCGACGACGGCCCGCATGAGGGTCGTCTTGCCGCATCCGGACGGGCCGAGCAGGCCGGTGACGCTGCCGCGCCGGACGGTGAAGGAGAGGTCGTCGAGGACTGTTCGGCCGCCGCGTACGACGGTGAGCCCGTGGGCGTGGACGGCCGTCCCGTCGCGGGAGGCGGCGCCGTCGCGAGAATTCATCATGTGATGAATTCTGCTCCTCGGCGGTGAGCCCCGTCAAGCGGGCGGCGCCGGGGAAACGCAGAAACCGAGCGGCGGGGGCAACGGCGAAGGGCCCCTCCGGACGTGTCCGGAGGGGCCCTTGTGGCCGGTGTTCAGCGGCGGCGTTTGCCTCGCGTGCGGTCGCGGGCGGCGGGATTGCCGGTGCGGGCGGAGCGGCGACGCTCGTGCAGCCGCACGGCCTCCTCGTGTTCGGCGCGGCGCAGCTTCTCGCCCGGCGCCTCGACCAGCGTGCGGATTCCGTACGCCAGCAGTACGCCGATGAAACCGATCATGCGGACGCTGGCCAGGGACCGCTCGGCGCTCTCCTCCCGCTGGTCGCGAGGGACGCGCCGGGGCTTGGTGTAGGCGCCCCACGTCTTGCTGAAGGCGATCGAGCTGCACGCCGCGAAGGCCAGCACGACCAGCAGGTTCAGCACGGTACCGACCTCGGCGATCTCCAGGCCCTGGTACGCGAACCGCAGCAGCAGCGCGCCGGCGGCGGCCGCCGCGAACGCGGCCAGCGCCAGGCCGGCGCGGCGCAGCCGGTAGCCGCCGGAGTGGTCGACCCACGTGGTGCCGTAGAAGCGGATCGGCTCCGGGGCCGGGAGCCGCCGCTCGGGAGTCGCGTCGTTCATGCACACGATTATCCCGGGTAGCCGTGGGCGGCCTGGGGGCCGGGCGGTGCTTCTCATCGTTCTTTGAGGTTCGACCGGTACTCCTGTTGCCCGTGAAGAGGACTCCGCCGCGCCTGCTGGTCGTCGACGACGAGCCGCACCTCAGGGAACAGCTCACCCAGACGTTCCTGCTGGCCGGCTACCGGGTGACGTGCGCTGCGGGCGGCGTGCAGGCGCTGAACGCGGCCGTCGCCGAGCCACCCGACCTGGTGGTGCTGGACGTCGGGCTGCCGGACATCGACGGCTGGGAGGTGGCCCGGCAGCTGCGCCGCCTCGGGAGAGGCGGGCCTGTGCTGTTCCTCACCACGGGCCCGGCGCCGACGGAGGCCGACGACCCGCTCGGGGAGTTCGGCGGGCGGACCGGTGACGCCCGGATTCCCAAGCCGCTGCGGCTGGAGGAGGTGGTCCGGCGGGCGTCGGAGGCACTGGCGGCGGAGAACGCCGAAGGAGGGTGACTGTTCCGCTTTCTCCCCTGGTTCCTCCGCTGGCGGAAGGCGCGCCACGGTACGCTGCCCACGCCTCCGAGGGGTGAAGCCGGTCGAAGTCCGGCGCTGACCCGCAACGGTAGGCGGAGCCGTTCCCCCGGTCCCGCGAGCCCGATCGCCCACGGCGGCGCGATGCCCTGTTCAACTCGCCGCGGACTGCGAGGGGGTGCCCGCCGAGCCCCGGCCAGCACACCGACGCGACCCCGGCCCGAGGCGAAGGCGGAAGCCCATGGCCGTGACGGCCGCCCCGACCAACGCCGTGCCCGAGGTGGAGCGGGACGACCCGCCACGCGTCCGGCGCCGGCTCCCCGTTCCCGTGCTCGCTGTCGGCCTCGCCGTGTCGCTGGTGGTTTCCGTGCTGTGCGCGGTGGCGATCGGCTCCGCGGGGCTGGGATTCGCCCAGGCGCTGGGCTACCTGTGGAGCGGGTTGACCGGGGGCGCGATCACTCGCGACGAGCTCTCGGCTTACACGATCGTGTGGGAGATCCGTTTTCCGCGCGCACTGCTGGCCGCTGTCGTCGGGGCCGGGCTGTCGGCGATCGGTGTGGCGATCCAGGCGATGGTGCGCAACGCGCTCGCGGACCCGTTTGTTCTCGGCATCTCCTCCGGCGCCGCCGTCGGCGCCAACGCGGTTCTGCTCTTCGGGGCGTTCGGCGCGCTCGGAGTGTGGGCGATGTCCACGGCGGCGTTCGGCTCGGCGCTGGTGGCGATGCTGCTGGTGTACGCGGTCGCGAACAGCGCTCACGGGCTGACACCGCTGCGTCTCGTGCTCACCGGGACGGCCATGTACTACGGCTTCTCCGCCGTGACCACGTTGATGGTGTTCTTCGCCGAGCACGGAGAGGCGGCGCGGTCGGCGCTGATGTGGCTGATGGGCAGCCTCGGCAGCGCGACGTGGGGCTCACTGCCGGTGGCGGCGACGGCGGTCGCGGGCGGCATGGTGTATCTGCTGCTCTCCGCCCGGCGGTTGAACGCGTTGGCGATGGGCGACGAGACGGCGGCGGCGCTGGGCGTCGACGCCGAACGGTTGCGCCGGGAACTGTTCCTGCTCACGGCGGTGGTGGTCGGTTGTGTGGTCGCGGTGAGCGGGGCGATCGGCTTCGTCGGGCTGATGGTGCCGCACGCGACCCGGATGCTGGTCGGCGCCGACCACCGGCGGGTGCTCGTGGTGGCGCCGCTGCTGGGCGCGGTACTGCTGGTGTGGGTGGACGTGGCGTCCCGGGTGCTGCTCGCACCGATCGAACTGCCCGTCGGCGTGCTGACCGCCGTGATCGGCGTTCCCTGTTTCCTGCTGCTGATGCGGCGTCGCAGCTACTCGTTCGGAGTCGCCTGATGCGTGTGGAGATCGACGAACTGACCGTGCGGGTGGCCGGCGCCCGGCTGGTGCGGGAGGTCAGCCTGCATGCCGAGCCGGGGGCGGTGGTGGGCCTGGTGGGGCCCAACGGGAGCGGCAAGTCCAGCTTGCTGCGGTGCGTCTACCGGGCGTCGAGGCCGTCTTCCGGGACGGTGCGGGTGGACGGCGCGGACCTGTTCGCGATGTCGCCGAAGGAGGGCGCGCGGCGGCTCGCGGCGCTGCCCCAGGAGACCGGGGCGGAGTTCGACTTCACCGTCGACGAGGTCGTGGCGATGGGACGGATGCCGCACCAGCGGGCCGCCGCACGAGCGAGCGCGGAGGACGCGGAGAAGTGCCTGGCGGCGCTGAGGCGCGTGCGCGCCGAGCACCTGCGGGACCGCGGCTTTCTGAGTCTGTCCGGGGGCGAGAAGCAACGGGTGCTGATCGCACGGGCGTTGGCGCAGGAGCCGCGCGTGCTGGTACTCGACGAGCCGACGAACCACCTGGACATCGCACAGCAGTTGGAGGTGCTGCACCTCGTGGGGGGACGGGCGGGAGGCCCGGGCGGGGTCGCGCCGACGGTGCTCACGGCGCTGCACGACCTGAATCTGGCGGCCGGGCACTGCGATGTGCTGTACGTCATCGCGCGCGGCGCGATCGTGGCCTCCGGGGCGCCGATGGAGGTGCTGACGGGGGAGTTGTTGGCCGAGGTCTTCGGGGTGCGGGCGCATCGGGTGAGGCATCCGGAGACGGGGGCGGTGCAGTTGCTTTTCGACAGGTTGGCCACCCGGTAGGGGTCCCCGGCCCCTACCCTTCCCGCTTCCTGGGGCCAGCCCCCGGACCCCGGCCCTCGAACTCCCCC
>NZ_VJYK02000397.1 GCF_007097205.2 Streptomyces alkaliterrae
GGCCCGCCCCCCGCGGGGGGCGCTCCGCGAGCCCCCCGGGTCCTTTGCTTGGCCGAGGCCGCGCGCAGCCGGCCGGGTCGCGCGGCGTGGCACGCTGCCCGGGGCGATCCGCTGCCGGGCTTCCGCGCCTGGCTCGACCCTGTCTGTTCGCCTCGCCGCCGGCTTCGCTTTTTCCGCCGGGCCCGGTCCGTCGTCCCGGGCCGACCCGCCGTCCGGGCGTTCCGCATGATCCGCCCCTCCGGTCGATCTGCTCTGGTCTGGCCGGCCGCCCTCGCGGCCGGGCGCTCTGTGGGGATCTGGGCGGTGTCGGCCTGACTCGGCGTCCGATCTCTCGCCGGGCACCGGCCGGTCGTGCCCGGGGCGACTCGCCACTCGGGCCCTCCGCGTGGTTCTAGCCGGTCTGGTCGGCCTTCTCCGGTCTGGCTCGGTGTCCGATCGCTTCTCGGCAGGAGGACCGCCGGGCGCGCGAGAGTCGTACGGGCGCCGGGGCCGACACGTTCGGCGCGGCCCGCCGCGCGACCCGCCGTTCGGCGTCTCCGCGTGTCCGGCTCTGTGTGATGCGGTTTGCCGCCTGGTCTGGTCCGCCCGCCCGAGCCGGGCGGGCGGCTGGTGGTGCTGGACCTGCTGCGGTCGGCCGCCTGTGGGTAGCCGCCGGTGGCGGGCCTCTGCGCGGGGGGCCGGCCCCGGCGGTGCGGGGCTGGGCCGGTTGCGCGCCGGGCGGGCTCGGTCTGGTTCGGCTTCGGGCGGTGCTCGGGTTCGGTCTCAGCGTTCCGGCTTGCTGCCTGAGTCGGGGCCGGTTGCCGCGCGGCGACCCGGCAGGTCGGTGGGCCGTCGGAATCCGGCCATGCGACAGGGCGGGGAGACGGTCCCCCGGCTCGGGCGGGCGTGCGCCGGCGCTCGGTGTCCGTCGGGGGTGGTTTTCCGCCGTCCCCGGGGACGGCAGACCGCGCGGCGGTCAGCGGGTGTTTCGGTCGGTGCGGCCGAACGGGCTGACCACGGCGGTTGTGCCGCCCCGCGCGGCATGCGGGCATCAGATCATGGGAATACCCCCTCCAGGCCGACACGCCGACCAGGCGCGGTGGCCGACGGGAGGCCCTTTGCGCACCACGGACGCCCGCACCCCAGGTGCGGTGGACGGGAGGGGCCGGTGCCCGGCCCGTGCGTCGACGGGTCGGCCCGGCCCCATCCCCCGCGACACCGAAGTCGCACCCCGACCTCTTCCGAGGGGGTTCGTCCACCCGTGGTGACCAGCAAGAAGCGCCGCGACAACGACCGGCGCACCTATGTCCTCGACACCAGTGTCCTGCTCGCCGACCCCGCGGCCGTGCTGCGGTTCGACGAGCACGAGGTGGTGCTGCCCGTTGTCGTGATCACGGAGTTGGAGGCCAAGCGCCACCATCCGGAGCTCGGCTACTTCGCACGTCAGGCGTTGCGCCAACTCGACGACTACCGGGTCAGGTTCGGGCGGCTCGACGCGCCGATCCCGCTCGGTGACTTCGGTGGCACGCTCCGGGTGGAGTTGAACAACACCGATCCCGGGGTGTTGCCGGCGGGCTTCCGGCTCGGCGACAACGACTCCCGCATCCTGGCCGTGGCCCGCAACCTGCAGGCGGAGGGGTACGACGTCACGGTCGTCTCCAAGGACCTGCCGCTGCGGATCAAGGCGTCCTCGATCGGTCTGCTGGCCGAGGAGTACCGGGCCGAACTGGCCATCACCGACAGCGGCTGGACGGGGATGCGCGAGCTGACCCTGCCGGGCGAGGCGGTCGACGAGCTGTTCGCGGCGGAGAGCGTGCACGTGGCGGAGGCCGCCGAGCTGCCCGTGCACACGGGCCTGGTGTTGCACTCGGAGAAGGGCCGGGCGCTCGGCCGGGTGACGTCCGACGGCCGGGTCCGGCTGGTCAGGGGCGACCGGGAGGCGTTCGGTATCCACGGGCGCTCGGCGGAGCAGCGGGTCGCCCTCGACCTGCTGCTCGACCCGGAGGTGGGCATCGTCTCGATGGGCGGCCGAGCCGGCACGGGCAAGTCGGCGCTGGCGCTGTGCGCGGGCCTGGAGTCGGTCCTGGAGCGGCGGCAGCACAGCAAGGTGATGGTCTTCCGGCCGCTGTACGCGGTGGGCGGCCAGGATCTCGGCTATCTGCCCGGCACGGCCGACGAGAAGATGAATCCGTGGGCGCAGGCCGTCTTCGACACGCTCAAGGCGGTGACGACCAAGGAGGTGGTGGAGGAGGTGGTGGCCCGGGGCATGCTCGAGGTGCTGCCGCTCACGCACATCAGGGGCCGTTCGCTGCACGACGCGTTTGTCATCGTCGACGAGGCCCAGTCGCTGGAGCGCAACGTGCTGTTGACGGTGCTCTCCCGGATCGGGCAGAACTCCCGCGTGGTGCTGACGCACGACGTCGCCCAGCGCGACAACCTGCGGGTGGGCCGGTACGACGGCGTGGTGGCCGTCGTGGAGAAGCTGAAGGGGCACCCGCTGTTCGCCCATGTGACGCTCACCCGTTCCGAGCGTTCGCCGATCGCGGCGCTGGTGACGGAGATGCTCGAGGAGGGCCGCGTCTGACGTCGGGCCGCCGCCGGGGGACTGACGGCCCGGCACATGGCAGTGCATAAACACCCAAAGCGGCACGACACGCCGTGACGCGACAGGCGGGCCGGGCACTCCCGGCCCGCCTGTCGCGTCGTATGACCGGCCCTCAGACGGCTTCGCGCCCCGAATGCCCGCATTCACGTGCAATGGGCACGATATGTCAACCGGCGGGCGGGGCAGCATAGTCGGGGTGCCGGACGGCCTGCTCGCTTTTCCGCAAGAGGCCAGGCCCAAACAAGGTGTGACCTTTCCCACTCGGCCTGGAATTGCCTCAACCCTCCGCCATCCGGCAGGGTGTGGATCCTGTCAGGCCCCGCATGTGGCACACCCGTCCCTTCCGAGGGGCGTAGCAACACACAACTCAACAGCAGACGCTGTCACATGCCGCCCGAGGAACCACGCGGGCCTCCCCAGGGAGGACCCACCGGGCCCGTACCTCCGAGTGACCAGCACCGTGGAGGTCAGTGCCAGGGGCACGATTGCGCCCGCGAGGTCACCTAAGCGGGCATTGTGGAAGGAAACTGTGTGACTACTCGGATTTCGGTCCGGGGATTCGCCGTGGCGTCCGCCACCGCGGTCACCACCGTCGGCGCCGTCGTCGGTGTGGCAGCGGGCGGTCAGCAGGGTACGGCCGAACCGGTCGAGCTCGCTGCCGCTGACGCGACGCTCCTCGCAGACATACCGGTGGGTGGCAACACCCAGGCCCAGACCGCCTCCCTCACCCAGCAGGCCGACCTCCAGGCCGACGCCGCGAGCGCCGCCGCCAGGAAGGCCGCCGAGGAGAGCGCCCGGAAGCAGGCTGCCCAGGACGCGGCGGACAAGAAGCAGGCCGCCGAGGAGGCCAAGCGCAAGGCCGCCGAGGAGGCCGCGAAGAAGCGCGAGGCCGAACTCGCCGCGAGCCGCAGCGCCGAGCGTTCCGCGCCCGCCGCGGGCGGCGGCGACTTCCCGCAGCAGGCGTCCTACACCGTCGAGCAGGTCAAGGCGATGGCGCAGCAGATCGTCGGCGGCGGCCAGTTCCAGTGCTTCTCCAACATCGTGCAGCGTGAGAGCACCTGGAACTACCGGGCGCAGAACCCCAGTTCCGGCGCGTACGGCCTGGTGCAGGCACTGCCCGGCACCAAGATGGCCTCCGAGGGAGCGGACTGGCGGACCAACCCCGCCACGCAGATCCGCTGGGGCCTGAAGTACATGAACGAGCGCTACGGCAGCCCCTGCGGCGCCTGGCAGTTCTGGCAGGCCAACCACTGGTACTAGGCCGGTGACCGCCGCGGTTGTCCGCCGGCGCCTCCCGGGACTGACTCATGCCCCCGCACCGGTGAACCGGGCGGGGGCATGAGGCGTCCCGGGGGTCCGGGCAACCCCCGAGCCCGGTAACGTCGTCCCCTGTGGGTGGAGCGCACCGCGCACGCTCGTGACAGACACCCAGACACGGGGGCTGAGGAACCGATGTCCAGACTTGAGCGCCTCAAAGCGGGCGCGACGCGCTTCGGCGCCCGGATGGCCGAGTACCGGCAGCGGGCCGAGGCCGAACGTGAGGAGCGCGACCAGCGCCACCGGGATCGCACCCTGGCCGAGGCGCCGCCCGCCCCGTCCC
>NZ_VJYK02000398.1 GCF_007097205.2 Streptomyces alkaliterrae
GCGCAGTCCGCCACCCCCGCCGCCAACGCCGCCGAAGCACCCCCCGAGATGCTCAAGGCCATGCAGCGCGACCTCGGGCTGACCCGCTCCCAGGCCGAGGACCGGCTGGTCAACGAGGCGAAGGCCGGTGCGGTCGCCGGCGCCCTGCGGGTCGACCTGGCGGCGGACTTCGCCGGCGCCTGGCTGACCGGCGCCGACTCCGCGAACCTGACCGTCGCCACCACCGACGCCTCCGACGTCAAGGCGATCACCAAGGCCGGTGCCCGAGCGAAGGTCGTCGACCACTCACTCGCCGAACTCGACGCCGCCAAGGCCGCGTTGGACCGCGCCGCGAAGAAGCGCGCGGGCGACGCCGCCGACGCGCCGGTCTGGTACGTCGACGTCCACACCAACTCCGTTGTCGTGCAGGCCCTCAAGCCGGCCGCCGCCGAGCGGCTGGTCGCCGCCTCCGGCGCGGACCGGTCGGTCGTACGGGTGGAGCGGACCAGCGAACAGCCGCGCGCTTTCTACGACATCAAGGGCGGCGAGGCGTACTACATGGGCAGCGGCGGACGCTGCTCGGTCGGCTTCTCCGTGCGCCGCGGCACCCAGCAGGGCTTCGCCACCGCCGGCCACTGCGGCCGCGTCGGCACCTCCACCTCCGGCCACAACCGGGTCGCGCAGGGAACCTTCCAGGCGTCCAACTTCCCCGGTCGCGACATGGCCTGGGTCGCCACCAACAGCAACTGGTCCGTGACGCCGTTCGTCCGCGGCCAGGGCGGGCAGAACGTCCGGGTCGCCGGCTCCACCCAGGCCGCCGTCGGCGCGTCCATCTGCCGCTCCGGCTCCACCACCGGCTGGCACTGCGGCACCATCCAGCAGCACAACACCAGCGTGACGTACCCCGAGGGCACCATCACCGGTGTCACCCGCACCTCCGTGTGCGCCGAGCCGGGCGACTCCGGCGGCGCGTACATCTCGGGCAGCCAGGCGCAGGGCGTCACCTCCGGCGGTTCCGGCAACTGCCGCACCGGCGGCACGACCTTCCACCAGCCGATCAACCCGCTGCTCCAGGCGTACGGCCTGACCCTGGTCACCAACGACTCCGGCCCCGGCGACCCGGGCGACCCCGGTGACCCCGGTGACCCGGGTGAGCCCGGCGGCACCTGGTCGGTCGGCACCGTCTACCAGGTCGGCGCGCAGGTCACCTACGGCGGCGCCACCTACCGCTGCCTCCAGGCCCACCAGGCGCAGGTCGGCTGGCAGCCGCCGAACACGCCCGCACTCTGGCAGCGCCTCTGACGGGCACGGTGAGCGGTCGCCGGAGGCGGGCCTGAGCAGCCCGGCTCCGGCGGGCTCCGAGACGGGCGGCGGGCGGATCCGAGGCGGTCTGGGGGAACCGCCCGTCGCCTCCCGCAGCGCACCGCAGCGCACCGCACGGCAAGGCCAGCGCCGCGACACACGACCAGCACGTGACGCAGGACCAGCACGCGGCGCACGACCAGCGTCTGACGCAACACACCAGCACCGCGCGGAGTCCGGCGCCGTGACGGAACAGACGCCTCCCCGCGTCCCGGCACGGCGCCGCGCATCCCGCGAGACCACGGTGGCCTCCGCTTCGGCGGGGGCCGCCGCGTCGTTCCACCGCCACCCGCCACCCGCCACCCGCCGTCCGCCGTCCGCCGTCCGGCTCAGTCCTTGCCGCCGTCCGGCTCAGTCCTTGCCGCCGTCCGGCTCAGTCCTTGCCGCCCTCCGGCGCTACGTCGCGGTACGGGTCGGCGGGGCGCGGAACGGGGACGACCTCGTCGACGTCGAGCGCGACGCCCGCCGACTCCGTTCCGATCTCCCCGACCGGGCGCCACCGCCCGGTGACCGTCACCCAGCTGTCCGTGGGCGGGGCCGGCGCGCCGTGCGCCCGGGCCCGCAGCGTGCGGGAGTCCGCGGCGCAGCACCGTACGAGATGCCTGGTCAGGTCCCAGCCGTCGCCGTCGGCCGCGGGCGTCACAAAGCCGGTGAGCCGGACGGTACGGCCTTCCAGCGCCCGGTCGCCGTCGTACAACGCGCGCACGCTGAACTGGGTCAGCGACATCGGCAGCGGGTCGCCCTTCGGCAGCGGGCCCATGCCCTCCGGCGCGGCCACCGGCGCGTCGCCGCTGCGGGCCGCGCTGTACGCGCCGAGCGGCGGCGGCGGGTAGAACAGCAGCGCCAGCACCGGCAGGAACAGCAGCCACGCCACCCGGGGCCCGCGCGAGTGGTCGTGCCCGTGCCCGTGATGCCCGTCGCCCTTGTCCGCGTCGTTCTCCTCCGGGCTCTCGCGGGAGACCAGCGGGAATCCGTCCCGGCCGGCCGCCCCGAGGCCGAGCAGCAGGAGAAGCACCCCCGACAGGATCAGCAGCGGCCGGAAGCCGGCGGTCACGTAGTTCAGGTACAGCTCGCTGAACAGCGAGATGTGCAGCACGCTCGCGCCCGCGAGCATCAGCAGCAGCGTCTGGACGGTTCGCCTCACAGCAGCCACCACCCGAAGACGACGGCGCTCAGCACCGCCACCACCGCCGTCGCGGTGGAGAAACGCAGGGCGAACGACCGGCCGAACGTTCCGGCCTGGAGCGCCACCAGCTTCACGTCGACCATCGGCCCCACGACCATGAACACCAGCCGCGCCGTCGGCGAGAAGCCGGTGAGCGAGGCCGCCACGAACGCGTCGGCCTCCGAGCACACCGCCAGCACGATCGCCAGCGCCGCGAGGAACAGCACCGACAGCCAGAACGATCCGCCGAGCGTGTCCAGCACCGCACGTGGCACGAGCACGTTGAACGTCGCGGCGGCCATCGCGCCGACCATCAGGAAGCCGCCCGCGTAGAGGAAGTCGTGCTGCACGCTGCGGCGGAACTCCTCCAGGCGACTGGCGCCCGGATGGTGTCCGCGCCCCTCGACCGCCTTGCGGATCCACTCCGACCGGCCCCAGCGCAGCCACAGCCAGCCCATCACCGCGGACGCCGCGAGCGAGGCAAGCAGCCGGGCCAGCACCATCTCCGGGCTCCCGGGGAAGGCGACCGCCGTGGAGACCAGGACAACCGGGTTGACCGCCGGCGAGGACAGCAGGAAGGCAAACGCGGCGGCGGCCGGCACCCCGCGCCGCACCAGGCTCGCGGCGACCGGCACCGAGGCGCACTCGCAGCCGGGCAGCACCACCCCGGCCGCGCTGGCCACCGGCACCGCCAGCGCCGGCCGCCGCGGCAGCACGCGCTGGAACACCCCGGCCGGGACAAGGGTGTTGACGGCGCCGGAGATCAACGTGCCCAGCAGCAGGAACGGAATGGCCTGCACCATGATGGCCACGCAGATCGTCTGCCAGGCGGACACCCCGGGATGCGCCGCCCACGGCACCCCGAGCGCCGTGCCGACCCACACGACGAGCAGCACGCCGAGGGCCACGCCCGCGACCCTCCGGGAGGCGGCGCGCGGCGCCGGTTCGGACGGCTTCCGCTGGAACGAGGCCGGTGGGACGACGTACTTCCCGTCCCGGGTGTCCGTTCTCTTCTCGCTGATGGCACACCAACCCGCGTCGGGGCTCCGGGGTGCGGCCGGCGATCACCGGCCACCGCCGCCGAGGCCAGGGCCCTGGTGAGGGCACCGTCACAAGGGCCCGCCCGCCGGGCCCGATGGCAACCTGCCACATGAACACGGGATCGACAATCATTTTCGCCGAATCGTGACGCGGGTCGCCCGCCCCCGGACGCGGCCACCGGAAGCAGCCGCCTCCGCTGCTCAGCCGGCCCGCGAGCCGCAGCCCGGGCAGAAACCCGCCCCCGCCGGCAGATCCGCCTGGCACGAGCCGCACTGCGCGGGCTGCGCCAACCGGTGGCCGCAGCCGTGGCAGAACGCCCCGCCGCGCGTCTCCGTCGAACAGCTCGGGCAGACCAGCTGACGCGGCGTGTCGACGTCGTACCCGGCCGCGCGCCCCTCGCCGGCCTCCTCCGCACGGCGCGTCGCCTCGCGGTTCAGCCCCCGGTGCCGGGCGGCCTGGACCTCCGTCGCCGTGTCCGGGACACAGCGCAGGCACATGCCCGCCTCCACGTTCCAACACCGCCCGCACACCGCGTCCGTGCAGCGCGCGCAACGGTGGAAGTGCCGCTGCACCTCCGTCAGCGCCCGCTGGAACGCCTCGTCCCGCGCCTGGCCCCAGCCCGCCCCGGC
>NZ_VJYK02000399.1 GCF_007097205.2 Streptomyces alkaliterrae
GGAGGGGCGCGAACCGCCGCGGGTACACCGGCGTGAACCCCGGAATTGGGGAGCTTCCGGGGTTCACGTGGTGGGCCGTCGCGCGGCCCTCCGGCGTCAGATCAGAGACCCAGCTTGCCGGTGACGGCGGCGGTGTCGACGTGCACGCCGGTGATGCCGGAGGCCAGGCCCGGGGCGGCGTCGACCAGGCCCTGGGCGGCCTGAGCGGTGGCGGAGCCGTGGACCAGGTGCTGCACGTCGCTCTGCACGGCACCGGCGAGACCGCCGGAGACGCTGACGACACCGCCGGCGACGGCGTCCAGCTCGGCGTCGTTCATCTCACGGGTCTCGAGGTCGTTACGCATGGGGCGTGTTCCCTTCGCTGTTGTTTCGAGGATTTCACTGTGGAAGGGCGGCTCACGGAAAGGGCGAACCGCGCCCTCCTGCCCGTCCGGTCGAATTCCGGAAATCGTCAGCCGGGCGACGCGATAGGGGCGCGCCGTGGTGCGGCTGTCGCGGTGCGCCAGATGAAACCACGTACCCCCGCCGGGCGGCTACTCGTGCCGATGATGATCCGTATCCTCAGGTGGCGGGAGGGTTGCGTGCCGTCGCCACATCTTCGACAAACTTTGACGCTTTCTCCGCGAGAAGGGGTAACACTTCGCCGGGACGGTTCTCGTGCCGACCGTGAAGTGGGTATACGTCAGACACCGACGGCCATTTCCGGCATGCCGATCGTCGGCCGGAGTGCGGGTGTTGGCGGGGGCGGATGTGTGGATTCCGGGTAGTCGCCGGACCGGGGAGGCGTTCCTGGGGCCCGGGGCGCGGCGCCGGGCACCTTCCGGCGCCGGTCGGCGTTGGCGTGTTCGAACAGGCCGACGCCGACCGGGCGGAGGCCGTGGGAGCAGGGGGACAAACCCATGACGGAAGAGTCGACGGGCAGTCAGGCGGGCGAGGGCTGGTCGAGGCGCGGTGCGCTGCGGCTCGGCGGGGGCGCGGCGCTCGCGGCGCTGGGTCTGGCGGCCGGTGTGTCGCCGGCGAGCGCGGCGGTGCCCTCCGGCAGGCGCTTCGACCTGACCAAGCCGAGCTACGACCTGTTCCGGCACAAGCAGCTGCACGACGTGACGGTGCAGCAGTCGTTCAGCTTCGACAACGTCAACCGGCGGCTGTTTGTAGCCCAGTTGCGCGGCGGCCAGGACGGGAAGCTCGGCAACCTGTGCATCACGCGGCTGGACTTCTCCGGCAACCGGCTGGGCTGGATGCACCTCAACGGCTTCGGCCACGGCGTGTCGTTCGCCGCGCAGGGCGTCGGCGGTGACACCTACCTGTGGACGGAGGTCGAGGCCAACTCCAACGGCTACGGCAGGCGGCTCGCCCGCTTCAAGTGGGTCAACGGCGCGACGCTCTCGGCGTCGTCGTCCGCGCTGACGAAGTACACGCCGGTGTCCGGTGCCACCGAGCACACCTGCGCGATCGACCCGATCAACAACCGGCTGCTCGTCCGCTACCACAAGGACGGCGCCAAGCACCTCGCCCTGTACTCGATTTCGTCGGCGCAGTCCGGCAACTTCGGTTCGCCCCTGGCCCGGGTTCGGCAGCCCTCCATCCCGGGCACCATGCAGGGCTACACGGTCTACGGGCCGTACGCCTACTTCATGGTCGGCAACGCGTACTCCGCCGGCAACCCGAGCCCCGGAAACACCTACCTCAGCACTGTCAACCTCAACACGGGGAAGATCGTGCAGGGGCCGACGTTCACCAAGGCCGGGTCGACGCTGACGTTCCGGGAGCCGGAGGGCATGGCGGTCTACCGTACGGCGGCCGGTGAGCCGCGCCTGTTCCTGGGCTTCGCCTCCGGCTCCGCCGGGGACCGCCGCAGCAACCTCTTCTACAAGAACGCGCTGGTCTGACGCACGTACGCGGGCAGTCCGGGGCGGGCGACGTTCGCCGTCCGCCCCGGGCGGTGCTCACTCCTCACGGAGCAGCCACACCGTCGTCCACGGCGGCAGGACGTGCGGGCCGCTGTGCGCGGAGGCCAGCAGCAGTTCGCCGGCCGGTAGCGGCGCCGGCGCGTCCGAGAGGTTGCTGACGCAGTGCCAACCTCCGGTGCGACGGAAGTGGAGCAGGCCGGGCGGTGCCCCGCCGTCGTCGACCCAGCTCAGCGACTCGTCGCCGACCAGTTCGCGGCGCAGCCGCAGGGCCGCCCGGTACAGCTCCAGCGGCGAGTCGGGCCGCCCGTCCTGCGCTTCGACCGACAGCCCGCCCCAGCCCTCCGGCTGCGGCAGCCAGGAACCGTTCGGGCCGAAGCCGTACGACGGGCCGCCGCGGGTCCACGGCAGCGGCACCCGGCAGCCGTCCCTGCCCTTCACCCGGCCGCCGCTGCGCGTCCACACCGGGTCCTGAAGATCCTCCTCGGCCAGCTCGGCGACCTCCGGCAGGCCCAGTTCCTCACCCTGGTAGAGGTAGGCCGAGCCGGGCAGGGCGAGCATCAGCAGCGTCGCGGCGAGCGCCTTGCGCAGTCCCTCCGCCCGGTCCAACGCCGGCTCCCGGCCGCCGGAGAGCAGCCAGGTCTCCCGGTCGGCGCCCGGCGGGATCGCGTAGCGGGAGGCGTGCCGGATGACGTCGTGGTTGGACAGCACCCAGGTGGCCGTGGTGCCGGCGGCCCGCGCGTCGTGCAGGGCGGTGTCGATCGAGTCGCGCAGCGCGGCGGCGTCCAGCGGGCGGTCGAGGAAGTCGAAGTTGAACGCCTGGCCCAGCCCTTCCCGGGAGGCGTACAGGGAGCGGCGGGAGTTGCGCACCCACGCCTCGGCGACGGCGACCCGGGGCGGGTCGTACTCGTCGAAGACCCGCCGCCACTCGCGGAAGATCTGGTGCACCTCGTCGCGGTCCCAGAACGGGTGGCTGCCGTCCGTCGGCAGGGTCTCGGCGGTGTAGCGCTCCACGGCGCCGACGTCGCGCAGCGGCTCGGTGAGGTCCTTCGCCAGGCCGTGGGCGACGTCGACCCGGAAGCCGTCGACGCCCCGGTTGCACCAGAAGCGCAGGGTGCGCAGGAAGTCCTGGCGCACCTCCGGGTTGTCCCAGTTGAAGTCCGGCTGCTCGGGCGCGAACAGGTGCAGGTACCAGGAGCCGTCCGCCACCCGCGTCCACGCGGGCCCGCCGAAGCAGGACAGCCAGTCGGTCGGCGGCTCGTCGCCGTTCGGTCCGCGGCCCTCCCGGAACACGTACCGCTCCCGCTCCAGCGAGCCGGGCCCGGCCGCCAACGCCTGCTGGAACCAGGGGTGCAGGTGGGAGGAGTGGTTGGGGACGATGTCGACCACCACCCTGATGCCCGACCGGTGCGCGGCGGCGACCAGCGCGTCGAAGTCGTCCAGGGTGCCCAGACGGGGGTCGACGTCCCGGTAGTCGGCGACGTCGTAGCCGCCGTCGGCCAGTTCCGAGGGGTAGAACGGGCTGAGCCACAGGGCGTCCACCCCGAGTGCGGCCAAGTGCGGCAGCCGGGAGAGCAGGCCGGGCAGGTCGCCGATGCCGTCCCCGTCGCCGTCGGCGAAGCTGCGCGGGTAGACCTGGTAGACGACGGCCTGCCGCCACCACTCCCGCGAACCGTCCGGCGGGCCGTGCTGGTCGTCGTTCACGGGAGTCGGGTTGGTCATGGACTTGTTCCCCTTCCGTCGGTGCGTCGCCTCGGCCGCCGCCTGCTGCGTTTCCCCGCATGCGAGTGCCTTCCGCATGATGGAGCCTCCGACACCTCCCGCCCGGGCGACATGACGACGCGGCGGCCCGCAAACCCCCGCCGCGCGGAGCGAAACCCGTTTGCCGCCGCCCGCCGGGGCGGGTAGACCGACGGGTATGGATCTTGTGCGCCTCACCGTCGAACCCGACCCGTCGAGGGTCGTCGACACGATCACCAGGCTCTTCGAGCAGCTCGCCGAGCATCCGCGACGGCTTCCCGCCGACGCGCACCTCGACCCGGTGCTGCCGGCTTCCGGCCGCGTCGCCGGGGACTGGGTCAGTGCCGGCCGGCCGGGCAGCGCCGACGACGGTGTGGTGCTCTACGTGCACGGCGGCGGCTTTGTCCTCCGCGAGCCGGAGCTGATGAACCTCTTCGCGCACCGGATCTCCTCCGCCACCGGCCGCCCGGTCTTCGCACTGCACTACCGGCTCGCACCCCGACACCCCTACCC
>NZ_VJYK02000004.1 GCF_007097205.2 Streptomyces alkaliterrae
GTGTCGGGCGGTCCTCCTGGGGCGAGTTCGCGGCCTCGGCCGCGTCGCTCCGCTCGTCCTGGCTCACTGCCACTGCTCCCACCCGTATTGTCCGCGTCCCCGCGCCGCCGTGTCGCCGCTGCGCCGCGTCCCCGCGCCGCCGTCAGCCGAGCGCGTCCGGCTTGCCCTCGCTGCGCGGCCGCTCCTCGACCATTGTGCCCCAGACGATCAGACGGTACTTCGAGGTGAACTCGGGCGTACAGGTCGTGAGGGTCAGATAGCGGCCCGGCTCGGTGAAACCGGACTGCCGGGGCACGGGGTTGAGCACGTCGACGTTGCGCGGGCTGGTGGACGGCAGCTGGCTGGCGACCTCGTACACGTAGTAGGTGTCGGAGGTCTCGACGATGATCGGGTCGCCCGGCTTGAGCTTGTTGATGTAGCGGAACGGCTCGCCGTGGGTGTTGCGGTGGCCGGCGACGCCGAAGTTGCCCTTTTTGTCCCAGGGCATGGCGGTCTCCAGGCCTGACTTCTTGTCGTAGCGGCCGACCATGCCGCGGTCGAGCACCCGGTTCTTGTCGATGCCCTCGGCCACCGGGACCCGGACGTCGAGCTTCGGGATGTACATGATCGCGAAGCCCTCGCCGGGCGAGAAGGTGTCGGCCTCGCGCCGCTCGCCCTCCTCGAAGGCGCGGGCGAGGTTGTTGGCCTCGCCCTTCGCGTGCTGGTTGGCCTGCACGTTCGTCCACCACAGCTGGTAGGTCACGAACAGCAGCATCAGCACGCCCGCGGTGATGAAGAGCTCGCCGATGACCCGGCTGGCGACGACGCCGAAGCCCTCTTTGGACGCTTTGGCGGCCTGCGCCGCCGCCTTCCGCCGCGCCGCCCGGCCGCCACCGGGCGGCCCGTCGACGGGCCGGGGGGTGGAGGTGGGGTCGGCTTCCTCCTCCTCGGTGGCGAGTGCGGCGTCGGCGGTGTCGGTGCCGGTGTCGGCGGGGCCGGTGTCGGTGCCGGTGCCCTCGGAGTGGGCGGCGGTACCGCGGCGGGAGGAGGCCTGGCGCAGGGCCACCGTCTCGTCGTCGCGGGCTTCGCCGCCGTGTGGTCCGGCGGTGCCGTAGGAGGGGTCGGCGCTGTATGGACCAGCGCCGTACGGGTCGGTGCCGCCGTACGGGTCGGTGGTGCCGTACGGGTCGGTGGTGCCGTACGGGGCGGCGCCGGTGTGCGAGTCGTAGGTGTCGGCCGCGTACGGGCCGGTGGTCGGCTGGCCGCGTCCGGCGGGCCGGCTGCTGTGCCGCTCGTACCCGTCGTGGCCGTCGTACGCCTCGTGGTGCGGCGCCTCGTGGTGAGGCGCCTCGCGGTGCGGGGCCGCGTGCGGGGCGCCGGGCGGGGACGCCGGGTCGACGTGGGGACGGAACCAGGGGGAGGCGCCGGCGGCTCCCTCCGGGCGGCCGGGCAGCGGGTCGTTCAACGGATCGGCGAGCCGCCCGACCGCGTCCTCGAGTGCGTCGGGGTCGGTGTAGGGATCGTGCGGCCGCGTCACGTACCGACCACGGGAGCGAGCCCGCGGGACCGCTCGACCGCGTCGGCGTCGCCGCACTCGGCGAGCCAGTTGGCGAGCATCAGGTGCCCCCACTCCGTCAGCACCGACTCCGGGTGGAACTGCACGCCCTCCACCGGGAGTTCCCGGTGCCGCAGCCCCATGATCACGCCCGACTCGGTGCGGGCGGTGACCTCCAGCTCCGCCGGCACCGACTGCGGCGCGGCGGCCAGCGAGTGGTAGCGGGTGGCGGTGAAGGGCGAGGGCAGTCCGGCGAAGACGCCCCGACCCTCGTGGCTCACCGGCGACGTCTTGCCGTGCAGCAGCTCGGGCGCGCGGCCGACGACGCCGCCGTAGGCGACGGCCATGGACTGCATGCCGAGGCAGACGCCGAAGACCGGCACCCCGGTGTCCGCGCAGTGCCGGACCATGTCGACGCAGACACCGGCCTGTTCGGGCGTGCCGGGGCCGGGGGAGAGCAGCACCCCGGCGAAGCCGTCCTGGGCGTGCTCGGTGCGCACCTCGTCGTTGCGCAGCACCTCGCACTCGGCGCCGAGCTGGTAGAGGTACTGGACGAGGTTGAAGACGAAGCTGTCGTAGTTGTCGACGACAAGAATGCGTGTGCTCATCAGCTCTGGCAGCCCCTGTCAGTCCTTCTCAGCTCTCGTCGACCGTCACGTCGTTGAACGGCAGCAGCGGTTCGGCCCACGGGAAGACGTACTGGAACAGCAGGTACACCGTTCCGATGACAAGCGCGAGCGAGATCAGCGAACGCACGATCGTGTTGCCCGGCAGATGTCGCCAGATCCAGCCGTACATGCTCGGTTCGTCCGTCCTTCCCGTGCCGCGCCCGGTGCGCGCGGAGTCCAGAGTACGTGGCGGGGCCGGGGAGCGGGGATCGGTCTCGCAACCCGGGCGCAGTGCGCTTGATCACCACGTAACGGGACGCGGGCGCGCGCCCGGTGAGGGTGGCGGCCTACCGGCTCAGTCCACCGGTTCGGCGTGCTGGAGGTCGACCCCGCCGGTGTAGCCGGGCAGCGTGAGGTCGCCCCGCTGCTCGACCTTCCAGCCCAGCCCGTAGGCGTCCACGTACTTCTTGTACATGTCGATCGCCGGGGAGGCGTCGAGGGCGCGCCGCAGCGCGTCCGGGTCGCCGACGGCGGTGACGGTGTACGGCGGCGAGTACAGCTGGCCCTGGAGGATCAGCGTGTTGCCGACGCAGCGGACGGCGCTGGTGGAGATGAGCCGCTGGTCCATGACCTGGATGCCGGACGCGCCGCCCTGCCAGAGGGCGTTGACGACGGCTTGGAGGTCCTGCTGGTGGATGACCAGGTAGTCCGGTTCGGGCTCCGGCCAGCCGGGGATGCGGGCGGTGGCGTCGGCCGGCGCGTCGGTGAGGGTGACGGTCAGGCCGGGGCCGCTGACCGGCTGGGCGCCGGCGGCCGCCTCCACCTCGCGGAGCCGGCGGCGTTCCTCGGGGTTGCCGGCGCTGTCCCGGCTGGCGAGTCCGGCGACCTCCTCGCGGAGCTTGGCCGTGGAGGATTCCAGGGTGCGGTTCTCCCGGCTACGCTGCTCGATCAGGTCGGAGAAGCGCAGCATCGATTCGTCACTGCGGATGTTGGTGCCCTGGGCGGTGTTGAAGCTGACCCAGAAGATCAGGCCGGCGAGGGCGAACACGCCGACGCTGGCGAGCCGGATCGGCCGCAGCCGGGCCAGGACGGACGACGCGCGCGACGACGAGGAGGTCGGCGGGGTCGAAGAGCTGGAAGCGGTCACCGTACCCTTGTCTCCTTCCTCCCCTCGGAAGCACTACGCTAACGGACCGCAGCAGCAGACGTTCCGCGCGGTCGGAGCGCATCGACAGGAGATCCCCTCGTGCCGAAGTCACGGATCCGCAAGAAGAAGGACCGGCTCACGCCGCCGGAGGGCACCAAGACCCAGAAGACGAAGATCGACCTGAGTTCCGGTCGACGGTGGGTGGCTCCGCTGATGCTGGCGATGTTCGCCATCGGATTGGCGTGGATCGTCGTCTTCTACGTGACCGAGGGCCGCTTCCCGGTCGAGGCGCTCGGCAACTGGAACATCCTCGTGGGCTTCGGCTTCATCGGCGTGGGGTTTGTCGTCTCCACGCAGTGGAAGTAGCCGCGCCGACTGAGGCGCGTCGACGGGCACCGGCCTCGGGGCCGAGTTTTCCACAGGCTGTCCACAGGGGTGGGAAAAGTTCTGAAGATCTGTGGATAACTCCGCACGGAGCTGCTGTCAGCTGCTGTGCACGAGTCCCGGTGGGATGGCCTCACGGCCCCCACCGGGCGCTCTGACGTACTCCAACGGGGTTGTTCGCCCGTTTTGGGCGATCTGGGCGTCACATTCCGTGACCATGGGCCATGGTCCCACGCGCCGTACACAGGCCGCCCCCGGCCTGTGGAAAACCCCACCCAGAACTGTGCGGAGCGTACCGATCACAGCCGACCCAGGGCCGGGCTCACCCCGCCGCCGGCTCTACAGGGGGAGATCGTCGGGAAGCACCCTGAACGCCTTGTGGTGACCCAGAGGGCGCACGGCGCGGAAGTCACGGCGATCAAGCGTGAGAACCGCATCGGTGTCGTAGTCGGCGGCGAGGGCGACGTTCACGGCATCCGCCAGGTCGAGGTCGAGGTCGAGGTCGCGGTAGCGGACGCGCAGGGTCTGTGCGGTTCCCAGGTGCTCTTCGGTGATCTCGGGCAGGATGATGCGGCCACGGCGAATCCAGTACCGAAGATCGTCAATCGCGCTGAGCGCCGCGGCGCGGCCGAGTTCGCGAGTGGCGACGTGGTCCGTCTCCGCGAGGAGCAGCGGAGACATCACCAGAAGGCCCGCTGCCATGATCGCTTCGTTCGACGCCTGATGCTCGGGGTGCGTGTCGTCGAGTGCTGCGAGAAGCCCGGAGGTGTCCGCGATGACGATGATCACGCGGCGGTTCCGGAGTCGATCTCGCGACGTACGGCGTCGGCGACGGCGTCACGCACCTCGTCCTTCGTCGCCGTGCGGCCGGTCCCGGTGAACGTACGGGAGAACAGAGGCTCGTCCCAGACGCGGTTGGCCATGGCCGCGAGGTGAATTCCCTGGCGAATGATCTCGGCCTCGCTGACGCCCCGGCGCTTGGCCGCTTCCTTGATGATGGCCAGGTCTTCCGGATCGGCGTAGACATTGGTTCGCTTCATCGACATGTACCAAGGCTGGTCCATGTGTCGGACTGGTGTATGTCGCCGAGGAAACCGGCGCGGTGTTCCGGTGGACGGCCAGGGCCGGCGGTGGCGGGCGGGGTCAGCCGAGGAGGTTGATCGTGCGGGCGATGGTGAGGGTGACGAGGAGGACGGCGAGCAGGGCGCACGCGCCCCACTGGACGAGCGCGCGGCGCTCGCGGGGAGCGTGCACCATCGCGTACGCCACGATCGCCCCGACGATCAGCCCGCCCAGGTGCGCCTGCCAGGCGATGTTCAGCCCGGGGACGAACGTGATCACCAGGTTGACGCCCAGCAGCACGGCGATCGGCCGCATGTCGTACCGCATCCGGCGCATCAGCACGGCCGTCGCGCCGAACAGGCCGAAGATCGCGCCCGACGCGCCGAGGGACATCACGTTCTGCGCCATCAGCCAGTACGTGAGCACGTTCCCGCCGAGGGCGGAGAGCAGGTACAGCGTGAGGAACCGGGCCCGGCCGAGCGCCGCCTCCAGCGGCGGGCCGAGGAACCACAGCGCCATCATGTTGAAGCCGATGTGCCAGAACTCCTGGTGCAGGAAGGCCGACGTGATCAGCCGGTACCACTCGCCGTCCGCGACGCCCAGCATTTCCGGCGGGCTGAACGGGTCGAACGGGCCGTCTGCCCGGGCCAGGCCGAGCATGGCCAGCTGCTCGACGAGGTCCCGGCCGGTGGCCAGTACCGCGACGAAGACCGTGACGTTGATCGCCAGGAGCACCTTGGTGACAAGCCGGGTGTCGCCGACCATCGTGCCGCCGGCGATCGTGCGCGGCCGGCTGGCGCCGGCCGAGTGGCCGGTGCCGGAGCCGCCGCGCACGCACTCAGGGCACTGGTAGCCCACGGACGCGGCGATCATGCACTCGGGGCAGATCGGCCGCTCGCAGCGGGTGCAGCGGATGCCGGTCTCCCGGTCCTGGTGGCGGTAGCAGCCCGGCAGCTGGTACTGCCCCGGCTCCTGGCCGCCCTGCTGGTGCTCCATGGCACTCCCTCGTCCCGGCAGCCGCCCGGCTGCCCCTGCCGCTGTCGCGGTGTTCCTGCCGCTGTCGCGGCGGTCCCCGCCGCGCGGGCGTCCGCGCGGCGCACCGGAAACCGCCCCACCCGTCCTACGGACGAGCGGGGCGGTGTGGTTCCCGCGGCGGGCGCTCTCCGGCGCCCGGCCGCATACCGGTCGGCGTCAGCGCGACTCGATGACCACGGACTCGATCACCACGTCGTTGACCGGGCGGTCGGTGCGCGGGTTGGTCTGCGTCGAGGCGATGGCGTCCACGACCTTCTTGCCGGCGTCGGTGGAGACCTCGCCGAAGATGGTGTGCTTGCCGGTCAGCCACGTGGTCGGCGCCACGGTGACGAAGAACTGCGAGCCGTTGGTGCCCGGGCCGGCGTTGGCCATGGCCAGCAGGTACGGACGGTCGAAGGACAGGTCCGGGTGGAACTCGTCGCCGAACTCGTAGCCCGGGCCACCGGTGCCGTTGCCCAGCGGGTCCCCACCCTGGATCATGAAGCCGCTGATGACACGGTGGAAGACCGTGCCGTCGTACAGCTTGCCGGTGGACTTCACCCCGGTCGCCGGGTGCGTCCACTCGCGCTCGCCCTGGGCGAGTTCGACGAAGTTCTTGACCGTCTTCGGCGCGTGGTTCGGGAAGAGCCGGATCTCGATGTCGCCTTGGTTGGTCTTCAGGGTGGCGTAGAGCTGCTCGGCCACGATCTACCTTCCATAGTCCTTTGTGACGGCTACCGATCCTCCCATGCCGTCGTTCGGGGTCGTGCACCGCGTGAATCAGCGCGCCTGGCACCGAACCATGGCATTGTCGGCATTGCGCGACAAAAGCCGCATGGATGTTTCCGTACCGGGCATGCGTGACCCAGATGCCTGCCCGCAGATGTCGAACCGCAATCCGGCAGGCATGCTCGTCGAGTACGCCACCGAGGAGAGCCCACCGAGGAGGAGGAGCCGTGACCCGCATCGATGACGTGCGCGCCAGGACCAAGGGGAGCGCGAAGGAAGGCATGCGGCACGCCAGGGCCGTGAAGGACACGGTGGCCCCCAAGGTCGGACACGCCGCCAAGGCGGCCGGGCACGGCGCGCTGGAGCAGTACCACAACCATCTCGCCCCCCGCCTGGCGCACGCCAGGGAGACGCTGCCCCCGGCCCTGGACGGCGCCGCCACGAAGGCCGCGCACCGCACCAGGGAGGCCGCCCGGCACGCCGCCGACTACGCCGCCCCCCGGCTGGAGGCCGCCCGCGCGGCGGCCGGCCCGGCGCGGGAGGAGGCCATGGCACGGTCGGGGGCCGCGCTGGCGGCCCTGCGCGGCGAGGTGACCGCCGCCGACGTGCAGAAGATCACCAAGCGCCGCGCCCGCCGCGCGCGTGCCGGACGGGCCTTCCGCCGGCTGGCCGTACTCGGCCTGCTGACCGGCGCGGCGGTCGCCGCCTGGCGCTGGTGGGACCGGCAGGCCAACCCGGAGTGGCTGGTCGAGCCGCCGGAGGCGACCGAGGTGGGCGAGGAGACGAGGGTCAACGCCACGCCGCTCGACCCGGAGGTCGAGGCGAAGGAGGCGGCCGACCGCAAGGCCGAGGAGTCCGGCGGCGAGAGCCGCTGACCGCACCGCCGCGCCCACCCGGGCGCGGACACGCGCGAGGGGGCGGGGATCCGGATCGGATCCCCGCCCCCTCGCGGTGCCTCACGGCGTCAGTCGCGCCGCCTCTCACGGCGTGAGCCGCGCCGCCGTCGGGCGGACTCAGCCCCGTCGGACGGACTCAGCCCCGGCCGAAGCCGTTGGGCCCTCGGATGAAGCCGCCCTCGTCGTCGTCGCCGTCACCGCCGCCGTCGCCGTTGTCCCCACCGCCGGGGATCGTGAAGACCCGGACAGTGGAGTCCTTCGGCACCTCGGTGCCGCCGACCGGATTGGTGGCGAAGACCCGGGCCTTCCCGTCGTCGGGGCCCTGCACCTCGACCTTGAGACCGGCCTGCTCCAGCGTCTTCCTGGCGTCCTTCAGCTCCTGGTTGGAGACGTCCGGCACCCGCACGTTCTGCTGCTCGGGGGCCTTGGCCACCGTCAGCGTCACCTGCGAGTTCGGCGCGGCCTGCGAGCCGGCGCCCGGGTTCTGGTTGAGCACCTGGTCGGCGGGGACCGAGCCGTCCTCCCGCTCGGCCTTCGCCACGACGAAGCCGATGGCCTCGAGCTGCTGCTTGGCGTCGTCGAAGCTCTTGCCGATGACACTCGGGACGGTCCTGGTGACGGTCCGCACGACGGAGATCGTGACCGTGGAGTCCTTCTGGACCTTCGTGCCGCCGCTCGGGTCCTGCTCGGTGACCGTGCCCTCGTCCTCGGTGCCCGAGGCGACGGCCTTCTCCTCGACCTTGAAGCCCGCGTCGGACAGCGTCTTGCGGGCGTCGTCGGCGTCCTGGCCGGTGACGTCCGGTACCTCGACCGGGGCCGGGCCCTTGGACATGGTCAGCGTGATCACACTGTCCCGGGGGGCCTTGGTGCCGGCCGCCGGGTTGGTGCTGCACACCAGGCCCTTGTCCTCGTCGCAGTGCTCGCTGCCGCCCTCCTGGACCTGGAAGCCGACGTTCTCCGCCCGGTTCTTGGCGTCGGGGAGACTCAGCCCGACCAGCTTGGGCACCTCGGTGTCGCCACCGGCGGCCGTACCGCTGAAGATCACCTTGCCGAGGAAGACCGCGCCGATCAGCACCAGTGCGGCGCCGACCACCAGCAGGATCGTCGAGAGGTTGCTCTTCTTCTGCCCGCCGCGCCTGCCGCGCGGCTCGTCGTAGCCGAACCCGCCGTCGTCGTCGCGGACCGGCGGCAGCATCGACGTACGCGGCTCGGCGGCGCGCAGCGCCTGCGTGGGCCGGTCCTCCGGGTTCCCGGCGTGCCCGTAGCCGACCGGGACGGGCGCGGCGACCGCGCCGACCGGCTGGCCGTCCAGCAGCGCCTCGATGTCCGCGCGCATCTCGTCGGCGGACTGGTAGCGGTAGTCCGGGTCCTTCGCCAGCGCCTTGAGGACGATGGCGTCCATCTCGGGCGTCAGCTCGGGGTCGAACGCGCTCGGCGGCTGCGGCTCCTCCCGCACGTGCTGGTAGGCCACCGCGACCGGGGAGTCCCCGATGAACGGCGGCCGCACGGTGAGCAGCTCGTAGATCAGACAGCCGGTGGAGTACAGGTCGGACCGGGCGTCGACCGTCTCGCCCTTCGCCTGCTCCGGGGAGAGGTACTGGGCGGTGCCGATGACGGCGGCCGTCTGCGTCATGGTCATGCCGGCGTCGCCCATCGCCCGGGCGATGCCGAAGTCCATGACCTTGACCTGGCCGGTGCGCGTCAGCATGACGTTCGCCGGCTTGATGTCGCGGTGCACGATGCCGTTGCGGTGCGAGTACTCCAGCGCCTGGAGGATGCCGATGCACATCTCCAGCGCCCGCTCGGGCAGCAGCTTTCGCCCGGAGTGCAGCAGCTCCCGCAGCGTGGAGCCGTCCACGTACTCCATGACGATGTACGGGATCGACACCCCGTCGACGTAGTCCTCGCCGGTGTCGTACACGGCGACGATCGCGGGGTGGTTCAGCGAGGCCGCGGACTGCGCCTCGCGCCGGAAACGCGCCTGGAACGTGGGATCACGCGCGAGGTCGGCCCGAAGGGTCTTGACCGCGACGGTACGCCCCAGGCGGGTGTCATGGCCGAGATACACCTCGGCCATGCCGCCACGGCCGAGCACCTGGCCCAGCTCGTACCGGCCGCCTAGGCGACGCGGCTCGTCCATATCTCCAGCCCTCTCCGTTCGTCCCGGCCCGGATCCGTCGGGCCCGGCGGTGTGCCGCTCGGGCATACGGTACCCGGGTCGCGCGGTCGGTCCCGGCCGTCGGCGGCCGGCGTCCCGCCCAAGCTCCTGTTCACACTCAGCGCTTGCCGTCGAGAATGGCCTTCATCACATCAACGGCGATCGGGGCCGCCAGACCGCCGCCCGAGATGTCGCCACGGGCCGCGTCGCTGTCCTCGACGATCACCGCGACGGCCACCGGCGAACCATTGCCGCTCTTGGCGTAGGAGATGAACCAGGCGTACGGGTTGGCCTTGTTCTCCTCACCGCGCTGCGCGGTACCCGTCTTGCCGCCGACCGTCACCCCGGGGATCTTCGCCCGGCTGCCGGTGCCCTTCTCGACGACGGACTCCATCATCTCCTGAAGCTTGCGCGCGGTCTCCGGCGAGACGGCCTGCCCCATCTCCTCCGGCTTGAACTGCTCCACCGTGCTGCGCGGACCCTCCAGCCGGTCCACCATGTACGGCTTCATCAGCTTGCCGTCGTTGGCGATCGCGGCGGTGACCATCGCCATCTGCAGCGGGGTCGCCCGGTTCGAAGCCTGGCCGATACCTGCCATCGCGTTCTGCGGCCGGTTGTCCTCCGGGTAGACGCTGGAGACCGCCCGCACCGGAGTGAAGACCTCGGAGTTGAAGCCGAACTTCTCGGCCTGCTTGATCATCTCCTCGTTGCCGACGTCGTCGCTGATCGCCGCGAACGTCGCGTTGCAGGAGAGCTCCATCGCGCGCCGCAGCGTCGCGTCGTCGCAGAGCCGGTCGTACGCCGAGTTGCCGAGCTTGTTGGTGGACTGCGGCAGCTGGTAGGGGCTCTCGATGCCGGTCTTCTTGTCGACGTCGTACTTCCCGCTCTCCAGCGCCGCCGCCGCGGTGATCACCTTGAACGTCGAACCCGGCGCGTACGTCTGCCGGATGGCCCGGTTCAGCATCGGGTCCTCGTCCTTGTTCTTCTCGGTGTACTCGACCCAGTGCTTGGTGTCGTTCTGCGAGTTCCCGGCAATCTTGGAAGGGTCGTACGACGGAGTACTGACCATGGCGAGGATCGCCCCGGTCTCAGGGTTGAGGGCGACGACCGAGCCCTTCTTGCCCTGCAGCCCGTCGAACGCCGCCTTCTGTGCGGCGTTACTGAGGGTGGTGACGACGCTGCCGCCCTCACGCGGCTTGCCGGTGAGCATGTCGACCGTGCGGTTGAAGAACAGCCGGTCGTCGTTGCCGGTGAGAATCCCGTCGTAGATCTCCTCCAGTTGCGTCCCCCCGAACGCCTGCGACGAGCGGCCTGTGACGGGCGCCCACATCTGCCCGTTCTTGTAGACGCGCTTGTAGTTGAAGTCACTGCCGGTCGTCTCGACGGAGCCGGTGATCGCCTTGCCCTCGACGATGATGTTGCCGCGCGGGTGCGCGTAGCGCTCGATCTGGACGCGACGGTTGTCCTTGTGGCTCTGGAGTTCGTCGGCCTGGACGAACTGCACCCAGTTCGCCCGCACCATCAGCGCCAGCATCAGCAGTCCGCAGAAGATGGCAACCCTGCGCAACGGCTTGTTCATGCCTGTCCCATCTGGCCGCTGGACTCATCGCGGAGGTTTCGGCCGCCTCGCTTGCTCCTGCTGGACTGCCGCTGGGCAGCCTCGACATTTTAGACGGGCGGGCCCCGCCGCCCGGTTCCGTACCGGGCGGCCGGACGGCGTCCGCGTACCGCGCCTCGGCCGTCGCTAGGAGCGGACGACCTGGGTCATCTCGATGTCCGGGTTGGTGGCCGGGGCGGGGGCCGGGCGGCGTGCGGTGTCGCTGATGCGCAGCAGTACCGCGATGAGCGCCCAGTTCGCGATGACGGACGAGCCGCCCTGCGCGAGGAACGGCATCGTCATACCGGTCAGCGGGATGAGACCGGTCACACCGCCGGCGACCACGAAGACCTGGATCGCGAACGCGCCGGTGAGGCCGACCGCCAGCAGCTTGCCGAACGGGTCGCGGGCGGCCAGGGCCGTGCGCATGCCGCGCTCGATGAGCAGTGCGTACAGCAGCAGGATGGCCATCATGCCGGCCAGGCCCAGCTCCTCGCCGATGGTGGCGAGGATGTAGTCGCTCTTCGCGGCGATGCCGCCGATGAGGCGGGAGAAGCCCTGGCCGAGTCCGGAGCCCATGAGTCCGCCGGAGCCGAAGGTGAACATGGCCTGCGCGGTCTCGGTGACGCCGTCGTTGGAGGCGCGTGCCAGCGGGTCGAGCCAGTTGTTGACGCGCGAGGCGACGTGGCTGTTGAAGGAGGCCACGAAGACCGCGCCGGCGGCGGAGAGCAGCAGACCGAAGATGATCCAGCTCGTCCGCTCGGTGGCGACGTAGAGCATCACCACGAACATGCCGAAGAACAGCAGCGAGGTGCCCAGGTCGGTCTCGAAGACGAGGATCAGGAGGCTGAGGCCCCAGATCGCCAGGATCGGGCCGAGGTCGCGGCCGCGCGGCAGGTACAGGCCCATGAAGCGGCGGCTGGCCAGTGCCAGCGCGTCCCGCTTGACCATCAGGTAGCCGGCGAAGAACACCGCGATGATGATCTTCGCGAACTCGCCGGGTTGCAGGGAGCCGACACCGGGGATGGTGATCCAGATGCGGGCACCGAAACGGGCCGGGAAGAACATCGGCAGGATCAGGAGCACCAGCGCGACGACCATCGAGATGTAGGTGTAGCGCTGCAGGATGCGGTGGTCCTTCAGGAAGACCAGTACGCCGATCGCCAGGGCCACGCCGAGCGCCGACCACATCAGCTGGCTGGGCGCGGCGTTCGCGGGCGAGAGGTTCGGCTCGTGGTCGAGGCGCCAGATCAGTACCAGGCCGAGGCCGTTGAGCAGTGTTGCTATCGGCAGCATCAGCGGGTCGGCGTAGGGGGCGAACTTGCGCAGCACCAGGTGTGCGATGCCGGCGATCAGGCCGATGCCCAGGCCGTAGCCGATCATGCCGCTGGGCAGTTCGTCGTTCTTCGCGAGGCCGACGTTGGCGTAGGCGAACACCGGGATGATCACCGCGAAGACGAGCAGCGCGAGTTCCGTGTTGCGCCGGTTGGGCGTGCCGCCGGAGGCGATGGTGGTGGTGTTGCCGAGGTTGAGGCTCATGTGTGGTCCGTCCCCCTACGGCGTCCGACAGTCTTTGGCGAGCTGCTGCTGCCGCTCGGTGAGCCGCGGGCCGGGGCTGGGCTTGTCGGCGGACCGGCTCTCGGCGTCGGGCTTGTTCTGGCCGTCGACGCTGGAGCCGAGGTCCTGCTGGTTCTCGCCGTCGGGGGCCGGGCTCTCGGAGGCGCCGGGCGCGGGCGGGGCCGTCTCGCCGGCGGCGGGCGGCTGCTCGGACGTGCGCTCGTCGGCGACGAGTCGGCACACCTCGGCCTGCTCGCGCAGCTGCGCGATCTTCTCGTCGGCCTGGGCGCGGCTGTTCATGGAGATGGTGTCGCGGATCTGGTTCCGCTGGTACACCGGCAGGTACTTGAGTTCGATGTCGGTGCTCTCGGCGACGCTGCTCAGCTCGAACCAGGCGAGTTTCTGGCTGATGCCCTGGTAGAGCGCGACGCGGTCGCCGTCGGCGCCGACGAAGTACTGGCTCTTCGTCCAGCGCAGCCCGGCGTAGCCGCCGGCGCCGAGGAGCGCGAGCACGAACAGGATGATGAGCGAGCGCTTGAGCCACCTGCCGCGTTTGCGCGGCGGGTCCTGGTAGCCGGTGGGCTCGCCGAACGAGCCTCCGGGCTGTGCCGCCGCGGCGGGGTACGCCTGGTGCTCCGGCGGGCCGAAGCCCTCGGGGGCGGGTGGCTGCTGCTGCGGCACGGTCTGGCCGCGGCGCAGCTCGGCCGCGCGCGCGGCCGGTGTGCCCGGGTCGCCGCCGGACTGCTGCTTGGTCTCGGCGACCGCGCCGACGACCACCGGGGTGTCGTTGAGCTGGGCGGCGGCGAGCGTGTCGTCGCTGTCGACGTCGAGGACGTCGGCGACGATCACCGTGATGTTGTCCGGGCCGCCGCCGCGCAGGGCGAGCTGGATCAGCTCCTCGACGGTCTCGTGCGGGCCGTGGTAGCTGGCCAGCGTCTCCTCGAGCGTCTGGTGGCTGACGACCCCGGAGAGGCCGTCGGAGCAGATCAGGTACCGGTCGCCGGCGCGCACCTCGCGCACCGACAGGTCGGGTTCGACGTGGTCGCCGCTGCCCAGCGCGCGCATCAGCAGGGAGCGCTGCGGGTGGGTGGTGGCCTCCTCCTCGGTGATGCGGCCCTCGTCGACGAGCCGCTGCACCCAGGTGTGGTCCTGGGTGATCTGGGTGAGGACGCCGTCGCGGAGGAGGTAGGCGCGGGAGTCGCCGACGTGGACGAGGCCGAGGCGCTGACCGGTCCACAGCAGGGCGGTGAGCGTGGTGCCCATGCCCTCGAGCTGCGGGTCCTCCTCGACCATGAGGCGCAGCTGCTCGTTGGCGCGCTGCACGGCGGAGGCGAGCGAGGTGATGATGTCGGAGCCCGGCACGTCCTCGTCGAGTTCGACGATGGTCGAGATCACCTCCGAACTGGCGACCTCACCGGCGGCCTGGCCGCCCATGCCGTCGGCGACCGCGAGCAGTCTGGGACCGGCGTAGCCGGAGTCCTCGTTGTGCTCGCGGATCATGCCGTCGTGTGATCCGGCGGCGAATCGCAGTGCCAGGCTCATGCGCACCTCGCCCGTCGGCTCCGGGTACATCCGCACGGTGCCCACCCTCCGGTCGTCATGTTCGGTCTACTTCCGCAGCTCGATGACCGTCTTGCCGATGCGAATCGGCGCTCCGGGCGGAATCGGCGTCGGTGTGGTGAGTCGGGTCCGGTCGAGGTAGGTGCCGTTCGTGGACCCGAGGTCCTCGACGATCCACTGGCCGTCGCGGTCCGGGTAGATCCTGGCATGCCTGCTCGACGCGTAGTCGTCGTCGAGGACGATCGTGGAGTCGTGGGCGCGGCCGAGGGTGATCGTCTGGCCCTGGAGGGCGACCGTGGTGCCGGTCAGCGACCCCTCGGAGACGACCAGCTTCGTGGGCGCGCCGCGCCGGGTGCGGTTGCCCCGGCCGCCGCCTCCGCCGCCGCGCCCGGAGGAGGCCGCGGCGGCCTGCTGCGGCTGCTGCTGGCGCGGCGCGGGCCGCTCGGGTCCGCGCCGGCCGGCGCGCTGGGTCACCCTGGTGCCGAACAGGTCACTTCGGATGACCTGAACGGCCACGATGACGAACAGCCACAGTACGGCGAGAAAACCCAGCCGCATGACCGTCAGGGTCAGCTCTGACATTGCCCCCGCTTCACCCTTCGGCTTGCCGGTAAATGATCGTGGTGTTGCCCACGACGATGCGTGAGCCGTCGCGGAGCGTAGCGTGTGTCGCCCGCTGTCCGTCTACCACGATGCCGTTGGTGGAGCCCAAGTCCTGGACCGTGGACGGGTTTCCGGCCCGGATCTCGCAGTGGCGGCGGGAGACCCCGGGGTCGTCGATCCGCACGTCGGCCTCGGTGCTGCGGCCCAGTACGAGGGTGGGCCGGGAGATCTGGTGCCGCTGCCCGTTGATCTCCACCCAGCGCCGTGTCTGCGCCGCCGGGGCGGCCGGTGCGCCGGGCGGCGGCGTGCCCGGCATCCGCGGGGCGTTCGGCGGCAGCGGCGGCGCTCCGGCCGCCTGCGTCCCGCCCTGGGAGCCGCCCTGCGCGCCGCCGAGTGACGGCCAGCCGCCGCCCGCCGCCGGCGGCGGGGCCTGCGAAACGCTGGCCGCCTGGGTACGGCTGCGCACCCGGTACAGGCCGGTGTCGAGGTCCTCGGCCTTCTCCAGGTGGACCTTCACCGAGCCCATGAAGGTGTAGCGCTGCTGCTTGGCGTACTCCCTGACCATGCCGGCCAGCTCGTCGCCCAGCTGCCCGGCGTACGGGCTCAGCCGCTCGTAGTCGGGGGTGCTGAGCTCGACGATGAAGTCGTTCGGCACGACCGTGCGGTCGCGGTTCCAGATGGTGGCGTTGTTGTCACACTCGCGCTGTAGGGCACCGGCGATCTCCACCGGCTGCACCTCGGATTTGAACACCTTGGCGAAGGTGCCGTTGACGAGACCTTCGAGACGCTGCTCGAAGCGTTTGAGTACTCCCACGGTGCACCTCCTTCCCAGCTGCCCTGCGCTCTAGTGCGCCGTGGCTCCAGCCCGCGGGCTGGCACGGCGACGGGACCGAACTGCTGTACTGCTTGTTGAACTGCTTACTGATCGTATCCACGCCAGACGAAAACCACTGGTTCCGCTTCACGACGCGATGCGCGGGTGTCACCCCTCACACGGATCGTAGAGGGCCCGTCCACCAGTGTCCCCCACTGTGGACGTAACGGACACGGCCGAGCTCAGGACCGTGCGGGCCTGCCGGAAGGGATGTGAGACCACCCCCGACACCGTGCTAGTCTTCTGCATGTCGGCAGGCGCCGAGACGACCGGGAGGCGAACTCCCGGAAGCCGAGGAGTCGATCGACGGCACCCATGCGCGGGTGGCGGAATAGGCAGACGCGCTGGATTCAGGTTCCAGTGCCCGAAAGGGCGTGGGGGTTCAACTCCCCCCTCGCGCACAGGCGAAGGACCCCTGCTGAGGCGGGGGTCCTTCTGCGTTTCCCGGCGCGGCTGCGGCGAATCACCACGTGATCCCCGCAGCCGGCCACATGATCACCGGCCGGGGTGACCGGCCGCCTCGGAACCGACGCCGCCGGTCGCCGCGGGACGCCTCCACGACCGGGACACTGCCGGTCTCGAGACGTCTCTCACGCTCGGCGCGACGAGGTTGTGGCGAAGTTCATGCGGCCGGGGCCGTCACTCCGGTCCTCGCTCCGGCGGCCACGGGACGCGCTCGGCTACGAGCCCGGGGTGATCCATCCCTTTCCGTCCCCGTGGATGTCGAGCTGAAGGACAGGGCGGTTGGCAGGGCACTCGTCGCCCCAATAGGCCGACTGGATCACCGGGTTCAGCGTGTACCCGCTCAGGTCGGCGAAGGTTCCCTTGTCCATGGCGGTGTTCGCGGACTCGTGGAAGTGCAGGCAGCCTCGGAACTCTCCCCAGCCGGCCTTCCCGTGGTAGTAGATGTGGTCAGCTCCGGGGTGCTTCTTCCCGTTGTTGAAGATCCGCTTGACCGGGATCGACCTGTGGCTGAATCCGCCCTCGGTGGAGAACACGGGCTTGGCGTAGGTCGGGCCTGAGGGGTTGGCGTCGTAGACGCACACGTGGCCTGGCGGACACCCGTTCACGGTCTTCGTGCCGGCCTGGGCGCTGGAGGGAACGGCAACGGCAACGACGCAGGCGGCGGCGCTCACGGCGAGCAACTGACGCATCCGCATGATCAATCTCCTGAAGTTCGGTCACGTCGGGGGCAGGCGAGGTCCGTTTTGCGCTTCGCACCGACCCGAAGGCGACGATCCGACCCGGCAGGACCTTGTCGAGTGTCGCAACGGCTTACGAGGACCGGCCTCGGCGAGACGGACACGTGACGACCGGAACCTAGTCGTGGAGCGAGGTTCCGTGGGACTGGGACAACTGAGGTTGAAGTGGCCGACACCGTGGGATAGGCGGGAGAGGGGGCCGACGCGGGAAACGAAGTCGGCGGTCGGACCTCCTGTGCTGCCGGCGGTTGCGGTGGCCGACTACCGTAGGGGTGATCGCCTACGAACGCTGCGGAGGACCGGGTGAGCAACGGTAACGGCGGTGGGGCGTCCGAGCACCTGCCGCGACTACAGCTGGACCAGCTGCTGGAGGAGTTGCAGGCCCGCATCGACGCCGTGCGCGGGGCGCGCGACCGGGTGCACAGCCTGCTGGAGGCCGTCCTCGCCATCGGCAGCGAACTGGACCTGCCGCACGTGCTCCGCCGCATCGTGGAGGCCGCGACCGTGCTCGTCGACGCCGAGTACGGCGCGCTGGGCGTGATCGGCGAGGACGGCAAGCTGTCGCAGTTCATTCCCGTCGGCCTGACCGAGGAGCAGATCAAGGCCATCGGGCCGCTGCCCGCGGGGCACGGGCTGCTCGGCGAGTTGATCAAGCACCCGGAGCCGCTGCGGCTGCCGTCGCTGGCCGACCACCCCGCCTCCAGCGGCTTCCCGCCGCACCACCCGCCGATGCGGACGTTCCTCGGGGCGCCGATCCGCATCCGCGGTGAGGTCTTCGGCAACCTGTACCTGACCGAGAAGCGGCACGGGCAGGAGTTCGACAGCGAGGACGAGACCGTCCTGGAGACGCTCGCGGTCGCGGCGGGCGTCGCGGTGGAGAACGCCCGGCTCTACCAGCAGGCCCGGGCGCGCGAGCAGTGGCTGGAGGCGAACGCGGAGATCACCGCCAGCCTGCTGTCCGGTACGGCCGAATCGGACGTGTTGCGACTGATCGTCGACCACGCGCGGCGCATCCTCGGCGCCGACCTCGGCCTGCTGGCCGTGCCGGTGCCCGACGGGTCCGGTGCGCTGCGGACCTCGCTCGCGGTCGGCAGCGGCGCCGAGCGCCACCACGGGCTGTTGGTGCCGCGTGAGGGTTCCTTCGTCGGCGCGGCGGTGGCCGCCGGGGAGCCGCTGACCAGCCCGGACATCTCCAACGATCCGCGCATCACGGCGGGGCCGCCGCGCTGGGCGGGCATGGGCCCGGCGGTGGCGGTGCCGATGCGCACCCGGGAGGGCGTGCGCGGCGTGCTGGTGCTGGCCCGCGCGGACAAGCTCTCGCCGTTCACCGATGCCGAGACCGCGCCGCTGCTCTCCTACGCCGGGCAGGCGGCCCTTGCCATGGAGCTGGCCGACCGGCGGCGCGACGCCGAGCAGATCACCCTGCTCGAGGACCGCGACCGCATCGCCCGGGACCTGCACGACCTGGCCATCCAGCGACTGTTCGCGACCGGGATCTCGTTGCAGAGCGCCGTGCGCTTCGTGGAGCACCCGCAGGCCCAGGAACGGCTGCTGCGGGCCGTGGACGACCTGGACGAGACGACGCGGATCATCCGGACGACGATCTTCGGCCTGCGCAGCCGGGACAGTTCCGCGATCGGAAACGGGTTGCGGGTGCGTATCGCGAAGGAGGTGGAGAAGTCCGTGCAGGCGCTCGGCTTCACCCCGTCGCTGCGCACCGAGGGGCTGATCGACACGGACGTGCCGCCGGCGATCGGCGACGACGTGGTCGCGGTGCTCGCCGAGGCGCTGACCAACGTGGCACGGCACGCCCGCGCCGGGCGGGCGGAGGTGGCGCTGGAGGTCGGCGGCGGCCGGGTGGTGCTGACCGTGCGGGACGACGGTGTGGGGCTGCCGGAGGGGGAAGGCCGCCGGAGCGGACTGCGGAACCTGGCGGAGCGCGCCCGTCGGCGGGGCGGCGAGTTCACCGCCGAGAGGTTGACGGACGGCGGTACGCGGCTGGTGTGGTCGGCGCCGCTCAGCCCGCCGGCGCCGAACGGGGAGTGACGGGCGCGGGGGTGGTGTCGCGCGCGTGGGTGGTGTCGCGCGGGGTGGCAGGGTCGTGCGGGGTCGAGGGGTGACGGGTCGGCCGGTGGCCGACCCGGGTGTGTGGTTTCCGGTTCCCGGTGGGTGGTGTGGTGTCCGGGACCGGCGTGTGGTGTGCGGTGATTTCGGCCTGTTGAACAGGCCCTGACAGTTGAGCGGTTGACCGCTGGCATCTTCCTGCATCGCGCCTTGCCCCGCACAGGAGCGGCGCACTTTCATGAATACGGAAGATTTGATCACGCCACGCGAATCCGCGCGTCTCCACCCGAATCCCTCGGTCGCCTCCCGGTTCGCCCTGGGCGTGTGACGTCCGGTCGAAGCCGAGAGGTCATGAGCGCTGACCACGCTGCTGCCCGACCAACCAGTCGAGAGTAGAGAGCACATGTCTGTCCACGGGGACCAACTCCTGCCACTGACCGCCGCGCAGTCGGGTATCTACTACGCCCAGCAACTCGACCCGACCAACACGATCTACAACGCCGGCGAGTACCTGGAGATACACGGGGCGGTGGACGCCGGGCTGTTCGAGGCCGCGCTGCGCCGGGTGGTCGCCGAGGCGGACACGCTGCGCACCCGGGTGCTCGACGTCGAGGGCGAGGGGCCGCGCCAGGCGGTGGAGCCGGACCGGCAGTGGGCGTTCGAGCAGGTGGACGTCAGCGCCGAGGAGGATCCGCGGGCCGCCGCCGAGGCATGGATGCGGGCAGACCTGGCGCGGCCGTTCGACCTGGCCGTCGACCCGCTGTTCCGCTTCACGCTGTTCACCGTGGGCCCCGAGCGCGCGTTCTGGTTCCACCGGTACCACCACGTCGCGGTGGACGGCTACACGGTGGCGCTGATCGCCCGGCGGGTGGCCGAGGTGTACTCGGCGCTCGTCGCGGGCGGGGCGGTGCCGGCCACGCCGTTCGGGCCGCTGGCCGACCTGGTGGCCGCCGACGGCGAGTACCGGCGGTCGGAGCGGTTCGCCGCCGACCGGGACCACTGGGTCGAGGAGCTGGCCGATCGCGCCGAGCCGGTGAGCATGTCGGGAGCGGCGCCGAGCCTCGCCCGCCGGCTCGCCCGGCGTACGGCGCACCTCGATCCGCGAAGCGCTCGCGCGCTGCGGGAGTTGGCGCGCGAGGCGGGGGTGCCCTGGCCGGCGCTGGTGCTCGGCGCGACGGCGGCCTACCTCCAGCGGATGACGGGCCAGTCGGAGGTGGTGCTGGGGCTGCCGGTCACCACCCGGCTGGGCCGGATGGCCCGTTCGGTGCCCGGCATGGTGTCGAACGTGCTGCCGCTGCGGCTGTCCGCCCGCCCGGCGATGACGGTCGCCGAGCTGCTGACGCACGCGCACGGGCGGACGCGCGCCGCGATGCGCCACCAGCGGTACCGCTACGAGGATCTCCGCCGCGACCTGCGGCTGTTGGAGAGCGACCAGCCGCTGCTCGGTCCGCAGGTCAACATCATGATGTTCGACTACGACCTGTCGTTCGGGCCGCACGGCAGCACCGTCCACAACCTGTGCATCGGCCCGGCAGACGACCTGTCGGTGATCGTCTACGACCGGGGCGCCGACGGCGGCCTCCAGATCGACTTCGACGCCAACCCCGACCTGTACCCCGAGGAGCGCATCGCCGACCACCAGCGGCGCTTCCTCGCCTTCCTGGACCGGCTCGCCGCCGCCGAACCGACGGCGCCGATCGGTGCCGTCGACCTGGTCGACGCGCACGAGCTGCCGTCGCCGGACGCCGTCACGAGGCCCGAAGTGGACGCGGATCTCGCGGAGTTGTTCGCGCGGCAGGCCGCGCGGACACCCGACCGCGTCGCCGTCGTCCACGAGGACGTCCGGCTGACCTACGCGGAGCTGGAGTCGAGGGCGAATCGGCTGGCGCGGCTGCTGGTCTCCCGGGGCGCCGGCCCGGAGGGCTTCGTGGCCCTCGCGGTACCGCGCTCGGCCGAGATGATCGTCGCGCTGCTCGCGGTGATCAAGTCGGGCGCCGGCTACGTACCGCTCGATCCGGACTACCCTGCGGACCGGATCGCGTTCATGCTGGCCGACGCCGCGCCCGCGCTGGTCGTCACGGTGGACGGCAGCCGGCCGGAGGCGCCCACCGTCGACCTGCGCGACCCGCTGGTCGTCGCCGAGCTCGCCGAGCTGCCCGACACGGCGCTCACCGACGCCGACCGGCGGGCGCCGCTGACCCCGGCCGGCCCGGCGTACGTCATCTACACCTCCGGCTCCACGGGTCGGCCCAAGGGCGTGGTCATCCCGCACGCCAACGTGGTGCGGCTCTTCGACAGCACCCGGCACTGGTTCGGCTTCGACGCCGACGACGTGTGGACGATGTTCCACTCGTATGCGTTCGACTTCTCCGTCTGGGAGATCTGGGGCCCGCTGCTGCACGGCGGCAGGCTTGTCGTGGTGCCCTACGAGGTCAGCCGCTCTCCCGAGCGGTTCCTGCGACTGCTGGCGGAGCAGCAGGTCACCGTGCTCAACCAGACGCCGTCCGCGTTCTACCAGTTGATGCGCGCCGACGCGGAGAACCCGGAGCTGTCCGCCCGCCTGGCGCTGCGGACGGTCGTCTTCGGCGGCGAGGCGCTGGACCTGTGGCGGCTGGGCGACTGGTACTCCCGGCATGCGGCGGACGCGCCCGTCCTGGTCAACATGTACGGCATCACGGAGACGACGGTGCACGTCTCCTACGTGGCGCTGGACGAGCGGCTGGCCGCCGCCGGGCAGGGCAGTCTGATCGGCGGCGCGATCCCCGACCTCGGGGTGCACGTGCTGGACGCCGGTCTGCGGCCCGTGCCGCCGGGCGTCGCGGGTGAGATGTACGTGTCCGGTGCCGGCCTGGCCCGCGGCTACCTCGGCCGCCGCGGCACGACCGCCGAGCGGTTCGTCGCCGACCCGTTCGGCCCGCCCGGCACCCGCATGTACCGCACGGGGGACGTCGCCCGGTGGACGCTCGACGGCGAGCTGGAGTTCGTCGGCCGCGCCGACGCCCAGGTCAAGATCCGCGGCTTCCGCATCGAGCTGGGTGAGATCGAGGCGGCCCTGTCCGAGCACGAGACGGTCGCCCAGGCGGCGGTGGTGGCCCGGGAGGACCGGCACGGCGACCGGCGGCTGGTCGCGTACGTGGTGCCGGCCCCGGGACGGCGCCCCGGGGGGCTGCGGGAGTTCGTCGGCCGCACGCTGCCCGACCACATGGTGCCCTCCGCGGTGGTGGAACTCGCCGCGATGCCGCTGACGGCCAACGGCAAGCTGGACGCCCGCGCCCTGCCGGAGCCGGAGTTCGGCTCCACCGGCGGCCGCGGCCCGAGGAACCCGCGCGAGGAGACGCTGTGCCGTCTCTTCGCCGAGGTGCTGGACGTGCCCGGCGTCGGCATCGACGACAACTTCTTCGACCTCGGCGGCCACTCGCTCCTCGCGACCCGGCTGGCCGGCCGGATTCGCGCCGCGTTCGGCGTCGACGTCGGCATCAGCACGCTGTTCACCTCGCCGACGGTCGCCGCGCTCGCCGAGCAGCTCGGGCAGGGCGAGGAGCGGGACGCCTCGTTGGACGTCCTGCTGCCGCTGCGGCCGCACGGCACGCTGCCCGCGCTGTTCTGCGTGCACCCGGCGGCCGGGCTGAGCTGGATCTACTCCGGCTTCCTGCGCCATCTGGAGCCCGAGCGCCCGGTGTTCGGCCTCCAGGCGCACGGCCTGCGGGACGCCTCCCAGGCGCCGGCGTCGATCGAGGAGATGGCCGCCGCCTACGTCGCCGAGATGCGCAAGGCGCAGCCGAGCGGGCCTTACCACCTGCTGGGCTGGTCCTCCGGCGGTGTCGTCGCGCACGCGATCGCCGTGCTGCTCCAGGAGGAGGGCGAGCAGGTCGGCCTGCTGGCCGTGCTCGACGCCTACCCCGGGCTGGAGCTGCCGCCGTTGGACGAGCAGGAGATCATGGCGACCCTGCTCGACTTCGCCGGCTACGACCGGCGCCGTCTGGGGCCCGAGCCGCTGGAGTTCGAGCGGGTCGTGGGGCTGCTGCGGCAGCTCGACAGCGCGCTGGCCGGTCTGGGCAGGCAGGACGTCGCCGCGATGGCCCGGGTGTACGGCGAGGCGAGCGAGCTGATGCGCCGGCACACCCCGCGCCGCTACACCGGTGACGTGCTGTTCTTCGTGGCCACGCTGGACAAGGTCGAGTTCTCGCCCACTCCGCAAACGTGGCTGCCGTACGTGGACGGCGAGATCGACGTGCGCTTCGTCGAGCGTGCCCACACGGATCTGCTCAAGCCCGCGCCGCTGGCGGAGATCGCCCGGGTCGTCGCCGACCGGCTCGCCGCGCTCGGCGGGCCCGCCGAGCCGGTGTCGCCGCCGCCCCGCCCGGAGCGGGTGCCGCTGTCCGCCGGCCAGCGGCGGCTGTGGTTCCTCAACCGGCTCGAGTCGGCGACGCCGTCGAGCGGCGCCTACAACGTGCCGTTGGCGCTGCGGCTGTCGGGCCCGCTGGACCGCGACGCGCTGCGGCTGGCCCTCGGCGACGTCGTCGCGCGGCACGAGAGCCTGCGGACGGCCTTCCCCGACGAGGACGGCGTGCCCTGGCAGCGGGTGCTGGAGCCGGCCCCGCCGCGCGCGTTGCCGGTGCGGCGGGTCGGCGCCGACGAGTTGGACGCCGTGCTCGCCCGTGCGGCGGCCACCCGCTTCGACCTGGCGGCCGAGCCGCCGTGGCGGGCCGAACTGCTGGCCCTGCCCGCCGAGTCCGCGGACGCGGAGGGCGACGACGTGGCGGCGGAGCAGGTCCACGTGCTCTCCCTCGTGGTGCACCACATCGCCTGCGACGGGGCCTCGCTGCGGCCGCTGGTCGACGATCTCGCCGTGGCGTACGCGGCGCGCCGGGCCGGCTCCGCGCCGCGCTTCGAGCCGCTGCCGGTCCGCTACGTCGACCACCTCCTCGCCCAGCGCTCCGCGCTCGGGGAGGAGGACAACCCCGACAGCCGCGTCTCGCGGCAGCTCAACGCCTGGGCGGAGGCGTTGCACGGCCTGCCGGACGAGTTGGAGCTGCCGACCGACCGCCCCCGCCCGTCGGTCGCCTCTCATCGGGGCGACACGGTCCCGGTGCGCATAGCCGCCGAACTGCACGCGCGCATCGCCGAGTTGGCCCGCTCGCGGCAGGCGAGCACGTTCATGGCGGTACAGGCCGGTCTCGCCGCGCTGCTGACCAGACTCGGCGCGGGTACGGACATCCCCCTCGGCAGCCCGGTCGCCGGCCGGGACAGCGAGGAGCTGGAGGGCCTGGTCGGCTTCTTCGCCAACACGCTCGTCCTGCGTACGGACACTTCGGGCGACCCGGGATTCGCCGAGCTCGTCGACCGGGTGCGGCGTACCGACCTTGCGGCGTTCGGCCGGCAGGACGTGCCCTTCGACCGGCTGGTCGAGGCGCTGCGCACACCGCGCTCGCTGGCGCGGCACCCGCTGTTCCAGGTCATGCTGGCCTTCCAGGAGGACGCCGACGACGCCCTGCGGATGCCCGGGCTGACGGCGGAGCGCTACGAGGTACCGCGCCGCAGCGCCAAGTTCGACCTCACGCTCGACCTGACCGAGCGCCGGGGCGTCGACGGCGAGCTGAGCGGGCTGGACGGCGTACTGGAGTACGCGACGGACCTCTTCGACCGGGGCACGGCCGAGCTGCTGGTCACTCGGCTGGTGCGGCTGCTCGACGCCGCCACGCGGGAGCCCGGGCTGCCGCTGAGCAGGCTGGTCGTCGACCACCCCGGCGACCGGCACCGGGTGCTCGTCGAGTGGAACCGCACGGCCAGGCCGGTCCCCGAGACCACCGTGCCCGCCCTGTTCGAGCTCCAGGCCTACCGCACCCCGCACGCGCCGGCGGTGGCGGCCCCGGGCGGGGAGCGGCTGGACTATGCGGAGCTGAACCTCCGCGCCAACCGGGTGGCCCACCATCTGATCAACCGGGGTGTCGGCCCGGAGGACTTCGTCGCCGTCTCCATGCCGCGCGCGGCGGACCTGGTGGTGGCGCTGCTCGGAGTGCTCAAGGCGGGCGCCGCGTATCTGCCCGTCTCCCCCGACTACCCGGCGGACCGGGTGGAGTTCATGCTGGCCGACGCCGCACCGGCCGTGCTGCTGCGCGACCTGAGCGAGCTGCCGAGCGGCCTGCCGGACCACAACCCGACCGATTCGGAGCGTGCGCGGCCGCTGCTGTCGGGGCACGCCGTGTACGCGATCTACACCTCCGGTTCCACCGGCCGACCCAAGGGCGTGGTGGTCGACCACGGCGCCGTGGTGGATCTCGCGCTGTGGGCGGGCGACGCGCTCGGCTCCGCCGCGCTGGCCAGGACGCTGTTCTCCACCTCGCTCAACTTCGACGTCTCGGTGTTCGAGCTGTTCGGCACGCTGCTGAACGGTGGCTGCGTGGAGATCGTCCGCGATCTGACGGCCCTGCTGGAGCGGGCGGACGACCCGTGGCGCGGCACGCTGGTCAGCGGTGTGCCCTCGGCGGTCGCGCCGATCCTCGCGCAGTCGCCGGCGCCGATCGCCGCCGACACGGTGGTGCTGGCCGGCGAGGCGCTGCCGGCGCGGCTGGTGGCGGACGTCCGCGCCGCCCTGCCGGACGCCCGGGTGGTCAACGCCTACGGCCCGACGGAGGCGACCGTCTACGCCACCGCTTGGTTCCACGAGGTGGACGACCCGGCCGAGGAGGCACCGCCGATCGGCCGCCCGATCACCAACGTCCGCACCTACGTGCTGGACGCCTCCCTGCAACCGGTGATGGTCGGCGGCACGGGCGAGCTCTACCTGGCCGGGCGCGGCGTCGCACGCGGCTACCTCGGCCGGCCCGGGCTGACGGCCGACCGGTTCGTGGCCGACCCCTTCGGCGCGCCGGGCGCCCGAATGTACCGCACCGGGGACCTGGTGCGGTGGCGGCCGGACGGCGAGCTGGAGTACCTGGGCCGGGCCGACAGCCAGGTCAAGGTGCGCGGCTTCCGCATCGAACTCGGGGAGATCGACGCCGTGTTGGCGGCGCACCCGGCGGTCCGCGAGGTCGTCACGCTGGCCCGGGAGGACACCGTCGGCGTACGTCGGATCGTCTCGTACGCGGTGCCGGTGCCGGGCGCGGCGGCCGAGCCGGAGGAGTTGCGCGCCCACGCGGCGCGGGCGTTGCCTGAGTACATGGTGCCGGTCGCGGTCGTGCCGCTGGAGCGGTTGCCGCTCAACCCGAACGGCAAGCTGGACCGCGCCGCCCTGCCCGCGCCGCGGGCGGCTTCCGTCGCCGAGCGTTCCGCCGGTACGGACGTCGAGCGGCTGCTGTGCGAGCTGGCCGCCGAGCTGCTGGGCCTGGAGCGGGTCAGTCCGGACGACCGGTTCTTCGAGATCGGCGGCGACAGCATCATCTCCATCCAGCTGATCAGCCGGGCCCGCAAGGCGGGGCTGTCGATCACGCCGCGGGACATGTTCGAGCAGGGCACGATGGGCGGGTTGGCCGCCGTCGCGAAGCCGCTCACGACGGCCGACGAGCTGGCCGCCGAGCCCGACGTCGGCACGGGCGAGGTGCCGGTGCCGCCGATCGCGCACTGGATGCGGGAGCGCGGCGGGCCGCTGGCCGGTTTCACCCAGTCGGCGCTGCTGCGGGTTCCGGCGGGGCTGGGCGGCGAGCGGCTGGAAGCGGCCGTCCAGGCGGTGCTCGACCACCACGACGCCCTGCGCATGCGCCAGTCGTACGCGCCGAACGGCAGCGGCTGGCTGCTTACCGTGCCCGAGCCCGGCGCGCTGTCCGCGGCCGACGTCGTGCGCCGGGTGGACGTCTCCGGCACGCCGGACGACCAGCTGGAGCAGGTGATCGACGCGCACGCCGCCGAGGTCCGCCTGGCGCCGGGCGAGGGGCGGATGGTGGCGGTCCTGTGGTTCGACGCGGGCCCGGGCCGGTCCGGGCGGCTGCTGGTCGTCGCCCATCACCTGGTGGTCGACGGCGTGTCCTGGCGCATCCTGGTGGGCGATCTCGCGACGGCCTGGGCCGGCGGCGGCCGCTCCGCCCTGGCGCCGGTCCGCACCTCGTACCGGCGCTGGGCGCGGCACGTCACCGCCCTGGTCGACGATCCCGGTATCCAGGCCGAACTTCCGCTGTGGCGCGGGACGCTGTCCGGCCCCGACCCGCTGCTGGGCGCTCGACCGCTGGACCCGACGAGGGACGTCCTGCGCACCTCGCGGCATCTGGTGGCCACCCTGCCGGCCGAGCACACGGCCCGGCTGCTCACCACCCTGCCGACGGCCTTCTCCTGCGGCGTGGAGGACGTCCTCCTCACCGCGTTCACCGCCGCGCTGGCCGACTGGCGCCGCCGCCTCGGCCGCGGTACCGACGGCCGGACGGGCGGCTCCACCGAGGGCGGCTCCACGGGCGGCTTTGCCGAGGGCGGCCCGGCGACCGACGAGGTGCTGCTGGATCTGGAGGGCCACGGCCGGGACACGGCCGAGTCCCTGGATCTCTCCGGCACGGTCGGCTGGTTCACCACCCTCCACCCGGTGCGGCTCGACCCCGGCGCGGCGGCCCCCGGCGACGGCGTCGCCCTGGGCGGCGCGCTCAAGCGGGTCAAGGAGCGGCTGCGCGCGCTGCCCGGCAAGGGGCTGGGCTACGGCCTGCTGCGCTACCTCGACCCGGTGGCCCGCGGCGAGCTGTCCGCGCTGCCCGCCCCGCAGATCGGCTTCAACTACCTTGGCCGCTTCCCGGCCGGGCAGGACGCCGACTGGTCGATGGTCACCGGGGGCGACGCGCTGTCCGGTGCCGCCCGCGGCGTCGACCCGGAGACCCCGCTCTCCCATGTGCTGGAGGTCAGCGCGCTGGTGGAGGACGCGGCGGACGGCGGTGCCGGGCCCCGGCTGTCGGCGGTGGTCGGCTGGCCCGACGCGCTGCTGGCCGAGTGCGAGGTGCGCGATCTGGTGGACACCTGGTTCCGGGCGCTGACGGCCCTGTCCGAGCACGCCGAGCGGCCCGAGGCCGGCGGTGTGACCCCTTCCGATCTGTCCGTGGCGATGAGCCAGGAGGAGATCGACGAGTTCGAGAACGACCTGCTCAGCGATTGGGAGTCCTGATGAAGCCCCGCCTGTTGGACGTACTGCCCCTGTCTCCGGTGCAGGAGGGGCTGCTGTTCCACTCGATGTACGACCAGGACGGCACGGACGTCTACACCGTCCAGCTCGCCTTCGACCTCGCCGGACGGCTCGACGCGGACCGGCTGACGGCCGCCGCCCGCCGCGTGGTGAACCGGCACGACAGCCTGCGCACGGCGTTCCGGCAGCGGCGCAGCGGTGAGTCCGTGCAGGCCGTGCTGAGCGAGGTGGCCGTGACGGTCGCCGAGGTCGACCTGTCGGAGCTGCCGGAGGCGGAGCGGGATGCCGAGCTGCGGCGGCTGGCCGAGCAGGACCGTACGCGCCGCTTCGACCTGAACCGCCCGCCGCTGCTGCGGCTGACGGTGGCCAGGACGGCTGCCGAGCGTTGCCGACTGCTGTTCACCAACCACCACATCGTGCTGGACGGCTGGTCGACGGCGATCCTGGTCGGCGAACTGTTCTCCTGCTACGCCGACCCGTCGGCCGAGCTGCCCCGACCCACCCCCTACCGCGACTATCTGAACTGGCTCGCCCGGCAGGACGAGCAGGCCGCCGTCGCCGCGTGGCGGGAGGCGCTGGCGGGGGTGGGCGAGCCGACGCTGGTGGTGCCCGCCGACCCGGAGCGGGTCGCCGTGCCGCCGACGAAGCTGGTCGTCTCGATGTCCGAGGAGGAGACGTCGGCCCTGGTGGCGTCGGCCCGCCGGCTCGGGCTGACGCTGAACACCGTCGTGCAGGGTGTCTGGGGCGCGCTGGTCGCCGAGCTGACGGGCCGGCAGGACGTCGTCTTCGGTACGACGGTCTCCGGTCGGCCGCCCGAGCTGCCGGGCATGGAGTCCATGGTCGGGCTCTTCGTGAACACCGTCCCGGTGCGGGTGCGGACCCGCCCGGACGAGCCGCTGTCGGAGCTGCTGCGGCGGATGCAGGAGGAGCAGGTCAGGCTGCTGCCCCACCAGCATCTGGGCCTGCGCAGCATCCAGAACCTCCTCGGCGGCGGCGAGCTCTTCGACACCAACATGGTGCTGGAGAACTACCCGGTGGACCCGGACGCCCTCCAGGGCACGGTCGGCGACGACCTGCGGGTGCTCGGCCTCGAGGGCCGGGACGCCGCGCACTACGTGCTGACGTTCTTCGCGGCCGTCGTCGAGGGCCGGATGCATCTGCGGCTGGACTACCGCCACGACCTGGTGGACGCCGAGACGGCGGCGGGCGTGGCGGCCCGCGCCCGCCGGCTGCTGGAAGCGTTCGCCACCGAGCCGGACCAGCCGCTGGGCGCCGTCGAGATGCTGGGCGCGGCGGAGCGCCGCCGCGTCCTGCACGAGTGGAACGACACGGCCAACGCGCTGCCGGACCGCTCGCTGCCCGAGCTCTTCGAGGAGCAGGCCGCCCGCACTCCGGACGCCGTCGCGGTCGGCTTCGGGGACCGTTCGGTGAGCTATGCCGAACTGGACGCGCTGGCCGACGTGTTGGCGGCCCGGCTGGTCGCGGCGGGCGTCGGTCCGGAGGAGCCGGTGGCGCTGCTCCAGGACCGCTCGGTGGAGCTGGTCGTGTCGATCCTCGCGGTGCTGAAGGCGGGCGGCGCCTACGTCCCGCTCGACGACCGCTACCCGGCCGAACGGCTCGCGCACATCCTGGACGAGACGGGCGCGAAGCTGGTCCTGGTCGACGCGGCCCACCGCGAGACGACGCCGCCCGGCGTCCGCGCGCTGGCCGTGGACGAACCCGGTGAAGCGGCCGCGGCCGTCGGCGTCGGCGACCGCCCGGCGCCCACGCCGGACCGGCTCGCCTACGTGATGTACACCTCCGGCTCCACCGGCGTCCCCAAGGGCGTCGGCGTGACCCACCGCGACGTGGCCGCGCTCGCCCGGGACCGCTCGTTCGGCCCGGGTGCGCACCGTCGCGTGCTGCTGCACTCCCCGCAGGCGTTCGACGCCTCGACGTACGAGCTGTGGGTGCCGCTGCTGTCCGGCGGCGAAGTGGTCGTCGCCCCGCCGACGGAGATCGACCTCCCCACGCTCGAGCGGCTGGTGGCCGAGCGGCGGGTCACCGCGCTGTGGCTGACCGCCGGCCTCTTCCGGCTGCTCGCGGACGAGAGCCCGGGCGCGCTCGCCGGAGTCGCCGAGGTGTGGACCGGCGGCGACGTCGTACCGGCCGACTCCGTGCGCCGGGTCATGGCGCACTGCCCGGGCACGACGGTCGTGGACGGCTACGGCCCCACCGAGACGACCACGTTCGCCACCCGCCACCGGGTCCGGCCGGGCGCCGAGGTGCCCGCCTCGATGCCGATCGGCGCGCCGCTGGACAACATGCGCGTCTACGTCCTGGACCCGGAGCTGCGGCCGGTGCCGGTGGGCGTGGCCGGCGAGCTGTACGTCGCCGGGGCCGGTGTCGCCCGCGGCTATCTGGGGCGGCCCGAGGCCACCTCGGAGCGCTTTGTGGCCTGCCCGTTCGGCCCGCCCGGCGCCCGGATGTACCGCACCGGCGACCAGGTCCGCTGGAACGCCTCCGGTGAGCTGGAGTACCTCGGCCGGGTCGACGACCAGGTCAAGATCCGCGGCTTCCGCATCGAGCCGGGCGAGATCGAATCGGCTCTCACCGACTCTCCGCTGGTGTCCCAGGCGGCCGTGGTCGTCCGCGAGGACCGACCGGGCGACAAGCGGCTGGTGGCGTACCTGGTCCCGGCGGCCGAGCGCGACGAGAGCACGGAGCTGGAAGCCGTCGCCGAGTGGTCCGACCTCTACGACAAGATGTACACCGAGCACGCTGAGAGCGGCGCTTTCGGCGAGAACTTCGGCGGCTGGAACAGCAGTTACACCGAGCGGCCGATCCCGCTGGCGGACATGCGGGAGTGGCGCGACGACACGGTCGCGCAGATCCGCGAGCTGCGCCCGCGCCGGGTGCTGGAGTTGGGCGTCGGAAGCGGTCTGCTGCTGGCGCCGCTGCTGCCGCACGTCGAGGAGTACTGGGGCACGGACCTCTCCCCGGTGGCGATCGACAACCTGCGCGAAGCCTTGGAGCGGCACGGTGAGCACTCCGACCGGGTCACCCTGCGCGCCCAGCCGGCGCACGACTTCTCCGGGCTGCCGCGCGGCCACTTCGACACCATCGTGATCAACTCTGTGGTGCAGTACTTCCCGCACGCCGACTACCTGACCGACGTACTGCGTCAGGCGGTGGACGTGCTCGCCCCGGGCGGCGCGGTCTACGCGGGCGACATTCGCGACCTGCGGCTGCTGCGCGCCTTCCAGACGGGCGTGCGGCTGGCCAGGGCCGAGCAGGACGTGGCCACGGCCGCGCTGCGGGCGGCGGTCGACCAGGGCGTGCGCGCGGAGAACGAACTGCTGCTCGCCCCCGAGTACTTCGCGAGCCTGCCGGGCGTGATCGACGGCGTCGGCGCGGTTGACATCCGGCTCAAGCGCGCCTCCTACCACAACGAACTGAGCCGCTACCGGTACGCGGCCGTGCTGCGCCGGGAGCCGCTGGGCGCGGAGGCCCTGCGGGCCGACGAGGCGCCGAACGTGGTCTGGGGCCGGGACGTCGCCGAGCCGGCCGAGGTCGCCGCGCGGCTGGCCGAGCGGCCCCCGCTGCTGCGGGTGACGGGCGTGCCGAACGCGCGCCTGGTGGGGGAGGTCGCGGCGGCCCGCGCCCTGGCGGAAGGCGCGGAGGCCGATGCCGTGCGCCGGGCGCTGGAGGAGGCCGGGAGAGGCGTCGAGCCGGACGCTCTCGCCGCGTTGGCGGAGGAGCACGGCTACCGCGCGCACCTCGCCTGCTCGTCCCCGGACGCGCTGGAGACCTTCGACGTGCTGCTGGTCGACGCCGCGCTGGCGGACCGCCCCGTCACGGGCACCTGCCCGGCGCCGCCCGGGCGCCCCGAGCCGGCCCGGTTCGCCAACGTGCCGGTGACCGCCCGGGACCTGGTCGGCGGGGCGCGTGCCCTGCTGCGCGACCGGCTGCCGGAGTACATGGTGCCGAGCGCCTTTGTCACCCTGGACGCCCTGCCGCTCACCCGCAACGGCAAGGTGGACCGCCGCGCGCTGCCCGCACCGGCCGCGGCGACCACCACCGCCGGCGCCGGCCGCGCCCCGGCCTCGTCCGCAGAGGAGGCGCTGTGCCGGCTCTTCGCCGAGGTGCTGCGGCTGCCCTCCGTCGGGGTGGACGACAGCTTCTTCGACGTCGGCGGCGACAGCATCGCCTCCATCCAGTTGGTCAGCCGGGCCCGCAAGGAGGGCCTGGTCTTCACCCCGCGCGACGTGTTCACCCGCAAGACGGTCGCGGAGCTGGCCAAGCTGGCGGAGGCCGCCGAGCGCGGCGACGGCGAGCGGACGGTGGCCGAGGCGCCGGACGCCGGTGTCGGCGAGGTGCCGCTCACCCCGATCGTGCACTGGCTGCGCGAACTGTCCGGGCCCGTCGACGGGTTCAGCCAGTCGGTGCTGCTCACCACGCCGCCCGGCGCGGACGCCGAGCGGGTCGCGGCGGCCCTTCAGACGCTGCTCGACCACCATGACGCGCTGCGGATGCGGCTGACGCGCGCCGAGGGCCGCTGGTCGCTGGCCGTCGCGCCGCGCGGCGCGGTCGCGGCGGCGCCCCTGCTGCGGCGCGCCCCGCTGGACCGGCTCGACGAGGAGGCGGAGGCGGCCCGCGGCCGGCTCGACCCGGACGCGGGCGTGATGCTCCAGGCCGTCCTGTTCGACGCAGGTCCCGGCCCCGACTCCGGCCCCGACTCCGGCCCCGACTTCGGGCGGCCGGGTCGACTGCTGCTTGTGTTGCACCACCTCGTGGTCGACGGGGTCTCGTGGCGGATCCTGGTGCCGGATCTCGTCGAGGCGTGGCGGGCGGTGTCCGCCGGTCGTGAGCCCGCGCTGGAACCGGTGCCGACGTCGCTGCGTCGCTGGGCCCAGCGCCTCACCGAGCACGCCACCGAACGCGAGACCGAACTCCCCTTCTGGGAAGAGATATTGGCCGCGCCGGACGCGCCGCTCACCGATGTGCCGCTCGACCCCTCGCGGGACGTCGCGGCCACCGCCCGGTCCCTCTCGCTGACCCTGCCGACCCGGACCACCGGCGCTCTGCTGACCAGCGTGCCCGCCGCGTACCACGCCGGTGTCAACGACGTGCTGCTGACGGCGCTGGCACTGGCGGTCGCCGACTGGCGGCGGCGGTCCGGCCGCGGTGACGGCCCGCTCCTGGTGGATCTCGAGGGCCACGGCCGGGAGGCCGTGCCGGCCGGCACGGATCTGTCCCGCACGGTCGGCTGGTTCACCAGCATGTGGCCGGTGCGGCTGGACCCGGGCGACGGCGACTTGTCGGCGGCGCTCGACGGCGGCCCCGAGGCCGGCCGGGCGCTGAAGCGGATCAAGGAGCAGTTGCGCGCGGTCCCGGACAACGGCATCGGCTACGGCCTGCTGCGCCACCTGAACCCGGCCACGGCCGACCGCCTCGCCACCCTGGCGGCGGCCGCCCACCCGCAGATCGCGTTCAACTACCTGGGCCGACTGCCCTCCGCGCCCGCGAGCCCCGCTGACGAGGGAGCCCTGGCCGAATGGAGCCCGGCGCCGGAGTCCGGCGCGCTCGGCGGCGGCGGCGACGCCGACCTCCCACTCGGGCACGCGCTCCAGATCAACGCGCTCACCGAGGACCGGCCCGACGGCCCCCGGCTGACGGCGACCATGTCCTGGCCGTCGGCACTGCTCCCGGAGGCCGACGCCCGGGACCTGCTCGACACCTGGGAGCGGGCGCTGGACGCCCTCGTGCGGCACGGCGAGCGGCCGGGCGCGGGCGGTCTCACGCCGAGCGACCTCCCGCTCGTGTCGCTGGAGCAGCCGGAGATCGAGCGCTACGAGGCCCGCTACCCGGGCCTGGTGGACGTACTGCCGCTGGCGCCGCTCCAGGAAGGTCTCTTCTTCCACGCCGAGTGGGACGGCGGCGGCCGGGACGACTACGTCGTCCAGACGTTCTTCGACCTCGAAGGACCGCTCGACACCACCGCGCTGCGGTCGGCCGGCCAGGCACTGCTGGAGCGGCACGCCAACCTGCGGACGGCCTTCCACCGGCGTCTCGGCGGTGCGGTCCAGCTGGTGTTGCCGACGGTCGAGCTGCCCTGGCGGGAGGTCGACCTGCGCGGCCCGGACGTCGAGACGCGCGAGGCCGATTTCCGCCGCGCGGCGGACGTCGAGCGCGAGACCCCCTTCGACCTGGGCAGGCCACCGCTGCTGCGGCTGCTCGTGGCCAGGCTGGGAGAGCACCGACACCGCGTCGCGCTCACCAACCACCACATCCTGCTGGACGGTTGGTCGATGCCGCTGCTGGTGTCCGAGCTGTTCCAGCTCTACGCCGAGCGGACGTCGGGTGCAGCGGCGCCGCCCAGGCCGACGCCCTACCGCGAGTTCCTGAGCCGGGTCGCCGAGCGCGACGAGGACGCGGCCCGCCGGGCCTGGACGGAGGCGCTGCGCGGTCTGGAGGGGCCGACGATCCTGGCGCCCGCCGAGGCCGCGGGGCGCGCCTCCGTCCCCGAGCAGGTCATCGTCGGCATCTCACCCGAGCTGACCGCCGCGCTGACCGAGCGCTCCCGCCGACTCGGCCTGACGCTCAGCACGTTCCTCCAGGGCGCCTGGGCGCTGCTGCTGGCCGGGCTGACCGGCCGCAGGGACGTCGTCTTCGGCGGCACGGTCTCCGGCCGCCCGGCCGAGGTGCCCGGCATCGAGTCGATGATCGGCCTGTTCATCAACACCCTGCCGGTGCGGGTCTCGCTCGACCCGTCCGAGACGCTGGGAGAACTGTTGGCGCGGGTGCAGCGCCGGCAGACCGAGCTGTTGGACCACCAGCACACGGGCCTCACCGAACTCCAGCACCTCACCGGCTACGCCCCGCTGTTCGACACCATCACGGTGTTCGAGAACTATCCGCTGGACGCCGAGGGCATGCGGGAGCCGGTGCCAGGGCTGACGCTCGGCGGCGTGGACGGCCGGGACGCCACGCACTACCCGCTGACCCTGGCGGGCCTGCCCGGCGAGGAGATACACCTGAGGCTGGGCTACCGTCCGGACGTCTTCACCGAGGCGGAGGTAAGGGAGTACGCGGACCGGCTGACGCGGGTGCTGCGGGCCGTCGCCGAGCACCCCGAGACGCCGCTGGCAGACCTCGACCTGCTCGCCCACGGCGAGCGCGAGCTGCTGCTGCGCGGCTTCAACAACACGGCGTACCCGCTGCCCACGGCCGGCACCACCGTGCACCAGGCCTTCGCGCAGCAGGTGTTGCGCACACCCGGGGCGGTCGCGGTGCGCTGCGGCGGCCGGGACACCGACTACCGCGAGCTGAACGCCCGGGCGGACGCGCTGGCACACCGGCTGCTGAGCGCCGGGGTCCGCCCCGGCGACCGGGTCGCCGTCCTCCAGGACCGCTCGGCGGAGCTGGTGGTGTCGCTTCTGGCGGTGCTGAAGGCGGGCGCGGCCTACGTCCCGCTCGACGACCGTTATCCGGCCGAGCGCTCCCAGCGGGTGGTGACGCAGACCGAGTCGGTGGTGCTGCTGGTGGACGCCGCGCACGCCGAGGTCGGCTTCCCCCACGCCGCCCGGCTCCTGTTCGTCGACGAGCCCGCCCCGGAGTCCGACGGGGCCCCCGTTCCGGTGCTGCCCGAGGTGCGCGCCGACCAGCCGGCGTACGTCATGTACACCTCGGGCTCCACGGGCGAACCCAAGGGTGTGGCGGTGACCCACGCCGACATCGTCGCCCTCGCGTACGACCGGGCCATCGCGCCGATCTCCCGGGGCCGGGTGCTGGTGCACTCTCCGCAGGCCTTCGACGCGGCCACGTTCGAGACGTGGGCGCCGCTGCTGTCCGGCGGTACGGCCGTGGTGGCGCCGGCCGGCGAGCCGGACCTGGCCGCGCTGCGGGACGTCCTGACCGAGGAGCGTGTCGACACGGCGTTCCTCACCTCGGGCCTGTTCCGCCTGCTGGTGCAGGAGTACCCGACGGCCCTGGCGGGCGTGCGCGAGGTGCTGTCCGGCGGTGACTCCGTGCCGGCGGAGAGCGTGCGCCGACTGCTGGAGCACTGCCCGGACACCGCGTTCAGCCACATGTACGGGCCGACTGAGACAACGGTCTTCGCCACCCTGCACCGGGTCACCTCGGCCGGGGAGATCGGTCGCACGCTGCCCATCGGGCGGCCGCTGGACAACATGCGCGCCTACGTGCTCGGCGCGGACCTCACACCCGCGCCGGTGGGCGCGCCCGGTGAGCTGTACCTGGCCGGCGCCGGGGTCTCCGCCGGCTATGTGCGCCGCCCCGGGCTGACCGCCGAGCGCTTCGTGGCCGACCCGTACGGCGAGGCGGGGGGCCGGCTCTACCGCACGGGCGACCTCGTGCGTTGGACAACCGACGGCGAACTGGTCTTCGTCGGCCGCGCCGACGACCAGGTGAAGGTGCGGGGCTTCCGGATCGAGCTGGGCGAGATCGAGGCGGTGCTGGCCGCGCATCCGGCGGTCCGGCAGGTGACCGTCGTCGTGCGGGAGGACCGTCCCGGCGACAAGCGCATCGTCGCCTACCCGGTCCTCGACCCGGGTGCGGCGGAGGAACTGCCGGATCTGCGGGCGGCGGCGGCGAAGGTGCTGCCCTCGTACATGGTGCCGTCGGCGGTCGTGCCCCTGCCGGAGCTGCCGGTCACCGCGATCGGCAAGGTCGACCTGCGGGCGCTGCCCGCGCCGGAGACCGGCGGCGGCCGAGCGCCGGCGGGCGCGGTGGAGGAGACGCTGTGTGCGCTGTTCGCCGAGGCTGTCGGACTGCCGTCGGTGGGCGCCGACGCCCCATTCTTCGAGATCGGCGGCAACTCCCTGCTGGCTGCCGGGCTGATGGCCCGGGTACGGGAGGCGTTCGACACGGAGCTCTCGGTGCGGGCGCTCTTCGAGGCGCCCACCCCGGCCGCGTTGGCGGCCAGGCTCACCGGTGCCGACGGCGGCGACGCCTCGCTCGCCGTGCTCTTCCCGCTCCGGTCCGGCGGCGAGCAGCCGCCGCTGTTCTGCGTGCACCCGGGCGCCGGGGTCGGCTGGCCGTACGCGGGCCTGCTGCCGGAGCTGCCGGACCGCCCGGTGTACGCGGTGCAGGCGCGCGGCCTCACCGAACCCGACGCGCTGCCCGCCACGATCGGCGAGCTGGCCGCCGACTACGTGGAGCAGATCCGCAAGGTACAACCGGTCGGCCCCTACCACCTGTTGGGATGGTCGTTCGGCGGTGTCGCGGCGCACGAGATCGCAGTGCGACTGCGGGAGGCGGGCGAGCGGGTCGAGCTGCTGGCCGTGATGGACGCCTATCCGCACCCGTACGCGGGCGAGTACGAGCCCGCGGCCGACGAGGAGAGCGTGCTGGAGATGATGCTCGACTTCGTGGGACAGGACCGCTCGGCGGCGGGCGAGGGACCGCTGGACGCCGCCAGGGTGGTCGAGGTACTGCGGCGCGGCCACAGCAGCATGGCGGATCTCGCCGAGCGGCACGTGGCGGCGATGAGCCGGGTGATGGTCAACAACATGCGCCTGGCGGCGGAGGCCCGACCCGCCCGGTGGGAGGGCGACATGCTGTTCTTCGCGGCCACCGTGGAGCGCGGCGGCGACCTCCACGTCGAGGACTGGTTCCCCTATGTGGCGGGTGCGGTGGACGTCCGTCAGGTTGACTGCCGACACAGCGAGATGACCAACCCCGAACCGCTGGCCGCCATCGGCCGGGTGCTCGCCGAGCGGCTGGGCGCGGGGGCGAACGAAGGAGAGCGGGCATGACCGACAAGCGCGCCGGAACACCACACGGCGACGGGCCGCACGGCGAAGGGCCGGGCGCCGACGGGCCGTCCGACGGCGGGCCGGCTACCGGAGGGCCGGCTGGCGGAGGACCGGCTGGCGGCGGGCCGTCCGCACTGGACGGCGTCATCCCCACCTGGGACCGCCGGGAGCGCCATCGACTCCCGGTGTCGGCCGACGCGGGCACGGTGATACGCGCGGCCGAGGAGTTGACCTGGGGCGAGGTGCCGAGCTTCCGCCGCACGATGGCGGCGGCGGGCATGGGGCGGGTCCGGTTCTCCCGGGAGCGCCCGGTGCTGAGCATGTTCCTGGACAACGGGTTCCGGATGCTGCACAGGTCCGAGGACCAGCTGGTGGTCGGCGGCATCGAGCGGATCTCCCGCAAGCAGCCGATCGTGGCCATGGGGGAGGAGCCGGCGGCCGAGTTCCGGGACTTCGAGGCGCCCTCGCACATCCTCATCGCCTTCGACTTCCGCTACGCCGACGGGGTGTTGACGACGGAGACCCGGGTGCGCTGCACCGACGCCAAGGCCCGTCGGCTCTTCGGGGCGTACTGGTTTGTCATCCGGCCGGGCAGCGGCGCGATCCGCCACATCTGGCTGCGCGGCATCCGCCGCCGCGTCCTACGCGGCCAGGACGGCCTGCAGTCCGGCGCACGTTGAGCGGTTGGCAGCTTCAGGACACGGAAGGAGGCGTGAGCGGCCGGGGATTGTGACGGGGTGGGGACCGAAAATGCGAGTTGGTTGCCGGAGGAGACGATTCCGCGACGTTGGGGACAGCTTCCTGACGCTTCCGGGCGGCTAATTGGACAACTTGTCGACTGTCGCGAGGAGTGGGCGGAAGTTATCCACAGGTCCGGAGGTGCCAACGTTGACTGGTTTGCGGCCAGCGAACTAATGTCGGCGTCACCGCCTCGCGACGCAGCGAGTTGCCGTGCGGGGGCATACGTGGCTCCGGTCGTGGTTCACCGCGACACGGCCGGTCTTCCACATCGTTTCCCGGGTGTCACGTCGAAATGTTGATCGCTCAATTATCGGAGAAGGTGGCAGCTTCCCACGCACGAGCGGTATTCCGACACCGGCACTCTGGATTCTCGTTTCACATGTAGGGCTCAGGGGGAATTGTGATCAACGCAATGAGTGCTTCCGTGTGGCCGCCGCGCGACCCGGGAGGAGGCGGGCGCCACGCCCGTACCCGGGCGGGCGTGGTCGAGTCGGCCGCGACGGCCCAGGTGGGATGGCCGGACCGGACACCGTCCGACCTGGCGGCCGACGTCCCGGAAACCCCAACGGACGTCCCCGACGTCCCCGACGAGGGGGCGGCGTCCGCCGACCGGATGGAGCGCGCCCTTCTCCAGGCCCGCGAGCTGATCGACTCGACGATGTCCCTGCACCGGGACCGCCCGGCGCGGGACGCCCTGGTGATACGGGCCGACGACGCGGAGGCCGGCGCCACCGTGGCCAGACTCCTCGGCCGCGCCCGGCACTCGATCTCCGCCTCGCTGCCCGGCGACGGCGAGCAGTCGCAGACGGTGTTCGCCGCCCTCACCGGCCGCCGCCCCGAGCCGACCGGGAGGACCGCCGGCCCGCTCGCGGCGGGCTCCTCCCGCGGCGCCGACCGGGTTGTCGTCCAGGCGTCGCGGCGGGCCCGCACGCCGGAGGCCGGCGGCGTGGTGGTGCGCCTGCTGTGCACACCGCGCGCGCTGAGCGCCGGCGTGCCCAGCGCCGCCGCGCTGCGGGCCGCCCGCTGCGAGATCCGGGTGGTGGACAGCGAGTTGCGCGAGGCGCTGATCGTCGACGGCCGGGTGGCGCTCATCCAGTCCGGCCCCGAGCACTCCGACAGCGCGGCGATCATCAAGGACACGGCGTCGGTGCGGGCGCTCGACCTGCTCTTCGCCGGATCCTGGGCCAACGCCCGCCCGCTCGCCGAGCATCTTCGGCTGAGCGAACGGCTGTTGCGCACCCCTTCCGCCCAGCGGGTGCTGGAGCGGCTGCGCGAGGGCCACACGGACGACGTCGCCGCCCGAGAGCTCCAGGTCTCGTTGCGCACGTACCGGCGCTACGTCGCCGCCGTGATGAAGGAACTGGGCGTCAGCTCCCGGTTCCAGGCCGGAGTGCGCGCGGTCGAGCTCGGGCTGCTCCCCCGCCGGGGGACGGTGGCCGGTGCCGGGCTGAGCGGAGTGGGGAGAGCGTGAACGAGGCCATCGGGTCGGGTCCGGCGGCGGACGGCGAGCTGCCCAGCGCGCATCCGCAGCCGCAGGAGTTCGGCGACGACGTCGAGGCGGCGCTGCTCGCCGCACGGCAGCTGATCGAGGCGACCGTCGCCAAGCACCGCCATCGCAAGGTCCAGGACTCCCTCATCACGGCCGTCGGCGCGGCGCGGGAGGACGTCATGGACGCCTCGCTGCGCCTGGTGGGCGCCGCCCGCCGGACGATAGACGTCGTACTCGCCGACGCCGAGTACGTCGATGTGGTGCGGGCTGCGGGCGCGCTGCTGGTCGCCGAGAAGCCCGCCGTCCGGGTGCGGCTGCTCTGCACCAAGGCCGTGCTCGACATGGGCCTGATCCACCGCTCCCTGCTGGCCCACCCGGCCACCGAGGTCAGGGTGGCGCGGGTGTCGATGCTCCAGGCGATGCTCGTCGACGACGAGGTCGCCATGGTCACCGCGCCCTCCGCCGTCGGCCGGCAGGTGTCGGTGATCAGGGCGGAGACGGTCATCAGCACGCTCGGCACGCTCTTCGAGGGGCTGTGGCGGCACGCGGTGGCGGTCGAGGACCGCGTCGACTTCGGCGACCGGAACCGGGCCAGGACCTCCCGCCGCATCCTGGAGTGCCTGCAGGCCGGCGTCACCGACGAGGTCGCGGCCCGTGAACTGTCGGTCTCCGTCCGGACGTACCGGCGGCACGTCGCGGAGATCATGACGCTGCTGGGTGCCAGCTCCCGCTTCCAGGCGGGAGTGCGCGCCGCCGAGCTCGGCCTGTTACCCGCCGCGTCCGCCGCGGGCCGCCGCCCGGTCGGCGCCGAGGCACCCGCCGCCCCCGGAGCTCCTGGAGCCTGACGGGTCGCCGGCCACCGTTCCGCACCTCCCCGGGTCTGCCCGGATCTGCCCTGGAGCCTTACCTGCCGCCGAAAAAGGCGCCGGGCGAGCGGAGTTGGCAGCTTCCTGAAGCTTGCTTGCCCGCCCGGGTCGCCGGCGGCTAGACAGGGCCGGGGGCGGGCCCACCGGGCCGGCCCCCGCTTCCGAGCGCGGCTACCAGGGGGAAGGTGCGGGAGAGATGAGCGCGGCGCCGATCGGTCTGGTGTTCCCGGGGCAGGGGACCCAGCGTGAGTCCATGGGAGAGCCCTGGCGGGAGAGCCCCGCCTGGCCCCTCGTCGACCAGGTCTCCGAGCACTCCTCGGTGGACGTCGAGGAGCTGTTGCTCCGCACCCCGGGTGAGCGGCTGCGCCGCACCGATCTCGCCCAACTGGCCGTCTACACGGTCTCACTGATGGCCTGGCGCGAGGCGGCGGACGCCGGTCTGCTGACGGGCGCGGTCGCCTGCGCCGGGCACAGCCTCGGCGAGTACACCGCGCTGACCGCCGCCGGCGTGCTGGACCTGCGGGACGGCGTCGCGCTGGTGACCGCCAGGGGGCGGGCCATGCGACAGGCCGCCGAGGACCGGCCCGGCACGATGGGCGTGCTGGTCAGGGCCGGGCTGCCGGAGGCGGAGAAGCTGGTCGCCGAGGCGGCGGCCGAAGGGCACGGGCTGTGGGTGGCCAACATCAACGGGCCCGGTCAGGTGGTGGTCTCCGGTGGTGAGGAGGCCGTCGGCTTCGCCGAGCGCCGGGCGCCGGACCTCGGCGCGAAGCTGATCCGGGTACCGGTGGGCGGCGCGTTCCACTCCCCGTTCATGGCGCCGGCCGCCGAGGAACTGCGCGCCGCCGTGGTGCGCGCCTCGTTCGGGCCCGGCCGGATGCCGGTGGTGGCCAACGTCGACGGACGGCCGTACGACGGCTCCGGCGACTGGCCGGAACTGGTCACGCGCCAGCTGGTCTCGCCGGTGCGGTGGGAGGAGAGCGTGCACACGCTCACCGGGCGGCTGGGCTGTCGGCGGCTCGTCGAGCTGGGCCCGGGCCGGACCCTGGCCGGCCTCGTCCGCCGGATCACCCCGGACGTCCCCGTCGACAGCTACGACGCGCCCGCTGCCCGTCCCTGAACCACCGCCTCACCACGGCTGTTTCCGCCCGGTTCCCGGGCGCGGCGAAGATGTCCCGGATCTGACGCGGCGAGTCCACGACAACGCCGGGAATTCCGTGCTCCCGCCGTCTCGGAAAGAGAGTGGCAGCTTGCTGACGGACGCCTTGCTGGCGCTTCCGGCCATCGCTTACAAATTTCTCGGAACTACCGGGAATTGCCGCTGAGGCAATCTGTGAAAGGTAAGGCGATGGCTGCCGAAACCCGCGAAGAGCGTCTTGAGGTCATCAAGGAGATTGTCTGCGACATTCTCGAGATCGAGGAGGACGAGGTCACCGAGACCAGCCTCTTCAAGGAGGACCACAGCGCCGACTCGCTCCGCGCGATCGAGATTCTCGCGGCCCTCGAGAAGGAGTTCGGCTGCGTCATCAACCAGTCCGAGCTGCCGCGCATGGTGAACCTCAAGGGCGTGTACGAGGTCGTGTCGGAGTCGGCCGGCTGGTGACGGTCCGGGCCGCCCGCGGGCGGCCGACCGGTCGGGACGGTGGACAGGGAGGGTTGGCATGTCGGCAGCGCACGGCGCTGGTTCAACGGTGGGCGGTCCTGAGCGGACCGGTCGGCACCGGGTGGTCCTCACCGGGCTCGGAGTGGTCTCCAGCATCGGTCTGGGTGTGAAGGAGTTCCTTCAGGGGCTGCGTGAGGGCCGCAGCGGGGCCAGGCCCATCTCGGTGTTCGACACCGAGGGTTTCGCCCACGCGAACGGCTGCGAGATCTCGGACTTCGAGCCGCACGAGTGGATACGCACGCTTGATCCCGAACAGCTCGGCCGCGCCACGCAGTTCTCGGTGGCGGCCGCCCGGATGGCGCTCGCCGATGCCGGGCTCGACGCGACCGCCCTGCGCGACCGCCGAGGTCTGATTTCGGTGGGCACCACGGACGGCGAGTCCTACGACCTCGATCAGCTCGTCGCCACCGAACTCGCCGAAGGCCCCGAGCGGTTCGACCCGCTCGCGGCCAGGAGGGTGCCGGCGGCCCGACTGTCGGTCGCCGTGGCCCAGGAGCTGGAGCTCGCCGACGTCGAGGCCGTCACCGTCCCGACCGCCTGCGCCGCCGGCAACTACGCCATCGGCTACGGCTTCGACGCCGTCCGCTCCGGCGAGGCGGAGTACGCGTTCTGCGGCGGCGCCGACGCGATGTGCCGCAAGACGTTCACCGGCTTCTACCGCCTCGGCACGATCGCCCCGGACCGCTGCCAGCCCTTCGACGTGGACCGCAAGGGCATCCTGACCGGCGAGGGCGCCGGCGTGCTGGTCCTGGAGCGGCTGGAGTCGGCGCTGGAGCGCGGCGCGCACATCTACGCCGAGGTGCTGGGTTACGGCCTCAACTGCGACGCCCACCACCAGGTGGCGCCCAACCAGGCCAGCGTCGCCCGCTGCATGGAGCTCGCGTTGGACAACGCCGGCGTCTCCCGCGAGCAGGTCGACCTGATCTCCGCGCACGGCACGGGCACCAGGGCCAACGACATCACCGAGGCCGGGGCGATCCGGCAGGTCTTCGGGGACCGCCCGCCGCGCACGGTCTCGATGAAGTCGATGCTCGGCCACAGCATGGGCGCGGCCAGCGCGCTGGCCGCGATCGGCTGCGCCCTCGCCATCGACAACCGGTTCATCCCGCCGACGATCAACCACCAGACCACCGACCCGGAGTGCGACGTCGACTGCGTCCCGAACGAGGCCGTCGAGGCCGACTTGCGGGTCGTCCAGAACAACGGCCTCGCCTTCGGTGGGAACAACGCCGCCGTGCTGCTGGGGCTCTACGAGCCCGAGGGCGCCCCCGAGGAGGAAGCATGACAAGCCGTCCCATCACCGGGATGGGCGTGGTCACCAGCGTCGGGCGAGGCGTGCGGCCGCTGTTCGACGCCCTGTGTGAGGGCCGTACCGGCCGGGCGGAGCTGCGCGGCTTCGACCGCAGCAGGTTCCGCGCCCAGCACGCCTACGAGGTGGACGACCGCCCCGCCGAGGGAGTCGACGTACCCGCCCGCGCCACCGCGCTGCTCGTCGACGCGATAGGCCAGGCCACCGCCGACGCCGGTCTCGGCGAGGACCTGAGCGGCGTCCCCGTCCTCATCGGCACCGGTCTGCGCGAGCTGCGCTCCATGGAGCTGTGGTGGCGGGAAGGCGGCGAGTTCCGCGACGCCGGGCTGCACTTCGGCACGGCGCTGCGGGAGCGGTTCAACGCCGACGTGACGCACACCTTCTCCAACGCCTGCTCCGCCTCGCTCTACGCCCTCGCGCTCGGCTGCGACCTGCTGGCCCAGGAGGGGCCGGGCGCCCCCGAGGCCGTCGTGGTCGCCGGCGTCGACGTGCTCACGGAGAGCATGTACGGCCTGCTGGAGCGGGTCCATCCGACGCCGCCCGACCGGGTCCGCCCGTTCGACCGGGACCGCACCGGCGTACTGATGGGCGACGGCGCCGCCGCCATCGTGCTGCACCGAGAGGCGGGCGACCGCCGGGTGCACGCGACGCTGCGCGGCGTCGCGGTGAACTGCGACGCCTACCACGTCACCGCGCCCTCCCCGGAGGGCATAGCCAAGGCGATGCGGCAGGCGTACGACCTCGCCGGCGTCAAGCCGGGTGACATCGACCTGGTCATGCTGCACGGCACGGGCACGCTGCTCAACGACGAGGCGGAGGCTGTCGCCATGGCCGACGCCCTCGGCGACAACGTCGGCGGCCCGCTGATGACGGCCGTCAAGTCGATGACGGGTCACACCTCGGGAGCCTCCGGGATGGTCGGGCTCACCATGGGCGTCACCTCGCTGGCAGACGGCCGGGTGCCGCCGACGGTCGGCCTGGACAACCCGGTCGACGAGGCGGCGGACTTCCGCCTGGTCACAGGCGAGGCGGCCGAAGCACGGATGACCACCGCCCAGTTGAACGCGTTCGGTTTCGGCGGCATCAACGCCGTCGCGATAGTGGAGGCGGCGGCATGAGCGTCGACGTCGTGGTGAGCGGCCTGGCCGTACTCGTGCCGGGAGCCGACTCCGCCAAGGCCCTGTCCGCCGGCCCGCCCGAGGGCGCGGAGCCCGTCGAACCGGCCGCGCTGGTGGGCCGAAAGGGGCTGCGCTACAAGGACCGCGCCACCCAGCTCGGCTACTGCCTCACGGCCGCCGCGCTGCGCGACGCGGAGCTGCTGGACGAGGAGGACACCGCCGTCGACGGCGACGCCGTCGGCGTGGTCGTCAGCTCCAACTACGGCAACCTCGACACGGTCGCCCGCGCCCTGGACACCCTGCGCGAGGGCACGGTCAGCGCCACCAGCCCGATGGACCTGCCGAACGCGTCGAGCAACGTCGTCGCCTCCTCCGCCGCCATCCGGTACGGCCTGCGCGGCCCCAACCTGATGGTGTGCAACGGCGCCACGTCCGGGCTGGACGCGGTGCACTGGGCACTCACGCTGATATCCGCCGGTCGGGTGCCCCGGGTACTGGTGATCGGCGTCGAGCCGGACAACAACGTCGTCCGGCGGCTGCTGGAGCCCGACGGCGTCAGCCGTGCCGTCGACGGCGGCGCCGCGCTGCTGCTGGAGAGTGCCGACGCCGCCCGAGCGCGCGGCGTCCGTGTCCGTGCCCGCCTCGGTGCCTACGTGCGCACCGCCGGGCTGGAGCCGCTGATCGAGCGGCTGGCCGCCGGCGGCGCCCCCGCCCCGGTCCGCTGGCAGCTGCCGGAGGGAGCCGCCGCACCGTCCGCCGAGCTGCTGCCGGGCGCGGCCCGCGCCGTGCTGCCGCCCCACCTCGGCCGGGCGTCCGGCGCACTGGGGGTCCTCCAGATCGCCGCCGCGATCGGCTGGTACGAGGACGGCGGCAGCGGTCCCGTCTGGGCCGTCTGCGGCACTGACGCCGACGACGCCTGCGCCGGCCTGACGCTGCGGGAGCCGGAGAACACCTGATGTCCGCACCGGAGTCGACGATCAGCCTGCGCCGCGCCGCCGCCCCGGGCGCGCCCCGGATGATGCTGCTGCACGGCCTCGCCGAGAACGAGAGCGTGTGGGACGCCTGCCTGGCCTCGCTGCCCGCGAGCCACGAGATCTGGTCCGCGAGCCTGCCGTGGAGCGCCGAGGGCGTCACCGACTGGGGCGTGGACGTCGATCTCACCGAGCGGCTGCGGGAGGCGCTGGAGGCGGTCCCCGGCGCGGTGGACGTCGTCGTCGCGCACTCCATGTCGGCGAACGTGCTGCTCGATCTGCTCGACCGCGACGGCCGGGCGGACGGCGACCTCCTGACCCGCCTCGGCCTACGGGCCCTGGTCCTGGTGTCGCCGTTCTACCGGCGGTCGGCCGAGGAGTTCGACTGGCAGACGATCAGCTACTACCTGAACGACTTCCACCTGATCATGGAAGAAGGGCTGCGGGTCCACTCCGGCGGCCGACTCCCCGCCGACCTCCAGGCAGCCATGGCCGAGCGCGTGCGGGACCGCGTCGGCCCCCACGGATGGCTCAGGTTCTTCGAACTCTACTTGCGCACACCGCTGCTGCGGACGTCCGCGATCACCACCCGGGCGCTGGTACTGGGCGGTGAACACGACTTCGCGGCGCCGCCCGGCGAGGCCCGGACGCTGGCAGCCGCCCTGCCGGACGCCGACGTCCACGTCCTCGCCGACAGCGGACACTTCCCGATGATCGAGGCGGCGGACCGCTTCGCCGCCCGCGTCACCGCCTTCGTCGGCTCCCTGGGCAGCCCGGACCCGACCGGCCCGGCCGACCAGCCCCGGGCCCACCGACCAGCCGGCACCACCGGATCCACCGAACCATCCGGCACGGGCACCGCACATCGCGCCCCCGTCCCCGTCACCGCACTGGAGCATCGTCGATGACCGCAGCAAGCACCGTCGTCACCGAGGCCGCCGTCAAGGCGCTCCTCAACGAGCAGACCACCGTCCGGGTCAGGCCCCGCTACGAGGGCTCCAACATCTGCACCTGGATCGGCTTCAAGCACGTCAACTACATGGTCGAGGAAGCCGTGCTCGACCACTTCCGCCAGGTCGGCATGCCGGCCCGCGCCCTCTACGAGGAGCACGGCCTGGGCCTGGACATCGTCGCCCTGGACACCCGCATCCTGCACGCCTTCCACATGGACGACCTCGCCGAGGCCGTCGTCGCACCGGACACCAAGGCCGCCAAGGCCGCCAAGGCCGCCAAGGCCGGCAAGGCGGGCAAGGGCGGGAAGGGAGACGACAACACCGTCGCCCTCCGGGTCACGATCAACGTCGAGCGGGACGGCGTGGTCCACAAGGCCGTCACCGCCAAGGTCCGCGTCTCCCTGCGGATCGACACCTACCTCGACTCCGCCGGCGAGGTGCCGGCCGAGCTCGCGCGCTTCGCGGTCGCCCGCCTCGGCGAGCAGCGGGAGGCCGAGCCCCGCCTGCCGTTCGACACCGAGGACGGCATCCTCGACCAGCTGCTGGAGGGCAAGAACGCCTACGGCTGGACGTGGCACATCCCCTACCCCTACTGCCACTTCACCGAGCGCCTCCAGATGTCCGGCTACCTGCGGTTGATGGAGGAGGGCAAGGACCGCTTCGTCGCCGACCGCGGCATCTCCATCAAGACGCTGCTCGACGACCGCCGTTGGATCCCGGTCGTGCCGCGCTCGGAGATCACCATCCTCGACGAGGCGATGATGGAGGAGGACCTCTACATCACCTACGAGGTCGAGGAGGTCTTCAAGGACTTCACCTACACCTCCCGGATGAACTTCTACGTCATCCGCGACGGCGAGCTGCTGCGCACCGCCACCGGCACCATCGTGCACGGCTACGCGGTCATCAGGAACCGCCGCGACTGGAGCCTGGAGAACTTCGACCAGCGCGTGCTGGACGCCGTCAACGGCGACGGCATCAAGGGCGCGGCACCGAGGCACTGGTGAACGCCGCCCCGGGAGCGGACAGCGGCGTCGCCGGCACGGCGGACGACCGGCCGCCGCAGGTCGTGCTGATCGAGAGCCAGGGCTGGTGCGCCCCGGTGGACGCCGGTCTGCGCCGCGACGCGGTGGCGCAGGCCAGGGCCGGCCGCGCGGTGCTGATGTACCTGATCGAGGACGCCTGCGTGCTGGCCCGCCCCGGATCGGACGCCGCGCTCGACGAACTCCGGCAGGCCGGCGGTCGGCTGCTCGTCGACCGCTTCTCCCTGGAGCAGCGCGGACTGGCCGGGATACCGCTCGCCCCCGGGGCGCGCGTCGCCGACATGGACGAGCTGGCCGAGCTTGTCGTGCGGCCCGACATACAGGTGGTGTGGCACTGAGATGGCGAGGAAGATCCCGCACAGCGACGTGCTGGTGACCCTCATGGGCGCACCGCACGAGTCGGACCGTACGACAAGCGCGCTGCGGCTGGTCCAGGCGCTGCTGGAGCGCGGCAACTCGGTGGCGGTGTGGACGTGCGGCTACGCCACGCTGCTCACCCAGCGCTCGCTCGGCACCGAGAAGCCGCGCAACCTGGCGGACTGGAACACCGCCTACCCGTCCACCACGGGGTTGGTCCAGGACCTGCTCGACACGTTCCCCGAGCGGCTTCGCTGGTACGGCTGCCGCTTCTGCAGCGACGACCGCGGCGCGGACGACCACCTGCCGTCCGTGGTGCTGCGCCCGCCGGCCGGCTACGCGGCGAACTTCGCCGCCGCCGACCGCACGCTGATGGTGGGGGTCCTCTGATGGCACGTGCCCTGGCCCTCGTCGAGAAGGCCTACCGCGGAGCGCTGGAGAAGCAGTTCTTCGACTCGCTCTACCTCGCCACCGAACTGCACCGACAGCTCGGCGGGCTGGACATCCTGCTGCGCGGCAGGGCCGTCACCTACGGCATCGAGGCGCCGCCCGTCCCCGCACTCCGGATGGGCAGCCGGACGCTCGACACGCTCAGCGACCCCCGGCGGGATCTGCGGGCGCTGATCGCGGCGGGCGTGGGCGTCTGGGCCGAGCGCGACGCCCTCGCCGCCCACGGCCTCCAGGAGGCCCCGCTGCTGGACGGCGTACGGACGGTCGCCGACGGCGAGACGGCCGCCCGCTGGCCCGAGTACCGAATGGTCTTCTACCTGTGAACGGAAGGGAATCGTGGCGCCCATGAGCACCACCACAACGGCCCCGGCCCCGGCCGCCGACACCCGGGGGGCCACCGGCCACCCGGTCATCACCGCCTGGTCCGCCGTGTCGCCGTTCGGCATCGGTCGTGACGCCTTCCGCGCCGGGCTGCGGGAACGCCGCCGCACGGCCGACCGCCCCGAGCCGGTCGGCCCGGAGAGCCCGGAGAGCCCGGAGAGCCCGGAGAGCCCGGCCGGACCGGACGGCAGGGCATGCACCGTCCCGTCGTTCGACGTGCGCGCGGCCCTGGGCCGCAAGGGCACCCGCTCGATGGACAGGGTGACCGGCCTCGCCGTCACCACCGTCGGCGCCCTGCTGGACGACACCGAGCGCAACCGGGCCGTCGGCACGGGCGAGGGCGCCGCCCTCGCGCTCGGCACGACCACCGGCAGCGCGCAGAGCATGATGGACTTCACCCGGGACTCGCTCACCGGCGAGCAGCCGTTCTTCGTCGATCCGGCGCGCTTCCCGAACACGGTGATGAACTGCGCCGCGGGCCAGAGCGCCATCTGGTACCAGCTCAAGGGCCCCAACACCACGATCGCCGGGGGGCGTACGGCCGGCCTGCACGCGCTGAACTACTCACGTCGGCTGCTGGCCGCCGGTCGTGCGCAGACAGTGCTCTGCGGTGCCGCCGAGGAGTACTCGACGGCCCGGGCGTGGCTTGAGCACCACTCGGGGGCCGGGGCCGCCGCCGGCGGCGCACCGCTCGGCGAGGGCTGCGCGATGCTGCTCGTCGAGCCGTCGGCCGCGCCCGGCGCCGCGGCCGGACAACCGGTGCTCGCCGAGGTGCTGGCCGTGGAGTTGGGCGTGGTGATCGGCGACGACGTACGGACCGCGCTGACGGCCTGCCTGGAGCGGGCGTTCCGCCGGGCGGGCGTCGCCGCCGACCAGGTCGCGGTGGTGGCCCGCTGCGAGGCGCCGGGCGCGGAGGGCGCCGGGGAGTCCGCCGCCGTCGCCGCGCTGCTCGACGGCGTCCACGCGACGGACCTCGAGCTGACCGAGCTGGTCGGCGACACCGGTGCCGCCTCCGCCGGCCTCCAGGTCGCCGGACTGCTGGCCTGGGCGGAGGACAACCCGCCCGAGGCCAACCCGCCCGAGGCCAACCCGCCCGAGACCAACCCGTCCGAGGCCGCACGCGTCGGCCTGGTGACCAGCGTCGACCGCAGCGGCGGCGTGGGCTGCGCCCTGCTCCGGCTCCGCTGAGCCCCGCTCATCCGCCGAACACCCGGCCCCACCCGATCCCGACCACGACACCGCAACAGAGAGGTACCACGATGCTGGACAAGGAAGAGCTGCGCGAGATAGTCGCCGGTGTGCTGGACGTCGACACGGCCGACGTGACGGACGACGCCAAGTTCGTCGACGACCTCGAGGTCGACTCCCTCATGGCCCTTGAGGTTGTTGTCGTCCTGGAGAAGAAGTACGGCATCAAGCTGCCGGAGTCCGAGCTGAAGCGGATCGTCGACCTCCAGAGCGCGTACGACCTGCTGGCCGGAAAGATGCAGGCGGCCTGATGACCGCCCCGACGGTGACCGACGTCGTCGGGCGGGCGGTGAGCCCGGTCGACGGCCCGGTCCGGGTGCTGCCGGCGGAGCCGGGCGACGGCTCCCTCACCATGCGCGTGGCCTTCACCGTCGCACCAGAGGAGACGGTGTTGCCCGGCCACTATCCGGGCTTCCCGATCTTCCCCGGTGTGTGTCTGGTGGAGGTCGTCCACCTTGGCGCGCTGGCCACGGCCGGCTCACTGCCCGCGGCGGACGCCCCGGCCGACGGCCGGCTGGAGTTGCGGCAGATCGAGTCAACCCGCTTCACCGGACCGGTCTTCCCCGGCGACTCGCTGACGGCGGTGCTCGACTGGAAGCGCGACGAGTCCGGATGGCGCTGCCGGGCCAAGGTGCGCTCGCAGCGCGGCGACGCCGCCTCCGTCCGCCTCCGCTTCGCGGCACCGGCCGCCGATCCGGACCCGGCGCCCGATCCGGCGCCCGCCTCCGCGCCGACCGAGCAGCCGACGGACCCGCCGTCGGCGGTCGTGGCGGACCAGGCGGAGATCCGCGGTCGGCTGCCGCACCGCTTCCCGATGCTGCTGGTCGACCGGGTGCTGTCCGTGGAGCCGGAACGCTCCCTGGTCGCCAACAAGGCGGTCAGCTGCAACGAGCCCTGGTACGCCGCCGGTCCGACCGGCCACGGGGACACGGCGTCGGCCGCCGCCGCGTTCGGCTACCCCGGCACGCTGCTGGTGGAGTCCTGGTGCCAGTCCGCCGGTGTGCTGGCCACCTGGGAGTCGCCCAACCCCGACGTGCTGGAGGGGGACGTGATGCTCTTCGGCGGGATGAGCGGCGTCGAGTTCCACCACCCGGTGCTGCCCGGCCAGGTGCTCGAGCACCGGGTGCGGCAGGAGCGCCGGGTCGGCGAGACCGTGATGTTCGAGGGCGAGTCGCTGGTGGACGGCCGGACGGTGATGACCGTCGGTCGGATCACCATGGCGTTCCGACCCGCCCGTGTACTGCGACCCGAGACGAGCTGACGAGGTCATGGAAGCGCTCAAGGAAGAGGACAACAGGCGGGTGGCGATCGTCACCGGCGGTTCGCGCGGCATCGGACGGGCGACCGTCCTGGCCCTCGCCAGGGACGGCTTCGACGTCGCGTTCTGCTACCGCGCGAACAGCGAGGCCGCCGAGCTGCTGGTGAAGGAGGCCGGCGCCCACGGCGGCCGGGTGCTCGCCCGGCGGGTCGACGTCGCCGACGGTGGCGCGGTACGTGGCTTCGTCGCCGAGGTGGAGGCCGAGCTGGGCCCGGTGGACGCGGCGGTCACCGCCGCCGGCATCACCAGGGACAACCCGCTGGTCCTGATGGAGGACGAGCAGTGGCACCAGGTGCTCGACACCAACCTGGACGGCGTCTACCACCTGTGCCGCGCCGTGGTGTTCGAGATGATGAAGCGTCGCTCCGGGGTGATCGTCAACATCTCCTCGGTGGCCGGTGTGTACGGGCACGCCACCCAGACGAACTACTCGGCGTCGAAGGCCGCGATCATCGGCTTCTCCCGCTCGCTGGCGAAGGAGGTCGGCCGGTCCGGCATCCGGGTGAACACGGTCGCGCCCGGCTTCGTCGACACCGACATGGTCGCGGAGATGAACGACAAGGCCCGCAAGGAGGCCACGAAGTCGATCCCGCTGCGCCGCATGGGGACGGCGGACGAGGTCGCCGACCTCGTCTCCTTCCTGGTCTCCGACCGCGCCGCCTACATCACGGGCGCGGTGCTCCAGATCGACGGCGGAATCACCATCTGACGGGCGGGCGTCCGGCGGGCGGCAGGACAGCGCCCGCCGGGCACGTCCGGGACGGCACAGACTGACATTTGGAGGCGGTGATGGCCCGCAGACGGCCTCGCTGGTACTTCTCGTTCCGCAGCCCCTACTCGTGGATGGCCTACCGGGACCTCACGGACGTCCACAAGGACGTCGCCGACCGCGTCGACTGGCTGCCCTTCTGGGAGCCGGACGAGGCGGCCGCCCGCGAACTCGCCTCGGGCGGCGTCGAGTTGCCGTACGTGCCGATGTCGCGGGAGAAGCACCTGTACATCCTGCAGGACGTCCGCCGACTGGCCCGCGAGCGCGGCCTGTCACTGGTGTGGCCGGTGGACCGCGAACCCCGCTGGGAGGTCTCCCACCTGGCCTACCTCGTCGCCGAGGAACTGGGCGCCGGGCGGGAGTTCGTCGACCACGTCTACCGGGCGCGCTGGGAGCTGGGCGAGGACATCTCCGACCCGGAGGTCATGGCCCGGATCGGTGACCGGCTGGGGCTCGACCGGCAGCGGCTGGCGGGCGCCTGCGACGATCCGGACGTCCGGGCGCGCGGCATGGAGGCGCTGAACTCCCTCTACCGCGACGGCGTCTTCGGGGTGCCGTTCTTCATCGACGGCTACGAGAAGTTCTGGGGCGTGGACCGGCTGCCCGGCTTTGTGGCCGCCGTCCGCTCCCGCCCCGCCTGACCAGCCC
>NZ_VJYK02000040.1 GCF_007097205.2 Streptomyces alkaliterrae
GCGGGGACCGGCGCGGGGGTGAGGTCGAGGTCGGAGGCCTCGTCGTCGGAGAGGCGGGCGTCCGGGTTCTGCTTGTCCCGGCGGCGGTCGTTGAGCAGGGAGAAGCCCGTCGCGCCGAAGTACAGCGCGGTGATCGGCACCGCCAGGGCCAGCATCGAGACCGGGTCGGTCGGCGTCACCATCGCGGCGAAGATCGCGATGCCCATGACCATGCCGCGCCACCAGCCGAGCATCCGCTTACCGGAGAGGACGCCGCCGAGGTTGAGCAGGACCAGCACCAGCGGGAGCTGGAAGGCGAAGCCGAAGGCGAGGACCAGCTTGACCGAGATGTCGATCATGTCGTCGACGGTGACGATGTTCGTCGACCCGTCGATGCTGAAGCTGAGCAGGATCGGCACGGCGTGCGGCAGCACCCAGTACGCGAGGTAGGCGCCGGTGAGGAACAGCGGGGTGCCGAACGCCACCGCGGACAGCGCGTACTTCTTCTCCCTGGCGTGCAGCCCGGGGGCGAGGAAGGCCCACAGCTGGTAGAGCCAGACCGGCGCCGCGCCCACCAGTGCGGTGATCAGCGACACCTTCACGAAGGTGGTGAAGGGTGAGGTGATGCCCATGTGCGACAGCACCGCGCAACGACCGCCCTGCGCGGCGGCCTCCGCCTGGTCGGCGCACTGCGGCACCGGTTCGCTGATGAAGGCGATGATGTCCTTGGCGAAGAACAGCGCGACGATCATCAGCGGCACGATGGCCAGAAGAGCCTTGACCAGCCGGTTGCGCAGCTCGCGCAGGTGTTCCACCAAGGGCATCCGCCCCTCGGGGTCCTTGGGCTTCTTGCGGGCGGACTTGAGCACCCCACGTCCTTAAGCGATAAGGCGGATCTCGTGACGACCGGGCCTCCACGGGCCCGGTCAGGCGGCGGGTGGGCCGCCGGAGCGTGCGGGGCGGGTCAGCCCTGGTTCGTGCGGTTCGGCTCCTCCACCGGACGGGAGCTGCTGACGTCGCCCGGAGCGGCCTGGATGGTGCGGGGCGCCGGGTCGGCCTGCTTGTCGCCCGTCTCGGAGGACTTGTTCGCCTCGGCGGACGAGGCGCCGTCCGTCTTCATCGCGGACGTCTCGCTCTTGAGGATGCGGAGCGACTTGCCCAGGCTGCGGGCGGCGTCCGGCAGCCGCTTCGCGCCGAAGATGAGCACGATGAGGGCGATGATGATGACCAGCTGCCACGGACCGATCTGACCGAACATATGTCTACCTTCTCACCGAGGCGGGGATACCGTTGTCGGCTGAGCGGCGAGTGCGCCCGATCAGCCCAGGGCCAGTTCATCGTAACGCGCGGCGGTAAACGCCTGGCAATGTGCGCGCGTACCGTGGCTGAAGGCCGTCGGCGGCACGGCCGGGCGCCGCCGGATCCCTCAGTGCCGGCGTACCGCGTCGGCGCCCGCGGCGAGCGGCCCCGCCGCGCGTTCCAGGTCCTCGGCGGCGCGGGTGATCCGCTCGGAGCTGTCCGCCACCGCGCGGGAGAAGCGCCGTACCTCCAGGCCCACCCGCACGGCGAGCACTCCCAGCACGGCGATCCCGCAGAAGGCGAGCGTGACGAACAACATCGGCCAGAGCATGCCAGGAGCCTAGCGCGTGTTTCGTCGGCCGGGAGATGCCCCAGGCGGAGGGAGGAGAGCGCAGGGGGCACCCCCGGCCGGAGGCTGGGGGAGGTTCAGCCGTCGTAGGCGGCGAGTGCCGCGCGGGCGGCGTCCCGCGCGGCGTCCGCCAGCCCGGCGGGCGAGACGATGTGGCCGTCGCGGCCGAGCCGCAGCGCGAGTCGGCGCAGCGAGGCGGGGTCGGGGGCGCGCAGGGTGATCCGCAGACCGCCGTCGGGCAGTTCCTCGGCGCTGTCGTGCGGGTAGTACTCGGCGACCCACCGGCCGCCGGGACCCACCTCGACGACCACCTCGGGGTCCTCGGGGGAAGGCTGCACCAGCCCGGCGGAGAGGTCGCGCGGTGTCACGGCGGGCGGGTCGGAGGGCTCGTCCAGCAGCCGGATCTCCGCGACCCGGTCGAGGCGGAACGTCCGGCGCGCCTCGGAGAGCCGGCACCACGCCTCCATGTAGGTGTGGCCGAGGACAAACAGCCGGACGGGGTCGACCTCGCGCTCGGTCAGCTCGTCGCGGGAGGGCGAGTAGTAGCGCAGCCACAGCCGTCGGCGTTCGCTGATGGCCCGGTCGACCTCGGCGAAGACGCCGCCTTCGCTTTCGAAGGTCACCGAGACGCGGGAGCTGGCGCCGGCGTTCTCCCCGGCGGCCGCCTCCAGCTTGGCGGTGGCCCGTACCAGCGCCTCGCGGTCGCCCTCCCGCAGCCCGGGCAGCGTCGCCACCGCGCGGGCGGCGACCAGCAGCGCGGTCGCCTCGTCGGCGGCCAGCCGCAGCGGCGCGCCGCCGGAGGAGACCGCGTCGGCGTTGTGCCACCAGATGTGCTCGCCGTCGGTGTCGATGTCCAGCAGGTCGCCGCCCCGGAAGCTGGTGCCGCACATGGGCAGCACGTTCAGGTCGGCGATCAGTTCCTCCGGGGTCACGCCGAAGGCCCGGGCGACGTCCTCCACCCGGGCGCCGGGGCGCTCCTTGAGGTACGTCACCAGGGACAGCATCCGCCTGGTCTGGTCGATCGCGTTGCTCGCCATGTCCGTGTCCCCTCAGCCCTTGGCCACGGCGCGCAGCCGGTCGACCACGTCCGCCCGCAGTTCGGCGGGCTCCAGCACGACCACGTCGGGGCCGAACTCCACCAGCCAGGCGTCCAGTCCGTGGCCGTGCGGGATCTCCAGCTCGTCCCAGTCCTCGCCGAGGTCCCGGACGGACAGGGCGCGGGCGCGCAGCGGGTAGCCGCACTCCTTGCGCAGTCTGATGCGGGCCGTGCCGGTGGCGCTCTCGCCCGCCCAGCGCTCCACGGTCTCGCGCACCCGGACCTGGTCGGGTACGGGCGCGGTGTAGGCGCCGGCCCGGCTGCGGACGGGTCCGGTGATCCGGGAGAGCCGGAAGACCCTGCTGTCGCGGCGGTCGCGGTCCCAGCCGGCGAGGTACCACTGGCCGCGCCAGCACTCCAGGGTCCAGGGCTCGACCTGTCGGCGTTCGGCGCTTGCCGCGTTGGACTTGCGGTAGGCGAAGACAACCGGGCGGCGGTCGCGGCAGGCCAGCATGAGCGGCTCGAACGCGGCCTCCCGGGCGGGGATGCGTGGTTCCAGTGCGGCGTAGGCGTCCTCGGGCCCCTCGCTGACGGGCATGCCGGCCACCCGCAGCTTCTGGAGGGCACCGCTGGCCGCGCCGGCCAGCCGGGCCTGCTGCCACACCTTGGCGGCCAGTTGGAGGGCTGCGGCCTCCTCGGCGTCGAGGGAGATCGGCGGGAGCCGGTTGTGGTCGCGCCGCGCGTGGTAGGCGACCTCGCCCTCGAAGTTCTCCACCGTCTCGATGAGCAGGCCGAGTTCGCGCAGATCGTCCTTGTCCCGCTCGAACATGCGGTTGAAGCTGTCCTCGTTGCCCGCTTCCAGGTACGCCTCGATCGAGGACCGCAGCTCACGCTTGGTCAGCGGCCGCGTCGTCCCCAGGAGGCACAGCGCCAGATTCATCAGCCGTTCGGCCTTGGCAATCGCCATGACGCCCTCTCTCCTGCCCGTCTCGATCGACGACCGTACCGCTACCGCGTTTCCCAGGACAAACACGGGACGGGAGCCCCCTACCCGTGGTAGGAGGCTCCCGTCCGAGGTGGCACTGCCGTGCGGCGGGTCGCTCAGACGGAGACCAGGTCGCAGACGAAGATCAGTGTCTCGCCGGGCTTGATGACGTTGCCGGCGCCCGCGTCGCCGTACGCCAGGTGCGCCGGGATGGTCAGCCGACGGCGTCCGCCGACCTTCATGCCCTGCACACCGCGGTCCCAGCCGGAGATGACCTGGCCGACGCCGAGCTTGAACTGGAGCGGCTTGCCCCGGTTCCACGAGGCGTCGAACTCCTCGCCGGTGCTGAACGCCACGCCCACGTAGTGCACGGAGACGTTGTCGCCCGCCTTGGCCTCCGGGCCTGTGCCCTCCCAGATGTCCTTGATCTCCAGGTCGGCCGGCGGCTCGCCCTCGGGGAAGTCCACCTCAGGCTTGTCGATGTTCACGAAATCGCTCCCACAGGAATTTCTCGATCAGCTTGTCGGGCAAGTCTCGCAGACGCCGGTCAGACCTTGCCCACGATGTCGACGACGAAGATCAACGTGTTCTCCGCCAGCTCGCCGCCGGACTGCCCGTACGCCAGCTTCGGCGGGATGACCAGCTCGACGCGGTCGCCGACCCGCTTGCCGACCAGGCCCTGGTCCCAGCCCTGCACCACGGAACCGGTGCCGATCTGGAAGGCGGTGGCGCCGTTGTGGTCCCAGGAGGCGTCGAACTTCTTGCCGTCCTCCCACTTCACGCCCGTGTACTGCACGATCAGCCCGTCGCCGGCCACGACCTCGTCACCGGAGCCCTTGACCAGGACCTGCTCCTCGAGCTCGGTGGGCGCCTTCACGCCCTTGGGGACGGTGATGTCGGCGGCCTTCTGGGAGTTGTACTTCACCTCGGGCATGCCGTCGGCCGGCTTGGCCTGGTCGCCCTTGACCTCCGCCTTCGCGTCCACCTTGTCGGCGCCGACGACGTCGATCACCCAGACGAGGCCGTCACCGGGGTCGATGCCGGCCTCCGGGTTCAGGCCCTCGCCGACCACGGCCTCGGCCGTGCCCTCGACGGTGATGCGGCTGCCGGCCTTCTGGCCGAGCACCGCCTCCAGAACGGGATCGGGCAGCTCGCGGCTGGGCTGGCCGGCCGCCTGCACCAGCTGGCGCCGGGCCTTGCCCTTCTCTTCCTTCTCGCCCTCGGCGGCCCAGGTGCCGCCCAGCTCCTTGCCGTCCTTCATGGTGTAGCCGGCGAAGTCCAGGCGGATGAAGTCGCCCTTCTCGACCTTCTTGCCCTTGCCCTCGCTGACCGTCTCGACGACCACCTCGTCGGCGGGCTTGGCGTCCGAATCGACCTTCACCTCCGGCTTCTCGCCGAAGGCGCCGGACACCTCGACCCGGGAGCCCGACGCGTTGTCGTTGCCGCCGTCGTCGGAGCCGCAGGCGGTGGCGAACAGGCAGAGGGAGGCGGTCAACGCCGCGGCCGCGCGGCGTGTGCTCATGTTGAGTTTCATCAGTCCAACTCGGGCTCGGGGGTGGTCGACGGGCCTCACTCTACGACCCACTCGCCCACGAGTACCCGTACCCGTGCCGAGGCCGCGCGACGGCGGCCCGGCGGCGGTCGCACCGCTGCCGGGCCGCCGCGCCGCGTCACATGCCGGCGATCAACTTCTCCACCCGCTCGTCGACGGAGCGGAACGGGTCCTTGCACAGGACCGTGCGCTGGGCCTGGTCGTTGAGCTTGAGGTGGACCCAGTCGACGGTGAAGTCGCGGCGCTGTTCCTGGGCGCGGCGGATGAAGTCGCCGCGCAGTCGGGCCCTGGTGGTCTGCGGGGGCACCGACTTGGCTTCGAAGATCTTGAGGTCGTTGCAGACGCGCTTGGCCTGGCCCTTGCGTTCGAGCAGGTAGTACAGGCCGCGGCGGCGGTGGATGTCGTGGTAGGCGAGGTCTATCTGGGCCACCCGGGGGTTGGACATGCTCATGTTGTGCTTGGCCCGGTAGCGCTCGATGAGCTGGTATTTCATGACCCAGTCGATCTCGGAGCCGACCCGGTCCAGGTCCTGCTCGCGCACCGCCTCCAGGGTGCGGCCCCACAGCTCCAGGACCTGCTCGGTCAGGCCGGTGCGGATGCCCCGGCGGTCGCAGAAGTCGGCGGCCTTCTCGTAGTACTCCTGCTGGACCTCCAGGGCGGAGGCCTCCCGGCCGCTGGCGAGGCGGACCTTGCGCTGCCCGGTGGTGTCGTGGCTGACCTCGCGGATCGCCCGGATCGGGTTCTCCAGGGTGAGGTCGCGCATGACCGTGCCCGCCTCGATCATGCGCAGGACGAGGTCGGTGGCACCGACCTTCAGCAGCATGGTCGTCTCGGACATGTTCGAGTCGCCGACGATGACGTGGAGTCGCCGGTAGCGCTCGGCGTCGGCGTGCGGCTCGTCGCGGGTGTTGATGATCGGACGGGAGCGGGTGGTCGCCGAGCTGACCCCCTCCCAGATGTGCTCGGCACGCTGGCTGACGCAGTAGACGGCGCCGCGCGGCGTCTGGAGCACCTTCCCGGCGCCGCAGATGAGCTGCCGGGTGACGAGGAACGGGATGAGGACGTCGGCGAGACGGGAGAACTCGCCGTGGCGGGCCACGAGGTAGTTCTCGTGGCAGCCGTAGGAGTTGCCGGCGGAGTCGGTGTTGTTCTTGAACAGGTAGACGTCGCCGGCGATGCCCTCCTCGTGCAGCCGGCGTTCGGCGTCGACGAGGAGCCCCTCGAGAATGCGTTCGCCCGCCTTGTCGTGGGTGACCAGTTCGGTCACGTTGTCGCACTCGGGAGTGGCGTACTCCGGGTGCGAGCCCACGTCGAGGTAGAGACGGGCGCCGTTGCGCAGGAACACGTTGCTAGAGCGGCCCCATGACACGACACGGCGGAAGAGGTACCGCGCCACCTCGTCTGGGGACAGCCGCCGCTGACCCCGGAACGTGCATGTGACGCCGTACTCGTTCTCCAGCCCGAAGATTCGGCGGTCCATGCATGAACATTACGCCTGATGACGTGATCTGAAACCGGGTTCGCTCGGGCGGTTCGTTTGGTTTTCCCCGGTGGCGCCCCGGGTGGCGGGCCGCGTGAGGACCTGGGCGGTGTCCGGCGTGGCGTGCTGCGGCGGCTCCGCCAGGGCGCGGCGGGTGGCCAGCAGGACCAGCAGCGCGGCCGCGCCCGCGGCGCCCGGGACGGCGAAGCCGCCGACGACGCCACCGCCCTCGATGGCCGGCCCGACGACGGCGGTGCCCAGTGCCGCGCCCACGCCGAAGGTGGTCACCAGCCAGGAGAACGCCTCGGTGACGGTACCCCTCGGCGCGTGGCGGTCTACCACCACGAAGGCGCAGCTGAGCGCCGGGGCGAGGAAGAGCCCGGCCAGGCAGGCCAGCAAGGTCATCGCGAGATAGCCGGGCACCAGCAGCAGCGGGAGGTAGCCGAGCGCGAGCAGTCCGATCAGGACCCGCAGCCGGGGTTCGGGCGGCCCTGACCAGTCCCGGGCGCCGTAGGCGAGGCCGCCGACCAGCGCGCCGAAGCCGATGCCGGACATCAGCAGCGCGTACACGAGGTTGGTCGCGACGCCGTGCTCGCCGTCGGCGTAGGCCACGGCGGCGACGGTGATGGAGCCGAGCGCCATCCCGACGAAGAGGAACGCGCCGAGCAGCGCCAGCAGCCCGGACGAGCGCAGCGCGCCGAGCCAGTGCGCCTCACGCGGGGCGCTGCGCCACTTCCTGGACGGCTCGGAGGCGACCACCGAGAGGGCGCCCAGCACGCCGATGACGTTGATCACAAGCAGCGCGCCGGCCTCGGACCACAGGGCGACGGCGAGTGTCACCACCAGCGGGCCGATGGTGAACATGACCTCCTGGGCGACGGAGTCGAGCGCGTAGGCCCGGTGCACCCGGTCCTGGCGGCCCAGGACGCTGGGCCACAGTGCCCGCAGGCCGCCCTCCAGCGGCGGGGTGAACAGCCCGGCGACAAGCACGGCGGCCGCCGCGAGCCCGAGCGGCCGGATGCCGACCGCCGCGAACGCCAGCATGCCGAGCGCGGAGACAAGCGCGGCCGGGAGCATCACGCGGGGCTGGCCGACGAGGTCGACGGCCCGCCCGAGGAGCGGCTGGCCGACGGCGGTGGCCAGTCCGTAGACGGTGGCGAGCACTCCGGCGAGCGTGTAGCTGCCGCCCTCGGAGCGGACGAACAGGACGATGGCGACGTGCGCGGTCGCGTTCGGCAGGCGCCCGACGAGGGTGCCGAGCAGCAGTCGGGTGACGTGCCGTGCGCGCAGCAGTTCGGCGTAGCCGGTGCCCGACCGCGCTGTCCCGCTCATCAAACCCTCCAGGTGTTACGTATAACGTGGTGTCGTCATACGTACCATGACGGCGTCCCGAGGTCCAACGGAAAGCAGCCGGAGCGCGTGTGAGCACTTCCTCCCCACGGCCCACCAGCCGCGACGTCGCCAAGTCCGCCGGGGTCTCCCAGGCCACCGTCTCCCTGGTGCTCGGGGACAAGTGGCGGGGCCGGGTCTCCACACGCACGGCGGACGCCGTACGGGCGGCCGCCGACCGCCTCGGCTACCGGCCCAACCTCGCCGCACGCAGTCTGCGCACCGGGAGCACCCGCACCGCGATGCTTGTCGTACCCGCCCTGACCAGCGACTTCTTCGCCCAGGTCCATCTCGGCGCGGCCGAGGTGGCGGCCGAGCACGACTTCGGAGTGGTGCTCTACCCCTCCCCCGAGGGTATCGGGCCGGCGCGGGACCCGTTCAGCTCCGCCCGGGCGGCGCTCGACGGCGTCATCGCCTCCTCGATGGCGGCGGAGGCGCTGACCGGACTCCAGCGCGGCGGGCTCCACGGCGGCGGCCTGCCGCTGGTGATGCTCGACAGCGAACCCGGCTCCACGCCCGCGGCGGGCACGGTGAACCTGGCGATCGCCGACGGCATGCGGCAGGTCGTCGACCACCTGCTGGGACTCGGCCACCGGCGGGTGGCACATCTGGCGGCGGCCGTGCCCAGTTGGACGTTCGACGAGCGGGCGGCGAGCCTCGGCCGCGCCCTGACCGACGCCGGCATGCCGCCGCCGGCGCGCCGCGCCGCCCGCCTCGACGTGGCCGACGGGCTGCGCGCCGCACAGGAACTGCTGGAGGAATCGCCCCGCCCCACCGCCGTCGTCTGCGACGACGACCTGCTGGCGGCCGGCGCCTACAAGGCGGCCCGCCGACTGGGGCTGCGGGTGCCCGAGGACCTGTCGGTGACGGGCTTCGACGACCTTCCGCTCGCCGTCGCCCTGGAACCGGAGCTGACCACGGTGCGGCTGCCCGCGCGGGAAGTGGGCGCCGCAGGCATGCGGGCGCTGCTGGCCGTGCTGGACGGCCAGGACCCCGGTTCGGCCGTACTGCCGGTGACCCTCGTACGGCGCGGCTCCTGCGCCCCGCCGCCACCCGGCTGATCCGCCCGGGCGCGGGGCGGCCCCGCCTGACGTGACCGCCGCTCGGCGGTCACGTCAGGCGCCCGGTACGCGCACCGGTCAGGACTCGGTGGTGTCGGTACCCGTGCTGTCGGTACCGGTGCTGCCGCCGGTGGCCGTACTGTCGTCGGCCTCGGCGTCGCCGTCGGTGTCGGAGGCCGCGACCTCCGAGGCGTCGGCGGTGGTCGCGCCCGGGTCGAGCAGCCGCGCCAGCTGCCGCCCGAGGACCCGCTTGAACTTGCGCTGCTGGGGGCGGCCGCGGTCCAGCACCGCCACCTCGAGCTGGTCGGCGGTCAGCGTGCGCTCGCCGCCGTTGTTGTCCCGGCCCAGTGCCTCCACGGCCAGCTTCAGCGCCTCGGGGAGCGTCATGTCGTCCCGGTGCCGCTGGTCGAGGTAGGAGCCGATCTGGTCGGAGTTCCCGCCTACCGCCACGGAGCCGTGCTCGTCGACGATGGAGCCGTCGTGCGGCAGCCGGTAGATCTGGTCGTCCTTCGGCGCCTCGCCCACCTCGGCGACGATCAGCTCCACCTCGTAGGGCTTCTCGGCACCGCTGGAGAAGATCGTGCCGAGCGTCTGGGCGTAGACGTTGGCCAGCCCGCGCGCGGTGACGTCGTTGCGGTGGTAGGTGTAACCGCGCAGGTCGGCGTAGCGGACGCCGCCGATGCGCAGGTTCTCGAACTCGTTGTACTTGCCGACCGCCGCGAACGCGATGCGGTCGTAGATCTCGCTCACCTTGTGCAGCGCCCGCGACGGGTTCTCCGCGACGAAGAGGATGCCCTCGGTGTACTGGAGCACCACCACACTGCGGCCGCGCGCGATGCCCTTGCGGGCGTACTCGGCGCGGTCCGCCATGGCCTGCTGGGGCGATACGTAGAACGGCGTGGACACCGGCGTTCCCGTCCCTTCCTGTGCTTAGAGAACCGGGGCCTGGGGCCCGTTGGGGTGCTGGAGGCGGCCTTCGTGGATCGAGCGGGCGATCTCCGACACCTCGGACTCGGTCAGCCGCGCGTAGCCGTCCTCGGTGATCACCGCGACGACCGGATAGATGCGCCGGGTGAGGTCGGGCCCGCCGGTGGCGGAGTCGTCGTCGGCGGCGTCGTAGAGGGCCTGGACGGCCACCGTGGCGGCCTGCTCCCTGCTGAGGTCGCTCCGGTGGAGCTTCTTGAGCGAGCCGCGCGCGAAGACCGAGCCGGAGCCCACCGCGGCGAAGCCCAGCTCCTCGGAGCGGCCGCCGGTGACGTCGTAGGAGAAGATCCGGCCCTGGTCGCGATCGGTGTCGTAGCCGACGAACAGCGGGACCACCGCGAGCCCCTGCATGGCCATGCCGAGGTTGCTCCGGATCATGGTGGACAGGCGGTTCGCCTTGCCCTCCAGCGAGAGCTGCGCGCCCTCGACCTTCTCGAAGTGCTCCAGCTCCAGCTGGAAGAGCTTGACCATCTCGACCGCGAGGCCGGCCGTGCCGGCGATGCCGACCGCCGAGTACTCGTCGGCGGGGAAGACCTTCTCGATGTCGCGCTGGGCGATCATGTTGCCCATGGTCGCCCGGCGGTCACCGGCGAGCACGACGCCGCCGGGGAAGGTCGCGGCGACGATCGTGGTGCCGTGCGGCGCCTGCACCGCCCCCTGCACGGGCGGCAGCGGCCGGTTGCCGGGGAGCTGCTCCGGCGCGTGCTCGGCCAGGAAGTCCATGAACGAGGACGAGCCGGGCGTCAGGAAGGCGGCCGGTAGACGCCCGGTGCTACCAATGTTGGCTTCCACGCGTTTCCTTCCACGTATGCGGCCGCGGGCGGCGGCCGGGAACCTGGACCGCCCGGTCGAGACCGCGACCGGGACGGGTACTGCCTCGGACCCTACCCGTACGTTGATCGAGTTCCACCCTGTTCGGGCGACCTTCCGCGAGCTGCGAACAGCGCGGCTCCGCCGGGCATGCGCGTCCTACGGCGGCGCGGGCGTCGAGGCCGCCGCGCCGCCGCGGGCAGGGGTCGGAGTCAGGGCCGGGCCGGGCCGCTCCGGCACCGGTGGGGCCGGCGCCGGAGCGGAGCGTCGCCGCTTACTGGCCGCCCTTCTGCACAAAGCTCCGGACGAAGTCCTCGGCGTTCTCCTCGAGGACGTCGTCGATCTCGTCGAGGACGGAGTCCACGTCGTCGGAAAGGGCCTCCTGGCGTTCCTTGAGGTCTTCCGAGACTGTCGCTTCCTGGGTCTGCTCTTCGGTTTCCTCGGTCGAACGAGTCGCCCGCTGCTGTCCGCCGCCGGTGTCCTTGGTCGCCATCTACCTCACCCCGCTCGGATTCGACGTTCAAGATCAGACCCTATAAGCAGGGACTGACATTCGGCCCTTCTTTTCCTCAAGCTCTCGAACCACCTCGTTGATTCCCGGGACACGCCGATCGGAACCCCCGAGATCGACTTCGGTCCGATCACCTTCCGGACAGGGCGCGGACCAGTTCCTCCGCCGTCTCGCAGCGGTCGAGCAGCGCCTCCACGTGCTTGCGGGTGCCGCGCAGCGGCTCCAGCGTGGGGACCCGCTGGAGCGAGTCGCGCCCGGGGAGGTCGAAGATCACCGAGTCCCAGGAGGCCGCCGCCACGTCGTCGGCGTACTGCTCCAGGCAGCGCCCCCGGAAGTACGCCCTGGTGTCCTCGGGCGGCTTGCCGCAGGCCCGCCGGACGTCCTCCTCGGTCAGCAGCCTGGCCATCCTGCCCCGGGCCGCCAGGCGGTTGTAGAGGCCCTTGTCGGGCCGTACGTCGGCGTACTGGAGATCCACCAGGTGGAGCCGGGCGGCGTCCCAGTCCAGGCCGTCCCGCCTGCGGTAGCCCTCCATGAGCTCCAGTTTGGCCACCCAGTCCAGCTCGCCCGCCAGGCTCATCGGGTCCCGCTCCAGCCGGCCCAGCACGTCCTCCCAGCGGGTGAGCACGTCCTTGGTCTGCTCGTCGGCGTCGGCGCCCCAGCGCTCGTCGACGTACTTGCGGGCCAGCTCGTAGTACTCCATCTGGAGCTGGACGCCGGTGAGTGTGCGGCCGCTGCGCAGCGTGATCAACTGGCGCAGCGACGGGTCGTGGCTGACCTGGTGCAGGGTGCGCACGGGCTGGTCGACGGCCAGGTCGACGGCGATGAAGTCGTCCTCGATCATGGCCAGCACGAGTGAGGTGGTGCCGAGCTTGAGGTAGGTGGAGATCTCCGAGAGGTTGGCGTCGCCGATGATCACGTGGAGGCGGCGGTACTTCTCGGCGTCCGAGTGCGGCTCGTCGCGGGTGTTGATGATCGGGCGTTTGAGGGTCGTCTCCAGGCCGACCTCGACCTCGAAGTAGTCGGCCCGCTGGCTGATCTGGAAGCCGTGCGCGCCGCCGTCCTGCCCGATGCCGACCCGGCCGGCGCCGCAGACCACCTGGCGGGAGACGAAGAACGGCGTCAGATGCCGCACGATGTCGGAGAACGGCGTCTCCCGCTTCATCAGGTAGTTCTCGTGCGTGCCGTAGGAGGCGCCCTTGTTGTCGGTGTTGTTCTTGTAGAGGTGGATCGGCTGGGCGCCAGGGACCTCGCCGGCCCGGGTGGCGGCCTCGGCCATGATCCGCTCGCCGGCCTTGTCCCACAGGACGGCGTCCAGCGGGTTGGTGACCTCGGGCGCGCTGTACTCCGGGTGGGCGTGGTCCACGTAGAGCCGGGCGCCGTTGGTGAGGATGACGTTCGCCAGGCCGATGTCCTCGTCGGTGAGCTGGCTGGCGTCGGCGGACTCACGGGCCAGGTCGAAGCCGCGGGCGTCCCGCAGCGGGTTCTCCTCCTCGAAGTCCCACCGCGCGCGGCGGGCACGGTGCATCGCCGCCGCGTAGGCGTTGACGACCTGGGAGGAGGTGAGCATCGCGTTGGCGTTGGGATGCCCAGGCACGGAGATGCCGTACTCCGTCTCGATGCCCATTACTCGCCGTACGGTCATGCGGCCCTCCTCGCCACACCCCGGCTCGTCGTCGGACCGGGGCCACAGTCCGCTGCGCGCGTCCGTCCGGTGCGGCGGAACCTCCGACACCGGGCGTTCTCGGCGCCTGCCAGGAAAGCCTAGGACGCCTTCGGCCGAGTCGGTAATCACCGGGCGGGCCGCGCCTGCAAAAAGAGCGCTGTGCGAACAGCCGCTCCCTGGAAAAAGCTGGTGGGAAATGTTCCGGCTGCGGGCGCCCGGGACGGGCGGCCGCAGCCGGACGGTGTTGTCGCTACAGGTACTGACCGGTGTTCGCCACCGTGTCGATCGACCTGCCGGTGTCCGCGCCCTGCTTTCCGGTGACGAGCGTACGGATGAACACGATCCGCTCGCCCTTCTTTCCGGAGATCCGGGCCCAGTCGTCCGGGTTGGTGGTGTTGGGCAGATCCTCGTTCTCCTTGAACTCGTCGACGCAGGCGGCGAGCAGGTGGGAGACGCGCAGACCCTTCTGGTTCTGGTCGAGGAACGCCTTGATGGCCATCTTCTTGGCGCGGTCGACGATGTTCTGGATCATCGCCCCGGAGTTGAAGTCCTTGAAGTACAGGACCTCCTTGTCACCGTTGGCGTAGGTGACCTCCAGGAAGCGGTTCTCCTCGGACTCGGCGTACATCTGCTCCACGACCGACTGGATCATGGCCGCCACCGCCGCCTGGCCGTCCCCGCCGTGCTCGGCGAGGTCGTCGGCGTGGATGGGCAGTCGGTGCGTGAGGTACTTGGAGAAGATGTCCTTGGCCGCCTCGGCGTCCGGACGCTCGATCTTGATCTTCACGTCCAGCCGGCCGGGGCGCAGGATGGCCGGGTCGATCATGTCCTCGCGGTTGGAGGCGCCGATCACGATGACGTTCTCCAGGCCCTCCACACCGTCGATCTCGGAGAGCAGCTGCGGGACGATGGTGTTCTCCACGTCCGAGCTGACGCCGGAGCCCCGGGTGCGGAAGAGGGAGTCCATCTCGTCGAAGAACACGATGACGGGCGTGCCCTCGCTGGCCTTCTCCCGGGCCCGCTGGAAGACCAGGCGGATGTGCCGCTCGGTCTCGCCGACGTACTTGTTGAGCAGCTCGGGGCCCTTGATGTTGAGGAAGAAGCTCTTCCCGGCCGGCTGGCCCGTCACCTCGGCGACCTTCTTGGCCAGCGAGTTCGCGACCGCCTTGGCGATGAGCGTCTTGCCGCAGCCGGGCGGGCCGTACAGCAGCACGCCCTTGGGCGGCCGCAGCTCGTGCTCCTTGAACAGGTCGGGATAGAGGTACGGGAGCTCGACGGCGTCGCGGATCAGCTCGATCTGGCCGCCGAGGCCGCCGATCCGGGTGTAGTCGATGTCCGGCACCTCTTCGAGGACGAGCTCCTCGACCTCGCTCTTGGGCACCACCTCGTAGACGTAGCCCGAGCGGGGCTCCAGCAGGAGGGCGTCGCCCGCCCGCAGCGTGGTGTGCAGCAGGGGTTCGGCGAGCTTGACCACCCGCTCCTCGTCGGTGTGCGCGACGACCAGGGCACGCTCCCGGTCCTCCAGCACCTCCTTGAGCGTGACGATGTCGCCGGCGCGCTCGAACTCCATCGCCTCCACGACGTTGAGCGCTTCGTTGAGCATCAGCTCCTGGCCGCGCTGGAGGTCCTCCAGCTCGACACTGGGGCTGACGTTCACCCGCAGCTTCCGGCCGCCGGTGAAGATGTCGGCCGTGCCGTCCTCGTTGGCCTGCAGGAAGACACCGAAGCCGGCGGGCGGCTGGGCCAGCCGGTCGACCTCCTCCTTCAGGGCCACGATCTGGTCACGGGCCTCACGCAGAGTGTTGGCCAGTCTCTCGTTCTGAGCGGAGACGCCTGCCAGGTTGGTCTGGAGCTCGACGATCCGCTCCTCGAGAATCCGAGTATGCCGCGGAGAGTCGGCGAGCTTGCGGCGCAGGACGGCGATCTCCTGCTCAAGGTAGGCAACCTGCGCGGCCGGGTCCTCAGAGCCCCGACCGGGCCGGGTGCCGCGGTTGATGTCGTCGTCGTGGGCTGCCACGGTCCTCACCTCCTCCAGGGGGAGCTGGACGCTTCCAGACCCTACCTGGGCCTGCGGCGGTTGAAACCCCTAGATCACAAAGACTGTCGGGGTGTGTCTGATCTTCACCCTTGCGCGCTCCCTCACGCCAGGTGAATACCCACTTCGACGACGTCCGAACAACATCGTTTCGGAGCCGGTTGTAAGGTCGATGTGGTCAACACCCGTCAGGGCTGGCTCCAATTGGCACCCACGCAGGAAACGGCAGGCGACATGACCGTGCAGGACGACACCGCTACCGGCGAGCTCGAGGTCTGGATCGACCAGGACCTGTGCACCGGTGACGGGATCTGTGCCCAGTACGCGCCTGAGGTCTTCGAGCTGGACATCGACGGTCTGGCCTACGTCAAGGACTCCGACGACGAGCTGCGGACGGAGGCGGGGGCCACGGTCCCGGTCCCGCTGCCGCTGCTGCGGGACGTCGTGGACTCGGCCAAGGAGTGCCCGGGCGAGTGCATCCACGTGCGCCGCGCCGCGGACGGCGTCGAGGTCTACGGCCCCGACGCGGACTGAGCGGGACCGGCCCGCTCCGGCCTCAGACGGCCGTGGCCGCCGGGGACGCCAGCACCGCGAACCGGCCGTCCCGCCAGCGCCAGCTCACCTCGCGCTCGAGGTCCGGGCAGCAGCGCGGCACGTCGTCCGAGGAGTAGCCGCGCACGGTGGCCGTCATCCTGCCGCGCCGCACCGACAGGTCGTCCACGGTGAGTTGGTCCTCCGGCTCGACGAGCGTGGCGACGATCCGGGGCGCGCCGCCGGCCGCCGAGTGGCCGAGAACGTACATCCCGCTCGGCGGTGTGCCGGTGCCGGTGACGCAGCGCACGACGGCGACCGTCTCGGTGGAGCCGTCGCCGTCGAAGTCGGCGGCGGCGGAGTGCACCACGCCGACCTTCCACGGCCCGCAGTCGAGCGGGTAGTCGGCCTTCCGCGGGTCCGGTCCCGGGGAGGCGGTGGTGGCGGGTGAGGTGCTGGCCGTCGCGCCGGTCGGCTGGACGACGGCGGTCACACCCACGACGGCGGCCAACGCGGCGGCCGTGCCGAGCCAGTGCGTGAAGCGGCTGCGGGTGTGCGGGAGGGGCGGGCCTGCCGTGGGCTGCACGGGAGAGGTCTCCTGGTGGCCGGGTGACGGGGGTGCCCGCATGGTGCCACACGTCACACGAGGAGGGAACGCCGGGGGGCGGCCGGAAGTCTGACGGTCCGCCGGTTCCCGCCGGCTCCCAGGTGGGACGCGGGAACCGGCGGGCGGAGTCGTACGCGGCGGTCAGGCCCGGCGGGCGCCGCCTTCGGCGTCGCGGCCGCCGCCGGGGCCGGTGTAGTCCTCGCCGTAGGCGCCCTTGGCCGGGCGGCGTCGGCGCATCGGCGGTTCGACGCCGTCGGCGAGCCGCCGGGCGGTGAGCAGGAAGCCGGTGTGGCCGATCATGCGGTGGTCCGGGCGGACCGCCAGGCCCTCGATGTGCCAGTTGCGGACCATCGTCTCCCAGGCGGCCGGCTCGTTGAACGAGCCGTGCTCGCGGATCGCCTCGACCGTGCGGGCCAGCTGGGTGGTGGTGGCGACGTAGGCGCAGAGCAGACCGCCGGGCACCAGTGCCTTGGAGACGGCCTCCAGGCACTCCCAGGGCGCCAGCATGTCCAGGATGACCCGGTCCACGTCGGTGTCGCTCAGGTTGTCCTGGAGGTCGCCGACGGTGAGCCGCCAGGCGGGGTGCGGGGCGCCGAAGTACCGCTCGACGTTCTGCCGGGCGATGCCGGCGAAGTCGGCGCGACGCTCGTAGGAGTGCAGCATGCCCTGGTCGCCGATGGCCCGCAGCAGGAACATGCTGAGGGAGCCGGACCCGACGCCGGCCTCGACGACCCGGGCGCCGGGGAAGATGTCGGCCATCGAGAGGATCTGGCCGGCGTCCTTGGGATAGACGACGGCCGCACCGCGCGGCATGGACAGGACGTAGTCGGGGAGCAGGGGCCGCAGCGCCAGATAGGCGACGTTCCCGGTGGTACGGACGACACTGCCCTCGGGCGCGCCGATCAGCTCGTCGTGGGGGAAGGCTCCCTTGTGGGTGTGGAAGCTCTTGCCCTCTTCGAGCGTGAACGTGTAGTGGCGTCCCTTGGGATCGGTCAGCTGGACCTGGTCCCCGACCTGGAAGGGGCCGCGTCTACGGGCGGCACCGGTCGGTTCGGACATGGCCCCCAGCCTAGTCCAGCGCACGACCGTCGGTGACCACGGCCGCCGCCGTGCGGCGGACCGGGCCGAGGGCTCAGACGGCGCGGGACTTGGACATGGCCGCGACGAAGGCGCGCTCGACGTCTCCGGTGGAGAGCACGCCGTAGATCTCCCCGGTCTCCTCCACCACCAGGTACTCGGTGGCGGGGACCTCCCGCAGATGCTCGATCAGGTCCTCGCCTGCGAGTTCGGCGGAGACCCGCATGCCCTCGGTGAGGTCCTGGCTGAGGCCGCCGACGGCGACCCACGGGCGCCGGTGCTCGGGCACCGAGACGATGCCCGCCTCGCGTACCACGCCGGTGGGCTCGCCCTGGCCGTCCACCACCACCAGCGCCCGGGCGCCGGCCTCGTTCGCGCGGCGCAGCGCCTCCGACAGCGGGGTGTCGGCGGTAACCGGCACCGCGCGGCGGGTCAGGACACGGGCGCGCAGTTCGGGCAGCCGGGCCCGCAGCCGGGCCATCCGCAGACTGTTGCCGGCGCCGGTCCAGATGATCGCGGCGAGGATCGCGGCCAGCAGCGCGTCGGTCAGCGAGTTGAGGCTGCCGACGCTCTCGCCTCGGGAGAGGCCGGTGGCGTGGGTGGCCAGCGGCAGGCCGATCAGGACGGTGACGGCCAGCACGCGGCCGGTCCAGGCGGCGGCGACGGTGCCGGTCATCGGGTCGCCGCTGAGCTTCCAGACCACCGCGCGCAGCATGCGTCCGCCGTCCAGCGGGAGGCCGGGCAGCAGGTTGAAGGCGGCGACGATGAGGTTGGAGATCATCAGTCCGGCGAGCAGGACGCCGGGCACGCTGCGCGCCTCGACGGTGAACATGCCCAGGTAGAAGACGCCGGCCAGGACCAGGGAGAGCAGCGGGCCGACAAAGGCGAGCACGAACTCGCGGCCCGGGGTCTCGGACTCCTTCTCGATCTCCGAGACGCCGCCGAAGAACTGGAGCTGGATGCGGCGGACGGGGAGGGAGAAGCGGAGCGCGGCGACGGTGTGGGCGAGTTCGTGGACGAGCACGGAGGCGTAGAAGGCCACCGCGAAGAACAGCGCGATGAGATAGCGGGCGGCGCCCAGGTCCGGCAGGATCCTGTCGAGCTGCCCGCCGAACACCCAGGTGATCAGGGCGGCGACCAGGAACCAGCTCGGCGCCACGTACACGGGCACGCCGAACGGGCGGCCCATCAGGATGCCGCCGCCTGGCCTGCGCGGTGACCGCGCCGTCCCGGGCCCGGTGTCGCCGGGCTTGCGGTTCGACGTCTGCGGCTCGGCGCGGTTGTCCGGGTCTGCCACGGGATCCTCTCATCGCTGCCGTCACCACGCCCCGTCAGGGCGTGCTCACCCCAGGATCATGCAGGCTGCCGGGTGCTGAGGTCGATGGTATGTCTCCGACTGTCGGTGGCGGGCCTTAGGGTCGTGCTCCATGGGTACCAGTGCTGAGCTTCCGGACACCACCGAGGCGGCCTCCGGGGCCGGGCAGGAGGCCCCCGGGCAGGAGGCCGCGGGCGACGTGGCGGGTGGTGGGCGGGAGCCGGCGATGCCGGGGGCGCCGACGTCGTTGTCCCCCTCCCGGGCGGCGGACTTCATGCGCTGCCCGTTGCTGTACCGCTTCCGGGTGATCGACCGGCTGCCGGAGAAGCCGAGCGCGGCGGCCGCCAAGGGCACGGTGGTGCACGCGGTGCTGGAGCGGCTGTTCGACGAGCCCGCCGAGCGGCGCAGCGTGCCCCGGGCGCGCTCGCTGGTGGTCGGCGAGTGGGAGCGGCTGCTGGCGCGGCGGCCGGAGCTTGCGGAGCTGTTCGCGCGGCCCGAGGACACGCCGGACGGTGAGCCCGGCGGCGAACCGGGCGGCGAGCCGGGCGGTGGCGTACCGGGGCCTGAGCTGGCGCGGTGGCTGGCGGAGGCGGAGGCGCTGGTCGAGCGCTGGTTCTCGTTGGAGGACCCGAGCCGGCTGGAGCCCGCCGAGCGGGAGCTCTTCGTCGAGACGCGGCTGGCGTCCGGGCTGCGGCTGCGCGGCATCATCGACCGGGTCGACGTGGCGCCCACCGGCGACGTGCGGGTCGTCGACTACAAGACGGGCAAGGCGCCCCGGCCGGAGTACGCGGCGGAGGCGCTGTTCCAGATGAAGTTCTACGCGCTGGTGCTGTGGCGGCTGCGTGGGCGGATGCCCCGGCGGCTCCAGCTGGTCTACCTGGGCAGCGGGGACGTGCTGACGCACGACCCGGACGAGAGGGATCTGGCCGCCGTGGAGCGCAAGCTGCTGGCGCTGTGGCGGGCGATCAACGAGGCGACGGAGTCCGGGGACTGGCGGCCGCGGCGCGGCCCGCTGTGCGGCTGGTGCGACTTCCAGGCGCACTGCCCGGAGTACGGCGGCACTCCCCCGCCGTACCCGCTGGTCGTCCAGCCCCGGCTGCCGCTCGACGACGCGCCGGGGTCGGACGGCTGAGGGCGCCGACCTCCGGCGGGGCGTGTGGGCGACAATGGGTCCGACCGTGGCCGCCTGGCCTGTGAAGGGGAGTTCGTGTGACTATCCGTGTCCTGTTGGTTGACGACCAGCCGCTGCTGCGCACCGGTTTCCGGATGATCCTCGAGGCGGAGCAGGACATCGCCGTCGTCGGGGAGGCCGGGGACGGCCAGCAGGCCCTCGAACAGGTGCGGGCGCTCCAGCCGGACGTCGTGCTGATGGACATCCGGATGCCCCGGATGGACGGCGTGGAGGCGACGCGGCACATCTCGGGGCCGGAGAAGGACGGTCCGGCCAAGGTGCTGGTGCTGACCACGTTCGACCTCGACGAGTACGTGGTGGAGGCGCTCCGGGCGGGGGCCAGCGGCTTCCTGCTGAAGGACGCGCCGGCGCAGGAGCTGGTGCAGGCGATCCGGGTGGTCGCCGCCGGTGACGCGATGCTGGCGCCGAGCATCACCCGCCGACTGCTGGACAAGTACGCCGAGAAGCTGCCGACGGGCGAGGAGCCGGTGCCGGAGACGCTGCACACGCTCACCGACCGGGAGGTCGAGGTGCTCAAGCTGGTGGCGCGCGGGCTGTCCAACGCGGAGATCGCGGCGGACCTGTTCGTCAGCGAGACGACCGTCAAGACGCACGTCGGCCACGTGCTGACGAAGCTCGGGCTGCGGGACCGGGTGCAGGCGGCGGTGTACGCCTACGAGAGCGGTCTGGTCCGCCCGGGCGCGCACTGACGGCACAACGGACGCCGGGGCTCGGGGAGGCGGCCGCCTCTCCGAGCCCCGGCTGTGTGTCCGGTTCCGCGCACCCGCGGGCTCAGCTCTTGCTCAGTTCCCAGAAGCGGAAGACGGTGGAGGCGTCGAGCGTCCACTCCAGGCCGGCGACCCCGTCGCGGGCGACGGCGTACTGGCGGCCCTGCCAGATCGGCAGTACGGGCACGTCGCGGGCGATCTGGTCCTGGATGGCGCCGAAGTCCTCGACGGTCTGGGCGCGGTTGCTCTGCGCGGCGGTGCGGGGCAGCAGCTCGCCGGCGATGCGGCCGGACTCGTATCCGTTGCCGAGGATGCTGTCCTTGCCGAAGAACGGGTCGACGAAGTTGTCGGGGTCCGGGTAGTCGGGGATCCAGCCGCGCACGTAGACGGGGTACTTGCCGGCGGCGACGTCCTTCTCGTACTGCTCGAGTTCGACGACCTTCGCCTGGGCCTCGAAGAGGCCGCTGGCGTTGAGCTGCTTGGCGATGGCCTCCATCTCGCGGGTGGTGTCCGGGCCGTAGCGCTCGGGCGGCGAGTAGAGGGTGAGCTTGGCCTTGCCCTCGATGCCGGCGGAGCGGAGGGCGGCCTGGGCCTTGGCCCGGTCGGGGCGCTCGCCGTAGCGGTCGAAGAAGGCGGTGTTGTGGCCGGTGATGCCGGCGGGCACGACGGAGTACAGCGGCTCGGCGGTGCGTCGGTAGACGTCGCGGATGAGGCTGGACCGGTCGATCAGGTGGGCGACGGCTCGGCGCACGCCGACGTCGCTGACCTGCGGGTGCTTGACGTTGAAGACCAGGTGGTGCAGCTGGGCGCTGGTGCCCTGGACGATCTGGACGCCTTCGCGTTCCTTGGTGGTGGCCATCTCCAGTTCGGCGATGTCCTTGGTGGCCAGGCCGCGGTAGGCGAGGTCGACCTCGCGGTCGGTGAGCGCCTTGCGCAGCGCCTCCTGGTCGTCGAAGAACTTCATCGTCATGCCGGAGTTCCTGGCCTCGGCGGGTCCGGTGTAGCCGGAGTTGACGGAGAAGTCGGCCTTGTCGGAGTCGTAGCTGTCGAGCGTGTAGACGCCGGAGCCGATCGCCTTGCCGTCCTTGCGGAGGGCGTCGGCGGGGTACTCGCGGTGGTCCACGATGGAGCCGGCACCGGAGGCGATCTTCTGGGGGAAGGTGGCGTCGGAGGTGTTGAGCCGGAAGACGACGGTCCGCTCGTCGGGCGTCTCGATCTCCTTGATGGTGTGCAGCATGACGGCCGGGCCGTCCGCGTCGTCGATGCGCAGGGTCCGCTCGAAGGAGTGCTTGACGTCCTTGGAGGTGAGGTCGTTGCCGTTGCTGAACTTCAGGTCCTTGCGCAGGGTGCAGGAGAACACCTTGCTGGCGCCGTCCTGGAAGCCGCACTTCTCGGCCGCCTCGGGCTGCGGTTCGCCGCCGCCCTTGGGGAAGCTCAGCAGCGGCTGGAAGACGTTGTTGAACACCAGCCAGGAACCGGGGTCGTAGCCGGAGGCGGGGTCGACGGACAGCACCTTGTCCGTCATCCCCATGACCAGCGAGCCGCCGGAGCCGCCGGAGCCGTCCTCCGAGCCACAGCCGCTGAGCAGGGCCGCCGCCAGCGCGGTGCCGACCGGCACCGCGACCCAACTGGTCCGCTTCCTCACACGCACTACTCTCACCTTGTCTTTTCCGGGTGTTTCCGGTCTGTTCCGGGTGTCTGCCGGCGGGGGGTTACCCGTTGTCCTGAAGGTCTCGGCCGGGTCAGCCGCGACCCAGCTCCCACAGTTGGAGCACCGAGGAGGAGTTCAGGGCCCACTCCACGCCGGTGACGCCCGAACGGGCGGCGACGTGGCTCTTGCCCTGCCACAGCGGCAGCACCGGCACCTCGTCGGCGACGATCTCCTGGATCCTCACGAACTGCCGTTCGGCCTGGTCGCGTTCGGCGGCCGCCCGGGTGCGCGGGATCAGCCGGTCGGTGATCTCCGCGTTCCGGTACGGGCTGTCGAGGAAGTTGTCCTCGCCGAAGAAGGGGTCGACGAAGTTGTCGGCGTCCGGGAAGTCCGGGGACCAGCCCATGCCGAACACCTGGTACTCGCCGTCGACGGCGGCCTTGCGGAACTCCTTCCAGGGCGCGCTCGTCACGCTGACCCGGAAGAGTCCGCTCCTGTTCAGCTGGGCGGCGAGCGCCTTGAACTCGTCGCGGGTGGCCGGGCCGTAGTAGTCGCTGGTGTGGCTCAGGGTGAGCTTCACCGGGGTGTCGACGCCGGCCTCGTCGAGGAGGCGCCGGGCGGCCTTGGCGTCCGGCTCGCCGTACCGGGTGTGGAAGGCGGCCCGGTGGCCGGGCAGCCCGCCGGGGACGATCGAGTGCAGCGGTTCGGCGGTGCGCAGGTAGACGTCCCGTACGAGTGCCTGGCGGTCGACGAGTTGGGCGACGGCCTGGCGTACGGCCTTGGTCCGCGCGGACGGCGCGTCGGTGTTGAAGACCAGGTAGCGGATGCTCTGGCTGGTGGTCTCCTGGAGGTCGATGTCGTCGCGCTCGCGCAGCCGCTCTATCTGGTCGGGCGCCAGGGTGCGGGTGACGAGGTCGATCTCGCCGCGGGTCAGGGCCTGTTCGAGCTGGTCGGCGTCCGGGTAGCCGCGCAGTTCGACGGACTTGGTGCGCGGCTTGAGGCCGCCCTGGTAGCGCGGGTTGGCGCTGAGCCTGATGCGGCCGTCCTTGACCTCGTCGACGACGTAGGGGCCGGAGCCGGTGATCTCGGTGCCCTCGCGCAGCGCGTCGGCCGGGTACTCCTCGGGGTCGACGATCGCGGCTGCCGGGGTGGCCAGCTTGTGCGGGAAGGTGGCGTCGGGCTTCTTCAGGCTGAACAGGACGGCGTTGCCGGGTGTGGTCTCGATGGCCTTGATGTTGCTCAGCAGCGCGGCCGGGCCGTGGCTGTCGCTGATGGTGAGTACGCGGCGGATGGAGTGGACGACCTCGGCGGCGGTCAGATCGCGGCCGTTGGAGAAGGTCAGTCCCTCGCGGAGAGTGCAGCGGTAGTGGGTGTTGCGGGTGTCGGTGAAGCCGCACTTCTCGGCGGCCTCCGGCTCCGGCAGGGTGCCCGAGCGGGGCAGCCGCAGCAGGGTCTGGAAGGTGCTGCGGAAGACGTTCCAGGTGGCGGTGTCGTAGACGGCGGCCGGGTCGAAGGGGGCGGGCGTCGACGCGGAGACCTCGAAGCTGTCGGTGGTACCGACCACGAGCGTGTCGCCGTCGGCGCGGGCGCCCGGCTGGGTACCGCACGCGGTGAGCACGGTGGTCATCACTCCTGCCAGCGCGGGCAGTACGAGTGTCTTGCGGTTCATGGTGCGACGGTCTCCCTCACCCGGCTCCGGGGGTGGTTCGGTCAAATGAAGCCGGGATGAAGAAGATTAGTGGCGCCCGGGACCTCCTTCCGCACACGCTGTTCCGCCCTCGCTGCGGCGGGGGAAATCGTCCGGCGCCGGGCCGTCCGGGGGCACCGGACCAAGCCGCGTCAAAGCGGACGAAACCCCCGCCATTACCGCCGGTAACGCGGGTGTCGACACCGCTTCCGTGCGGCGTCGGCGCGCGGCGCGGTGACGAAGCTCACCACATCCCGCGCCGATCGCCCGAACGCGTCAGTTGACGTGCGGCACCATCGCACGTAGGAAGCGCAGGTCCACGTGCTCCAGCGACTCCACCACCCGTCGACCCGCCGCCGCCGCGATCGGCGCCACCGACGGCACCGCCACCACCCGGCAGCCGGCCGTCTCCGCCGACGTCACGCCCGTGGCGGTGTCCTCCACCACGGCGCAGCGCGCGGGCTCGGCGCCGAGGTGGCGCGCGGCCGTCAGATAGGGCTCGGGGTGCGGCTTGGTCCGCTCGACCTCGTCCCCCGCCACCGACAGCCGGAAGTGGTGCGGGCCGACCGACTCCAGCATCACGTCGATGGTGGCCCGGTGGGAAGCCGAGACCACGGCGGTCGGCACCCCGTGCCGCGTCAGCTCGGTGAGCAGCCGGCCTGCTCCGGGCATCAGCGGCACACCGCGCTCCACCCGGGCGGCGAAGCGGGCCTGCAGCTCCGCCGACAGCTGCTCCACCGTGATGTCGGCCCCGGTGGCACCGATCAGATAGGCGGCGCTGCGGGTCATGGGGCCGCCCACGACGACCTGCCGGTGGTGGTCGTCGAGCGCGTGGCCGAGCTCCGCGAAGACCTCCTTCTCGACGTCCCACCAGAAGCCCTCGGTGTCGACGAGCGTGCCGTCGAGATCCAGCAGCACGGCCTGGAGCGCCGAGCCGTCCGCCGCACGGGTGATGAGGTCGGGAAGCGAGCTGGTCACGCGAACACCTCCGAAGGAGCACGAGGGCCGGTCGCCCACCCCTCACAAGGTGGGACAACCGGCCCGTACCGGGTCGGACAGTGTACGCCCCTCGGCCCGGTTCCGCGCTGACTTCCGCGGCTCAGCGCGCGTTGAAGTACTTCGCCTCCGGGTGGTGCAGCACGATGGCGTCGGTCGACTGCTCCGGGTGCAGCTGGTACTCCTCGGACAGCTTCACCCCGATACGCTCGGGCTGCAGCAGCTCGGCGATCTTCGCCCGGTCCTCCAGGTTCGGGCAGGCGCCGTAGCCCAGCGAGAAGCGCGCGCCCCGGTACTTGAGGGCGAACATGTCCTCGATGGCGTCCGGGTCGTCCCCGGCGAATCCCAGCTCCGAGCGGACCCGCGCGTGCCAGTACTCGGCCAGCGCCTCGGCGAGCTGGACGGACAGCCCGTGCAGCTCCAGGTAGTCGCGGTAGGAGTCGTTGGCGAACAGCTCGGCGGTGGCCTCCCCGATACGGGAGCCGACGGTGACGACCTGCAGGCCGACCACGTCCCGCTCGCCGCTCTCGGCCGGGCGGAAGAAGTCCGCCAGGCACAGGCGGCGGCCGCGGCGCTGCCGGGGGAAGGTGAAGCGGGTCAGCTCGCCGCCGTCCTCCTTCAGCAGCACGAGGTCGTTGCCCTCGGAGTGGCAGGGGAAGTAGCCGTAGACCACGGCCGCCTCCAGCAGGTTCTCCGTGTGGAGGGTGTCGAGCCAGCCGCGCAGCCGGGGACGGCCCTCGGTCTCCACCAGCTCCTCGTAGCTCGGACCCTCGCCGCTGCGGTCCTGCTTCAGGCCCCACTGGCCCTTGAAGAGGGCGCCCTCGTCCAGCCAGGACGCGTACTCCTTGAGCTGGATTCCCTTGATCACCCGGGTGCCCCAGAAGGGCGGGGTG